>NZ_KV803685.1:0-10683 GCF_001811145.1 Corynebacterium sp. HMSC062A03 | reverse complement strand
CCAAGTCCGGCTTCACGTGCTGCCGGAAGCAGCAAAAGCAACGGGATCCTTAAGCCCTTAAAGGCGAAGCCAGGCTGGCAGGATCCCCGACTACGCTTCACATGCCACGGGAAGCGGCAGATGCAACGGGGACCCTTAGCTCTTAAAGGCGAACCCGCCAATCAAGGCCAGCCTCCGAGCAAGGCTCGGCGCACCAGGACTGATTAATGGGGTTGCGAGGGAGGAGCACTGCAGGGCTCTGACTCGGCGAGGATAAGCTCCTTGATAACGCCAAACGTGTGCATGGTTCCGCGTGAGAGGTGAACGCGGAATGCGCTTCCGACTTCGCCTTCCTCGATGCGATGCCACGAGAAATCAGTGCGGATGAGCTCCCGGTTTTTGCGCTCGATGATATGCAGACCGTGGTCGAGGAGGATTGTTTCCGTATCGGTGCGGATGAACCACACGCGGTCCCCCACGCTGCGGCGCTTCAATCCAGTCAAGCTGCGATGGTCTTCGCGCGGCCGGGTAACAGACTCGATAACACCAAAGCGGTGCTCGAAACCTTCAGTGTCTGCGAGGACAAGCGGGCGGCCAGGGCCCACCGGACGGAGTGCTGAGACCTGCCACGCCACAGGTTGCCCTCGTTGTCCTTCCTTCGATACCGGCCGTACGACTGCCACGCACGTGGCTCGATGCGGCTGGGAATTAGAGGCGTTGTCCTCTTGAAACTGGCTTGGGATGCGCTGCTCATCGAGGCACCGTGAGGACTCGGTGGGAGCCTTGTCAACCAGGCCCGCCGGAAGCGCGGTGGGCACCATGGATACCGGGTGCTCTGTGGACTTGGTCGAAGCCGGAACAACAGGGCCATGAGGAGAAAAGGTAGGGACTGTGGGCATCACGGTAACGCGATGAGACGGGGTAACGACGAGCCAGAGGCCTTCGGTGATGAGGTGGCGGTCGAGAGGCACGAGCGGCGGGTGGACGGCTGCCATGGACTCTAGGCGGGCGGTGAGTTCGTCGTCAGGCACGCCCCAGCCGTATCCTTCCGCCGCCAGCATTCCAAACAGGGTTCCCAAAGGTAAGTCCGGTTGGCCTTCCCACGCGGCACGCAGGGCGGCGAGGGTTCGGTCAATACGGGTTGGGTCAAACATGACTCCTAAGCCTAGTAGGCCCACGATCACCAAAGCCGCCCAACCCCATCAGGGATTGAGCGGCTTACAGACCTGCTAATCAGGAAGAGCCTTAAGCCCTAGCGAGAATTAGCCGAGGATCTTGGTAACGCGGCCAGCGCCGACGGTACGGGAGCCCTCGCGGATAGCGAAGCGCAGGCCCTCGTCCATAGCGACCGGCTGGATGAGCTCTACGGACATCTCAACGTTGTCGCCCGGCATAACCATCTCGGTGCCCTCCGGCAGCTTGATGACACCGGTAACGTCGGTGGTGCGGAAGTAGAACTGCGGACGGTAGTTGTCCATGAACGGGGTGTGGCGGCCGCCCTCTTCCTTCTTCAGGACGTAGACGGAACCCTCGAACTTGGTGTGCGGGGTGTAAGCGCCCGGCTTGATGCAAACCTGGCCACGCTCCACCTCTTCACGCTTGGTACCACGCAGAAGCAGACCACAGTTGTCGCCAGCCTCGGTGTAGTCCATCATCTTGCGGAACATCTCGATACCGGTAACGGTGGTGGACATGGACTTGTCCTTGATACCGATGATCTCGATGTCCTCGTTGACGTTCAGGGAGCCACGCTCAACACGGCCGGTAACAACGGTACCGCGGCCGGTAATGGTGAAGATGTCCTCGATCGGCATCAGGAACGGCTTGTCCAGCTCGCGCTCCGGATCCGGGATGGACTCGTCGCAGGCGTCCATCAGGTCGATGACGGACTGTACCCACTTCTCGTCGCCCTCGAGAGCCTTCAGAGCGGAGATGTGAACGATCGGAGCTTCCTCGTCGTAGTCCTGCTCAGCGAGCAGCTCGCGGATCTCCATCTCGACGAGCTCGATGATTTCCTCATCGTCAACCATGTCGCACTTGTTTAGTGCAACGAGGATGTACGGAACGCCAACCTGGCGAGCCAGAAGAACGTGCTCGCGGGTCTGCGGCATCGGGCCATCGGTTGCAGCAACAACCAGGATGGCACCGTCCATCTGAGCAGCACCGGTAATCATGTTCTTGATGTAGTCGGCGTGGCCCGGGGCGTCCACGTGTGCGTAGTGGCGCTTCGGGGTGGAGTACTCCACGTGGGAGATGTTGATGGTAATACCGCGCTCCTTCTCCTCAGGAGCCTTATCGATGGAGTCGAATGCGAAAGCGGTGTTCTCCTCCGGGTAAGCGTCAGCCAGAACCTTGGTGATCGCTGCGGTGGTGGTGGTCTTGCCGTGGTCGACGTGTCCGATGGTGCCGATGTTCACATGCGGCTTCGTACGCTCGAACTTCTCCTTTGCCACTGTTTGTCCTCCTGGACTCTATGGCGGCTACGTATTTCGCAGCCACGTGGTTTGTATTGCCATTGGCACTTCGAGCCGAAGCTCATAAGCGCTAATGACGCTTTCTTACGTGCCAGTTACACGATCCTAGATTTATGCCGCAGTTTTTTCAAACTGCCCAAATAGGAGGTAACCCCGCCCAACACGTGCGGACGTTGACCCTCGACAAGAATCAATTTAAAGGATCCTGGGAGGGTAACGGCCGGCTCAACGCGCAAAAACCTTTACGCACTCAGCGGACCGCTACCTCCCCAGCGTTGGGAGCTGGTGCCTACTGGCGAAGACTACCAGCCCCCACAGGCAAGGGAATCGATCGGATCCCCTTAAGCCTTAGGCCTTGGCGCCGGTGCGCTCCTCGATGATCTCCTGTGCCACGGAGGAGGGAACCTCAGCGTAGGAATCGAAGACCATGGTGAAGTTTGCACGACCAGCGGTGGAAGAACGCAGGTCACCAATGTAGCCGAACATCTCGGACAGCGGAACCTTAGCCTTAACCACCTTGGCGCCGGAGCGGTCTTCCATAGCGAAGACCTGGCCACGGCGGGAGGAGATGTCACCGTTAACGGTACCCATGTACTCCTCCGGGGTCACGACCTCAACGGCCATGATCGGCTCAAGCAGAACCGGCTTTGCCTTAGCAACGGCCTCCTTGAGGACCTGGGAGCCAGCGAGCTTGAAGGCCATCTCAGAGGAGTCAACATCGTGGTAAGCACCATCCTCGAGGGTGGCCTTGATGTTCACCAGCGGGAAGCCAGCAACGAAGCCGTACTGCATAGCGTCCTGGATACCCGCGTCGACGGACGGGATGTACTCCTTCGGAACACGGCCACCGGTGACGGAGTTCTCGAACTTGTAGGTTGCGGACTCGCCCTCTTCCAGCTCTTCCGGATCCGGGTTATAAGGCTCGATGGTGACGATAACCTTTGCGAACTGGCCGGAACCACCGGTCTGCTTCTTGTGGGTGTAGTCCAGGGACTCAACCTTCTTGCGAATGGTCTCACGGTAAGCAACCTGCGGGTTACCGATGTTTGCCTCAACCTTGAACTCGCGCTTCATACGGTCAACCAAGACGTCCAGGTGCAGCTCACCCATGCCGCCGATAACGGTCTGGCCGGATTCTTCGTCGAGCTGGACCGTGAAGGTCGGGTCCTCTTCAGCCAACTTCTGAATAGCGGTACCCAGCTTCTCCTGGTCAGCCTTGGTCTTCGGTTCAATAGCAACCTGGATAACCGGATCCGGGAAGTCCATGGACTCGAGGATGATCGGGTTGTCCGGGTTACAGAGGGTATCACCGGTGGTGGTTTCCTTCAGGCCGATGAACGCGTAGATGTTACCGGCGTCAGCGTGCTCGACCGGGTTCTCCTTGTTCGCGTGCATCTGGAAGAGCTTGCCCACGCGCTCCTTCTTGTTCTTGGTGGAGTTGAGCATGTTCTCGCCTGGGATAGCCTGGCCGGAGTAAACGCGCACGTAGGTGAGCTTGCCGAAGAACGGGTGTACGGCAATCTTGAAGGCCAGTGCGGAGAACGGCTCCTGAACGGAAGGCTTACGGGTCAGGGTCTCCTCGCCATCGAGGGAGGTACCGTTGACCTCGCCGATGTCCAGAGGGTTCGGGAGGTAGTCAACAATGGCGTCGAGCAGCGGCTGAACACCCTTGTTGCGGTAAGCGGTACCGCAGAAGACCGGGTAGATCTCGGAGTTAACGGTCAGCTTGCGGATAGCGCCCTTGATTTCCTCAATGGTCAGCTCTTCGCCGCCGAAGTACTTCTCCATGAGCTCTTCGTCAGACTCAGCGACGGTCTCGAGCAGCTTCTCGCGGTACTCCTCAGCCTTCTCCTGAAGGTCGGCCGGGATCTCCTCGATGGTGCCATCGGTACCAATCTCGGTCTTGCCGCGCCAAGTGATGGCCTGCATGTTGATCAGGTCGACGACGCCGTCGAAATCATCCTCAGCACCGATCGGCAGCTGCATAACCAACGGCTTAGCGCCGAGGCGATCGATGATGGTCTGAACGGTGAAGTAGAAGTCAGCGCCCAGCTTGTCCATCTTGTTGACGAAGCAGACACGGGGAACGTCGTACTTAGCAGCCTGGCGCCACACCTGCTCGGACTGCGGCTCCACGCCTTCCTTACCGTCGAAGACAGCAACAGCGCCGTCGAGAACACGCAGGGAGCGCTCAACCTCAACGGTGAAGTCCACGTGACCCGGGGTGTCAATGATGTTGATCTGGTTATTGTTCCAGAAACAGGTCACAGCGGCGGACGTAATGGTAATGCCGCGCTCCTTCTCCTGTTCCATCCAGTCAGTGGTGGCGCCACCGTCGTGGGTCTCGCCGACCTTGCGGTTGATGCCGGTGTAGTAGAGGATGCGCTCGGTGGTGGTGGTCTTACCCGCATCGATGTGCGCCATGATGCCGATATTGCGGACCTTGTGCAGATCCTTAAGCACTTCTTGTGCCACAGTTAATACCCCAACTTAATTGTCGTCGACGCCGGCGTCAGTTATGCACTGACGCAACTTCAAATGACGTCTTCATGGATAGGTCTTGGTCTATTTTGCCACGTCTAGGCTTCTTCGTCAGCGTGAGAGCTAAAGCCCACGCCATAAAAAATAGCCCGAACAACGCTATTCAAGTTTAGGTTCCCCACTAGCTAGCGTGCAGAGCTCCACCAAAGGGAGCGAGAACACGCACTGTCAGCGCAGGTAAACGATGATATCGCTGTTCGAGCCATGATGCCATGTGGCGGGTTCTACCGGCGGGATTACCAGCGGTAGTGAGCGAAGGCGCGGTTGGCCTCAGCCATCTTGTGAGTATCCTCACGACGCTTAACAGAAGCGCCCAGGCCGTTGGATGCATCGAGGATCTCGTTGGCGAGACGCTCGATCATGCTGTTCTCACGACGCTGACGGGTGAAGGTCACCAACCAACGCAGAGCCAGGGTGTTGGAACGAGCCGGCTTAACCTCAACCGGCACCTGGTAGGTAGCGCCACCCACGCGGCGGGAGCGGACCTCGAGGTCCGGGCGGATGTTGCCCAGAGCCTTCTCCAGGGTGCCAACCGGGTCGGTACCGGTCTTCTCGCGGCAAACCTCAAGAGCGCCGTAAACGATGCGCTCAGCGGTGGACTTCTTGCCGTCACGCAGGATCTTGTTCACGAGCATGGTGACCTGCTCGGAGTTGTAAACCGGGTCCTTAACTACAGGACGCTTCGGTGCAGCATTCTTACGCATTGTTGATTACTGTCCCTTCTTTGCGCCGTAGCGGGAACGAGCCTGCTTACGGTCCTTCACGCCCTGGGTATCCAGTGCGCCGCGGATAATCTTGTAGCGAACACCCGGGAGGTCCTTCACACGACCACCGCGGACGAGCACCATGGAGTGCTCCTGCAGGTTGTGGCCCTCACCCGGAATGTAGGCGGAAACCTCGATACCGGAGGTCAGGCGCACACGGGCAACCTTACGTAGAGCCGAGTTCGGCTTCTTCGGGGTGGTGGTGTACACGCGGGTGCACACGCCACGGCGCTGCGGGGAGCCCTTCAGGCCGGCCGTAGCAACCTTGGCCTTCTTGGAGTGGCGGCCCTTTCGGACCAGCTGCTGAATAGTTGGCATAAATCTAGTCTTTCTCTATGACTTCGGCTTGAACTGACCGCTTTCACAAGTCCAAACATGCAAAAATAGGGGCTCTTCTCCGGGGCCCTTCCGCATGTCCAGAACGTCCCTCAACCACAGGATGGTCGAGATACCGATCAGACTTTTCATCTCCTATAAAGATGAAACCTAGAATAGACTACCACCACCCCGCTGATCTGCCCAAATCCATGATGTGGCTGCTTGGCTTGGCACTCAAGCTGCAGTGAGTATTAGCGCCACTCCCAGGTCAGGTCCGCCTCCACCGCGCGCTCAGCGAAGTGCTGTTGCTCCTGCTTCTCCCAGGTTTCAAACCACTCTTCGTAGCCAGGGTCGCGCTCAAGGGCGCGCTCGCGACGCTTCTCACGCGGCCCGTCGATGCGCACGGTCACCACGGAGCCGCGCTCGTTGGCGGCGGCTACGGTGGCCTCAGTAACCGAACCTACGCCTTCAACGATCAGATCGTCGCGCTCATCCAAACTAGCCCAGTCCTTCGGCGCGTTGGCTTCCCAGTCCCAGCGCCAATAGCCCGGGTTATTCTCCCGCAGCACTTGTTCCGAGACCATCTTTGAGCCTTCTTGCAGCCCATGCCAACCAGGATAGAATTCGTCGAGGTGGACAACGCGCCACCCGGTACGCTCCGCGAGGGCCACGGAGGTCCAGGTCTTGCCGGCGCCCGAGGGGCCGTCGATAAGCACGGTAATTGGGCGCATCGGGCGCTTGCGTGCCGCCGCGAGCGACATCACATCATTCAAGAGCCTGTCCATCTCGGCGGCGTTGGTATCGGCAGTTCCCTTACCGCCTTCCCGATGGTCCGTGCGGTCCGTGTCCTGCATGTTGTCTTTCACCACTTCTGGGTTTGTCTAGCGTGCAGCTTTTAAGAGAGTCATCCTAGAGTCCAAAAAATCTCCAGGACCCACTGAGAACCGAAACTACCACCGGAAGCGCCGCAAGGCCGGTTCCCACCACCATCACCAGCCAGTCCCGGCCGGCGAGACGTGAGGGCCGCGCCCAGGTGCGCTGGCCACCGCCCGGCGGTGTGCGCCCGAATCCGCGCGCCTCCATCGCCGTGGCCAGCTTGCCGCCGCGCCTCAGGGCTAACACCAACAATCCGAAGGACATGGTGATGAGGTGCTTGATGCGGCCTTCGTCGGTAAGCCCACGTGCACGCCGCGCCATGGCGAGGTACTGCCAGTCTGATTTAAAGAGCGTCATCATGCGCACCCCGGCCACAGCACCGATAACGAAGCGTGAGGGCAGCTTGAGGATCTGCGAGAGGGCATCCCCCAGCTCCGTCGGGTCAATATCCCGCGCCAGCACCACCATGGGCAGCGCCACCGCCAGCACACGCACGGTAATGGCGATGGCCAGTTCCAGCGAGTTATCCGTGACCGTAATCAGCCACCAGCTGAAGTACTCCCGCCCGCCAGGCGCACCGTATAGCAGCATCGAAATACCAGACAACGGCGCAATAAGAAACAGGAACCACCCAGCCTTCACCAACCGCGGCCACGACACCCCACACAGCGGCGCGAAAAGAAGCGTCATGCCCAACGACACAACCGCTGAGACCCAATCCACCGAAAGCAACAGGGGCGTAACCCACACGAACATCAGGAAGATGCGCGTCAGCGGATTTACACCACGCAACAGTCCAGCGCTGCCCAAACGGCCAGCGCCCTTCACGTTCACCGAAGACGAATTAGCCACGGCTCACCTCCACTCGGTGGTCACCCAACGCGGAAATGAACAACGGATCGTGGGTCACCGACGCAATCGTCGTCCCCTCATCCGCCATGCGCCGCAGCAACCACACCAGCTCGGTGAAGGTGTGGGGATCTTGGCCGAAGGTGGGCTCGTCAAGGAGCAGCACCTCGGGTGCAGTGACCAGCGCCGTGGCCACGGACAACCGGCGCTTCTCCCCTCCGGAGAGAGTAAACGGATTGGCGTTGAGCAGATGCCCCAGGCGCAGCGACTCCACGAGCTCCGCAATGCGCGCCTCCGGCACCTCGCGGTGCATAACCCGGGGCGCTACGCGCAGCTCTTCTGCCACTGTGCGGGCGACGAACTGGTGCTCGGGGTTCTGGAAGACGAATCCTATACGGTCTGCCAGCTCCCGAGATTTCCACGTCAGCGGCGAGCCTTTCAGCCCTCGGCGCACGTACTCTGCCACACCAATCTCTCCGGAGACTGCCGGTAGCAACCCCGCTACCGTCATCAGCCACGTGGTCTTGCCCGCTCCATTTGGCCCAGTAATCACCGTGGACATCCCCCGCGGCAGCGCGTAGCTACGCGGCGGCCCGAAGCGGGTGACCAAGTCCGTACTCCACAGCGCCGCCTTCTCCGGTACTGCCCCAGTGTTGCTTGGCGACGTCCCGCCGATCTCCCGCGCCCGCGGCAAACCGCTAATAGACCGCGAAGCGACAACAGACTCTAAAGGCCCATCAGCGACGATGCGCCCGTCCTTCAGCTCAATAGCCCGGTCGAGCACGCCTTTCCACGCCGCGTGCTGGTGCTCTACGACGATGAGGGTTGCACCCGTGCGCTCCACCATGGTCGTTACGGCCTCGATGACCTCACGCGCACCCTCCGGGTCGAGGTTCGCCGTCGGCTCATCCAGCAGCACCATGCCCGCCCCCATCGCGATGACACCAGCCAAGGCTAGGCGTTGCTTCTGCCCACCGGAGAGCTGCTCGGTGGGAAATGACAAGTCCACCGATGGCCCCACCATCGATAACGCCGCCGACACCCGCTGCCAAATCTCCGAGCGCGGATATGCCAGATTCTCACAACCAAAGGCCACGTTATCGCCCACGCGCGCGGCAATCACCTGCGAGTCTGGGTCCTGCAGTACCAGCCCCACCGGAATCGTGCGTCCGGGTGGCTCCACGTGGCCAGAGGCATCTTCAAGAAGAATCTCCCCGACACGGGTACCTTCATCATCCCCACCAAGCACGCCCGCTATGGCTGCCAGCAGCGTGGATTTCCCGGAACCGGAATCACCACACAGCAGCACCTTCTCCCCCGGCGATACAACCAAGTCAATATCCGCTAGCGCCGGCGCACGCCTCCCCGCATGCGTCCAGCCATAGCCACGGGCCACAAGCTTCGTGGCCCCAGCACTACCCACATCAGCCATCAGAACCAGCCATCACAGTCAGCAACGTCAACCATCATCAGTCAACGATCGACGAACAACAAACAACGCGGAACATTGAAGAACAGCGCAAACAAGTAACAAGCAACACGCAACGCTGCCTAAGCGTTGTGCTGTTCGCGGCCAACCGCAAAGCGATCCAGCGCACCAGTCTTCGCAAGAGCCTTAACCACGAAATAGCCCACGGCACCCGCCAGAATGGCTCCGGAGATGCTCAGCGTCACTAGGTAGATGATGTTGAATTGCAGAGTCTTACCCAGGTTTCCGGAGGTAAACAGCTCCAGTACAAACGCACCCCAGCCCGCAGCCATGCCGCCGAGCATCGCAATGCCCAATCCAAAGCGGCGGTAGAGGAAGATTGCCAAGACAATCTCCACGCCAATGCCCTGCGCAATACCGGAGTACAACGTACTAATTCCCCACTGGGAGCCCAGCACCGCCGACACAATCGCCGCCAGCAGCTCTACGTAGAGTGCTGCACCCGGCTTGCGGATAATCAGGCCACCGACAACACCACCCAGCAGCCAAATACCAGTGGCAATACCGCCCAAGCCCGGCGTGAGCGCATCCATGGCCTGGAACCAGGCGTAGCCCACCGTGTTCCATGCCAGGAACACAATTCCGCAGGCCACACCCAGCACGGATGCCACCACGATGTCAACGACGCGCCAGTTCAAACTGCGTGGAGCAACACCATTCGCAGTTTCGCCGCTATTAACAAATCCACCATGAGATACAGAGTTCATGATTCCTCCCTTTCGCCGGCATTATCCGGATCAGGTTCGACGGTTCGCCGCTATTCCGCGGCATCTCAGCCTCCTCAGCCAATCCATGCACAACCCAATAAGACAAAAGAAACGGAACTGGGCCACGCGCATTCAAGACAAACAAGGAAGCACCCGTGACGATGTGTAATTAGAAGCCGCCAGCACCAAAAGAGCACCAGCTAAGCACGCTCAAAAAGCACTGTCAGCTTAGCAAGACGTACCTCACAAGAGCACATCTACCTCTGCTTCAAACAAAAGAGAAACACCACCGAGAGACACGCTCAGAATAAAAACGAAAGTACCCCGGCGCGTCCTCTGACCTACGCGACGGGGTACGTGCACACCGGCTTTAACAAGCCAGCGGCCATGAGCCTCCACTCATACAGCTTAAGGAAAGGAAAAGCTTCGGTAGAGACCCAAGACTATGAGAAATAACCAAATGGTATTTCGGCACTATCAAACAAAATCGAGCAATGAGTCAGGCCACGCCACCGGGCTATAAAGCTCGGTGGCAGTGTCCCGCTTCATCAACTCTCAAGTTAGGAGGGAGGTTAACGCACCTCCCGGGGCGGTGTTATTAGAGGGAACACGTCCCTACGCTGTGCGGATTACTTGGAGGAAGAGGAACCGCTAGAGGAACCTGCACCCGGCGCACAAGCATCAGC
>NZ_KV803684.1:0-343 GCF_001811145.1 Corynebacterium sp. HMSC062A03 | reverse complement strand
CATTGGGGCCCACAACACCGCACACACAACCCCTACCAAGTATCACATGCACACGGTTTAGCCTCATCCACGTTCGTTCGCCACTACTAGCAGAATCATATTTTATTTTCTTCTCCTACGGGTACTGAGATGTTTCACTTCCCCGCGTAAACCCCCACAACAGCTATGAATTCACTGAAGGGTAACACCCCATAACAGGTGCCAGGTTTCCCCATTCGGACATCCTCGGATCAACGCTTTATTGACAACTCCCCGAGGCTTAACGCAGCCTTACACGTCCTTCATCGGCTCAGCATGCCAAGGCATCCACCATGCGCCCTAAATAACGAACACACAACCAACA
>NZ_KV803683.1:35421-139156 GCF_001811145.1 Corynebacterium sp. HMSC062A03 | reverse complement strand
ACCCCGCTACGCACCCCGAAACCGGAAGAGCCGCTTCAATGACAAAATTCTCATTGAGGTTGTCATTGATGTTCTCATTGCGCAGTTGACTTAGGCGACGGGCTTCGGCGTTTCCAGCCTCCACTGCATTTCCCCAGACCTGAAACCCGCAACCTGCAGGTCGGCGTCGCCAAGCGCTTGGCGACGCCCCACCACCCACCAGGAGGTTTCGGGATCGAGGTCTGGGGATTTGGCCGAGGTCAGCGCGGCCGGTCAGATGGGATTGTCATTGGCATTCTCATTGAGGCTACATTTCAGCCTTAAAGCCCGAATGTTTAAGAGTTATCTAGCACCTAAACCCCAATGAGTGGTTGGATAAGAGTTATCCAACCACTCATTGGGGTTTGACGAATGGATAGCCTCTACATGCCCCACTACGTTACCGAGAGCTGGATCCCCGAATCAGGCTCCGGCATTCCCCGGCGTGATAAGGCTGAAGGTCCTTTTCAGGCCTATGTCCCTGACCATCTTGTAAGTACGGCATGGACTTTCCCCAAAGCGCACCAGCCGGGCAGCGCGTATCAAGCGAGATATTTTGGGGCTCAACCGCCATGCGGCTTCAGGCCAGTTGGAGTCTGTGGCCCGCCTGCTCATGCGTTCTGAAGCTATTTCTTCCTCACGCATTGAAGGTATTGCACCCAACGTCGATAAGGTTGTCCTCGCGGAACTCGCCCAAGTAGAAGAAGTCCGCGGCTTTAAGGAAAAGCGCGGAAGAGGTTACCCGTAACCTTACCGTTCTGCGTTCCATTGAGAAAAGCTTTGCCACCGAACCGACAATCTCCATCGAGCTTCTTGAAAAGCTTCAAAGAGAGTTGATGGGGGAGAAGGGCTCCATTCCCACTGGACTTCGCACTATTCAAAACTGGACCGGTGGAAGTAACCACACACCCATTGGGGCCGAGTTCATCCCAGCGCCCCCACGCCTAGTCCGTGACCTCGTTGAAGACCTGTGCCTTTACCTAGATGGCGCTTAGCACGGTGCTCTCATCCAAGCCGCGATTGCTCACGCTCAATTCGAAACGATTCACCCATTTTCAGATGGCAACGGCCGTGTGGGCCGTGCTCTCATTCATGGGATTCTTCTGCGTCGCGGACTTACTGAATACACCATTCTGCCGGTAAGCCTCGTCCTCGGTACGCGGTCCAAATCGAAAGCTACCTGCCTTTTCGCACCATCGAGCGTTGTAAAATCCTCACCATGGAGCGCACGTATAAGTGGGAGCATGTCGAGACTCCCCTCATCCGGAACGAGGCCGCAGTTCATTTTTTAGGAGCCGGTTTGACCGCTTCCGGAGTGCAATACGGCGATGGATACGAGGCCACGTGGGAGCTGCACGCCGCGGAGAACTGGGTGACCGAACGTGTGTCGGTGAACGTTGAAGGCGACGGATGGGGGCGAAGCCTCGAGCTGTTTAGGTCCGAACAAGGCGTGTGGTCGGCGGAAACCAATGAAGAGGGCGCCCAGCCTGAAGATCTGCCCTCCCCCGGTATCGTCCAGTCAGCCGACCTGAAAGCCGCACTCGATTGCGATCTCGGCCTGTGCCCTCTCACCAACACAATGCCTATTCGTCGCTTGACGCTGCTTGAGACTCAGGTTCCGAAAACGCAGCTGATCATGGCTTGGATTGATATGCCGTCCCTCCAGGTGATCGCATCAGACCAGTACTACAGCTCCGTCGATGCTGAAACTGTCCGATACAAAAGCGGAACACGGGGAGTCGACGTCGAGTTGGAGGTCGACGGTGACGGAGTGGTCGTACACTACCCTGATCTCGCACGGCGGGTCTGATCCGGAAACAACTCTAACTACGCTGGGCGGTATGAACGACCTGACCATCGCGCCTGGCCCAGGGATCCCCGGGGGTCTGGTCATCGTCGCCGCCGACCTGACGGAGCGGTTCGCGAAGTCGTCGGGACCAGGCGGCCAAGGCGTCAATACTACGGACAGCAAAGTGCAGCTTTCCGTCGATATCGCTACGTGCTCATCGCTTTCCGACGCCCTGCGTCACCGCGTCCTTCACAACCTCGAGCACCGCCTAGACGGCACCGTCCTTACCGTTACCGCATCGACCCAGCGATTGCAGGTACGCAACCGCGCCGAGGCACGCGAACGCATGGCCGCCCTCTTGCGCGAGGCGCTCGCTCCGCCTCCTCCCCCGCGGCGCAGGACCAAGCCGACGCGGAGCTCGGTGCGACGCCGTCTCGAAGCGAAAAAGCGGCGCTCGGAACTCAAGTCCACGCGACGGCGGCCCCAAATTCCCTAGTTCGAACCATCCGCGTGCATATCCTCACGCAGACGGACCTGGTTCGGGTAACCGCTACGCTGAGACAGCTTGGACCGGTTGAATCCGCTCGATTTCCGAGAGGATCTTGTCTTCCGCCACGTCCAAGTCATATTGAGCCTGTAACCCGAGCCAGAACTGGGGGCTCATCTCGAAAAACTTCGCTAGACGAAGGGCCGTGTCAGCGGTTACAGCGCGCTTACCGTGAACAATTTCGTTGATCCGGTGGGGCGGAACGCCGATGGAGACGGCGAGCTTGTGCTGGGTGATCCCCATTCCTTTGAGGAAGTCCTCCATGAGGATCTCACCGGGGTGAACCGGAGGGAGCTTGTCAGTGGTAGTCAACGATCTCAACCTCCTCTAGCCCCGCGGCGGACCACCGAAAACAGATCCGCCACTGGTCGTTGATTCAAATGCTGAACTGACCCCGCCGATCACCTTTCAACGCCTCGAGCCGGTTTCCCGGGGGAATCCGCTCTCGATTCCACAGACGCTCAGTGTCCTTGTCAGCGAACGACTGGATCATGCTTCACCCTTCCCCCCATAACGCGAAGATTCTGGAGAACCTCGCCGCCCACGTCGCTCCCGCGTTGGGTGGCAGCCGAACCACAAAGGATCAGTCATCTGCTATCCCATCCACTAATTCCTGCAGGTCGCAGGACCTTCGCGTAACCGTCAGTTCAGTGCATTTTGAATAGTTCAGCACACGTTGTATTGTTCAGCACATGCTGACTATTGCTTCACGCCTCGACGTCATGAACCGGCTCGGCCGGGCCATGGCTGATCCGACGCGTTCCCGAATCCTGATGACCCTACTCGACGGTCCGGGCTACCCGGCCGAGATTTCGCAAAGCTTGGATCTGACCCGCTCGAACGTCTCGAACCACCTGTCCTGCCTACGCGATTGCGGCATCGTCGTCGCTGAGCCGGAGGGCCGTAAGACCCGCTACGAAATTGCCGATCCGCACCTCGCGGCGGCGCTCGAAGCGCTGGTCAACGCGACGCTGGCCGTCGACGAGAATGCCCCCTGCATCGACACTGAGTGCTCGGTGCCCGGCTGCGGCGAGAAAGGAACGGACGCATGAGTTCAGCATGTGGATGCGAACACGAACCCGCCACGGAGATCGAAGAGCTCGATCGGCCATGGTGGAAGGACCCCGAGCTACTGCTACCGATCTTCTCCGGCGTAGCCCTCATTACAGGACTGGCGCTGGACTGGTCCGACTTGGAGACGCCCGCAACGGTACTGTATTGGCTTGGCCTGCTGTTGGGCGCTTACACGTTCGCACCTGGGGCGATCCGGAACCTTGTCACGAAGCGCAAGCTCGGCATTGGCTTGCTTATGACGATCAGCGCTGTCGGCGCGGTGATCCTTGGTTTCGTCGGAGAGGCCGCGGCGCTGGCGTTCCTGTACTCGATCGCCGAGGCGCTTGAAGACAAGGCGATGGACCGGGCCCAAGGCGGACTGCGGGCACTGTTGAAGCTGGTACCACAAACCGCGACCGTCCTGCGCGACGGTACGACGGCCGAGGTCGCTGCGAAGGACCTTGAGGTTGGCGAGCTAATGGTCGTACGCCCCGGGGAGCGGATCGCCACGGACGGCATCATTCGGTCCGGACGCTCCAGCCTTGACACCTCAGCGATCACCGGAGAATCCATTCCGGAGGAGGTTGCGCCCGGCGACGAGGTACCAGCGGGAGCGATCAACTCCGCCGGTGTGCTGGAGGTCGAGACGACCGCAGCTGGAACGGACAACTCGCTGACCACACTCGTCGATCTCGTCGAGCAGGCGCAGGTGGAGAAGGGTGACCGCGCCCGGATCGCCGACCGAATTGCCCAACCCCTAGTGCCCGGGGTGATGATCCTAGCGGTGCTGGTCGGCGTGATCGGCTCGCTGTTGGGCGACCCCGAGACTTGGATCACCCGTGCGCTGGTGGTCCTGGTCGCAGCGTCGCCGTGCGCGCTGGCAATCTCCGTGCCGCTGACGGTCGTGGCCGCGATCGGCGCGGCCAGCCAGTTCGGAGTAGTCATCAAGTCCGGTGCGGCGTTCGAGCGACTCGGCGGCATCCGTCACCTAGCAGTAGACAAGACCGGAACCCTTACCCGCAACCAGCCCGAGGTTACCGGAGTAGTCCCGGCAGACGGATTCGATCGGGCGCAGGTGCTTTCCTTCGCGGCGGCGGTTGAGCAGCAATCGACGCACCCCCTCGCCGCGGCGATCGTGGCAGCGGAGCCCGAAGCGGCCACCGCCTTGGATATCAGCGAGGAAGCCGGTCATGGCATCGGCGGCACCGTCGAAGGCCGACGGGTGCTGGTCGGCAGCCCCCGATGGATCGACGCCGGGCCACTGAAGGCGGACGTTGAGCGTATGGAGTCCGAAGGCCAGACCTGCGTCCTAGTCACCGTCGATGACGCTCTCGCCGGGGCGATCGGGGTGCGCGACGAGTTGCGGCCCGAGGTGCCCGATGCCGTGCAGTCCCTGCACGACAACGACGTGGAAGTGAGCATGCTCACCGGTGATAACACTCGCACCGCCCGGGCGCTGGCTGAAATCGCCGGAATCGACGACGTGCGCGCCGAGCTGCGACCGGAGGACAAGGCAAGCATCGTCGCCGAACTCTCCTCCAAGACGCCGACGGCGATGATCGGCGACGGCATCAACGACGCGCCGGCACTGGCGGGCGCAACGGTGGGCATTGCGATGGGAGCAACCGGCTCTGACGCCGCGATCGAGTCCGCTGACGTCGCCTTCACTGGCCACGACCTCCGGCTGATCCCGCAGGCGCTGCAGCACGCCCGCCGAGGCAGCAGGATCATCAACCAAAACATCGTGCTGTCTCTGGCCATCATCATCGTGTTGATGCCACTGGCGATCAGCGGTGTACTGGGCCTGGCCGCCGTCGTGTTGGTACACGAAGTCGCCGAAGTCATCGTGATCTTGAACGGCCTGCGGGCTGCACGAGCGAAACGCTGAGGCTGTGACCGGCAAGTCTTATAAGGGTTAAACCACGCGCCGAGCGCACACACGTTGGACCAGGCGAGTCATTCGAGTTCACCACCTGGTCCTTCTCGATGCGTGCAGGCACGGGAACTGTGGGTGAACCTAATAGTTCAACGGGCACAGTCTTAAAGCCCGCGGATACGCTTTGCGTCAGCCACGAGGTTGTGCGTGAGCTTTTCCGCTTCAAGGCCACTCAAGTCACAGCTGTCAAAACGGGCCAGCCAGTCGGCCCGAACAGCGGGGAAGTCGAACCAGGTTGCGCGCTCAGCCTCAATATCCTCAATGCCGCTCAAGGTGCGGCCATCGCGGGTGCGGATCTCGAGGTCGTCGACAAGCGGGGCAATCGCTTGCAGCCCTGGCACGATGGCCTGAAAGCCCGACGTGTGGGAAACCTCATTGGTCCAGCGCGGGTAGCGGCTCACGCGCTGCGCCTCCAGGTAGCGCTGGACCACGCCCAGCCTGGAGACCTCCTGCGCCACCGCCAGGCCCACGACCTTCACGCGGAAACCCGCAGACCGAAACTTGGCTATCTCACCCGCGATGAATTCCGGGTTGGACAGCGTGTTCTCAATGATGAGGGAGTGCCCGTGCTGACGGCCATACTCAATCAGCGAGGACATCCAATAGGGCACCGGCCCATTGGTGAGTACGTCCATGCGTAAGGGATCGCGCTCCACAATCTCGTCGAGGGCGGGGTGCAGCTTCCGAATCTCATCGGAATCAAGGACCGCGTGACCGTTCTTTACCGATTCAATGGCCGTTGATTTGCCTGACGCTGGCTGCCCCGCCACATAAATGACCTCTGGAACAGCCGGACCATGAGCATTCGATCGGCCGAAATAGCTGGCTTGCAGAGTCTTTAGCCGTTGCTCCATAACCTGCGGATCAACGGGGAAGTCAGCGGCAGAAAGCATAGGCTATGCCGCTTTGTGCTCGGAGGAGAGGGCTTCAAGCCGCTGCGCAAAGAGAGCCGCAGCGGATCGGATGGCTTCGATGTCAGTTGCATCAACCTCGCCAACCATGTCCTCTACCAGCCAGTTCTGGCGAATCCACCATTGCGATTCAACGTCGTTGCCTGCTTCAGCGGCCCTAGTGAGGTAGGCAGCTTTCAGCGAGGACGCAACCTCCTTCATGGCGTCGAAGGCTGCGTACTCGATTTCCGGGACTTTGGCGGTGCTCATGGCGCTAAGAATAGCAGCGCCATGGCGGTTTTAGCCGTTGATGATCTGCGGGTAGGCCAAGCCCTTGAGGCCCTCAGTGCCAAACTCCACGCCGTAGCCGGAGGACTTGATACCACCGAAAGGCACGCGCGGATCCACAGCACCGTGGGCGTTGATCCAGGTAGTACCCGCCTCCAGCTGCGCGGCGACGTCCAGAGCGCGCTCGCGGTTGGAGGACCATACGGAGGAGCCCAGCCCCACATCGAGCTTATTGGCCTGCTCAATGGCCCAATCGAGGTCCGTGTACTTCACAATCGGCAGTGCCGGGCCAAACTGCTCCTCCACGACCAGCGGGTTGTCCGGGTCAATGTCCGCCACGAGGGTGGTGGGGTAGAAGTAGCCCGGCGCGTCGTAGTCCGGGTCGCCGCCCAGCAGCACGCGGGCGCCGGAATCCTTGGCGGCGCTGACAAGCTTGTCCACGATGTCGAATTGCTGCTTGTTCTGCAGTGGGCCGAGCACGTTCTCCTCTTCCAAGCCCACGCCCATCGGGGAGGCCTTGGCCACCTCGACGAGGGCCTCGCAGACGGCGTCGTACAGCGACTCCGGCACGTACACACGCTTCATCGCCGCACAGGTCTGGCCGGTGTTGATGAACGCGCCCCAGAAGAGGTCGCCGGCGATCTCCTTCGGGTCGGCATCATCCAGCACAATGCCCGCGTCATTGCCGCCGAGCTCCAGCGTGAGGCGGGTGAGGTTGTCGGCGCTGGCCTCCACGATCTTCTTGCCGGTGGCGGTGGACCCGGTGAACATGATCTTGTCGACGCCCTCGTGGGTGGTCAGCGCCGCGCCAACCTCACCGGCACCGCTGACGACCTGGAGAACACCCTCCGGCAGCACGGAGTTCACGACCTTAAGCAGGCCCAGTACGGAGAGCGGGGTGTACTCAGAGGGCTTGACGACGACCGCGTTGCCCATACGCAGCGCCGGTGCAATCTGCCAGATGGTGATCATCATCGGCCAGTTCCACGGGCCAATAGCACCGACGACGCCGAGTGGGCGGTAGTTGACGGTGGCGGTGATGCCATCATCAACGGCGGTGTAGTTGGGGTGCTCGAAGGAGGCGGTAGCATTCAGCCAACCAGAGCAAGCACCAACCTCGAAGCGGGCATTCGGGCCGTTGAGCGGCTTGCCCTGCTCACGGGAGAGCAGCTCAACGAGTGCCTCTGCATTAGCGTCGATGGCGGCGGCTGCCTTGGTGAGCAGCTCGCAACGTTCTTCGTCGCTGAGCTTGGCAAAGTCCTTCTGCGCTGCGCGTGCGGTCTCAACTGCAGCGTTGAGGTCCTCGACGGTGTTCTCTGGGGCGCGGCCAACAACCTCACCGGTGGCGGGATTGAGGATTTCACGGCCGTTTTCATCCGTGATGGCGTCGAGCAGATCAGCGTAGGTGGGGAACTGAGTCATGAGATCTCCTTGTGAAGCAGTCGAGGGCCCCGCGAACAAAGCCCAAAGAAACTTTTACCTAGGATGTTACCTGCACCACACCGACTCTATTGACTCTGAGTGCACACAATTTGTCCAAAAATGTGCCAGTTCTCACGATATGATGCCACTTATGTCTACTGCCGCTGTTGAGTACTTCGATATCGCGTCATGGCGCACCGCGTCATCCGAGTCTTTTGGACAACTCGACGTGGACACTGAGGACCCCTCTTCCTTTCACGCCACGCTGCGGTCAACGAAAGTGGGGGACATATCCCTCTTCGATATGTGCACCTCCCCGCACACCGTGAATCGCTTCAAGATAGCCGCCAGCGAGGCCCCCTTTTGCAAGCTCAGCCTGCAAATCACTGGATCCTCAACCATGAGCCAGGACGGGCGAACCTGTGAGCTACACCCTGGCGACCTAGCGCTGTATGTCACCCAACGGCCTTACACTCTGCGCTATCCGGAGGAGCAAAACACACTCATTGTGCATTTCCCGCAGAGCTTCCTCGATATTTCACCCGCACAGATCCAACGCCTCACCGCGAACCCCATCTCACGCTCGCATGGCCTGGGCGCGGTGGCGGTTCCCCTCTTTGAGCAGCTCGCGAAGAACCTCGATCTGCTCAAGGGCCCGCACGCCACGGCCTTGGTCCGCTCCGCGCTCACCATGTTGGTGTCGGTTCTCTCCTCCGACGTAGCCGGAGAACCCTCTGCAGGCACGCTCCTGTTCAACCAAGCCACCGCCTACATCGAGAAGAACTTGGGCGACCCCGACTTAGGCCCCAGCACCATCGCCCAAGCACTCTTTGTGTCCGTGCGCCACCTCCACGCCAAGTTCTCCGAACAGGGACTCTCCGTGAGTCACTACATCAGAACCCGACGTCTAGAACATATCCGCAGAGACCTCGTGGACCCGCGGTACTCCGAGGAATCAATCAGCCACATCAGCGCCCGCTATGGCCTGCACGATCCCTCGCACCTCTCGCGCATCTTTAAAGCGGAGTACCACAAGTCACCGAGTGCGTACCGCGCGGCGGCTAGCGGTTAACCACGCAGCTTGTTGATAACCTCGCGAGCGGTAGAGATTCCGGTTTCGATGGCTCCATCGACAACCACTCCACGCCAACCGGAAGCCCAATCTGCTCCAGCGAAGTGCAACGAGGAAGTCGAGCTGCGGAAGTGGTGCCAGCCCTCGGTGAACTGACCTCGACGCAACGTAGCCCAGGCCTGGCCTGAGTACTCATCTGCTACCCAGTCATGACCGGTGACACCAACAACCTCGAGATCTGGGCGCCACTGGTCGACAACCTTTTGAGCATCCTCAATGCTCTCCAAATCGATCTTCTCGTGATCGGAGCCAAAGACAACACAGATAGTCGTGTCATCGTCTTCGAAGTATTCAGAACGAAGCACGGATACGACTGCAGGCTGGGGCGCGTAACCGAAGATGTTGTGGTGGCCCTTGATCTTGATCCAAGCCTTGAAACCAGTCGAATTCCACTTCTGCTCGATAGTCTTCTGCGAGCCTTCAGGCAGACCCGGGGTGAATTTAATGTTCCCCAACGCACCAACCGGAACCGTAACAATCACAGCATCCGCCGTCTCGGAGGTACCGTCCGCATACGTAACGGTGGCCGAATCTTCTCCGTGCTCAATCGCAGTCACCGCAGTATTCAAACGGATTTCTCCGGTTAGATCCTTTGCGATGTTGCCGTAGATACCCCGCATGCCATTGACAAGTTTAAATCGCAGCGTTTGCTCATCCACCAATGAAAGACGGTGATCGCACAAGGCTGCCCACTGCTTGGCCATCAAAGAGGACCCCTGCTCTGGGTACCCGATGTATCCAGCCGACCAATACGCATTGCACAGATCCTTTTCTTCCTGGGTAAAGTCACCGTCCTCCAACGCATCGAGAACTCCAGCCTGATCTGCAGCCAGGAAAGCATCCTTCAATTCTTGAGATGCACCGAATTTCTCATCCAGCACAAGCAGCGGCTTGTGCGGTTCTGGGAAGAATTCGCGAGATTTCTCGAAGATCTTCTCCATCGGCCGAGCCAGTTTGGCATCCATTTCTGCTTCCGTTCCGGACTTCAGCTCACCACCGGCATACCAATATGCGGTATCTACAACGGGCGAAGCGATAATATCCTGGCCATAACGAGTGATTTCGGACCAGACATGCGGCTGATGCCAGTGCACCCAGGTTGCGCCAATCTCCAGCGAGCGTCCGAGCCTATCGTCAGTCCAAGCACGGCCACCAATGCGGTCACGAGCCTCTACGATGTGATACCCAATTCCAGCGGTCTGCAACTCTCGCGCTGCCGTTAGACCTGCGAATCCCGCACCAACGACGATTACATGCTTCTTTTCCATGATTACCTTTCTGAAGATTTAGATTCGATCAAGATTGTCTTGAAGACTTGCGTAAATATGCGGCCTAGCGTGCTTGAGGTATTCGCCCCACATCAGCCCAAGAATTCCGGAGGCGATAATGATTCCGGGCATCACCCACACGAGGGCATCCGAACCGGTGTCGCCAATCATGAGCGGGAAATTCATCAGCACCAATGCGAAGACAGCCACGAGTCCGCAAGCTGATACAAGCGGTGCAATGATCCGCGTGAAGAGGTTGTAACCTTTTTCCTGCTTGTTGAGCCATACCATGATGGACACACTCACCACTGCGAGCAGGAAGACCAGGCCGAACGCCGCGGCGTTGGTCAGCCACGTAAAAAGCGTGAGGACTGGGAATAGTTCGCCCATGTCGCTGCCATTTCCCGCAATTGCAAAGCCACCGACTACTAGGAAAGCAATGGAAGTCTGAGTGAGCGACCCAGCTATAGGTGCTCCTTTGGACGATGACACCGCGAACTTCTCGGGAAGGACGCGTGAGCGCCCAAGGGAGAAGAAGTACCGCGCTGCGGCATTATGGAATGCGACGAGGGCAGCAATAAGCGAAGTTACAAACAAGCAGTTCGCTATGTTGGCAGCAAGCGCTGAATAGTCGCCCAACCACACGAAGACCAGATCGGGACCAAGCTCAGTTGCCTTATCGATGACGACGGACGGCCCCACTCCTTGAGCAAATGCCCACGCCGAAAAGGCGTAAAATAGGGCAATCGTTCCCACGGCGATATAGGTAGCTTTCGGGACAGTCCGCTCTGGATCACGCGCTTCTTCCGAGTAAATTGCACCCGACTCAAACCCCATAAAGGCTGCAATTCCAAAGGCAAGGAGAACGCCTATACCATCGGTAAAGAATTGGCTCGGGCGTACCGTCTCCGCAGTAATACCCTCTGGGGCAACGCCAAGAGAAAGAACTGAGACTGCAGCAACAACAACGAACTCGAGGGCTACCAATATACCTAGGACTTTGGCAGAAAAATCAACATTGCTGACACCCATGACGGCCACCAAGAGCCAACCAGCCAAGGCGGCAACCCACCACGAGATACTTGTTCCAAACCACCCGTTGATCAGATTGGCCAGAGAGAACCCGAAAATGCCATACAGCCCAACCTGCATCATATTGTAAGAAACCAAAGCCAGAATCGCGGCCGCGATTCCTTGGCGGTTTCCTAGTCCTTCTGACACGTAGGCATAGAACGCTCCAGAGTTCTGAATCTTTGAACTCATAATCCCGTAACCAACGGCGAAAAAGACAAGAATAATTCCAAGGACGAGGTATCCCCAGGGAACACCCAACAATCCAGATACTGCGAAGTTGGTCGGCACTCCTCCCGCAAGCACAGTAAGAGGTGCCGACGCCGCGATAATCATAAAGACTAGCGACGTTGTCCCTAGGCGCCCGGCGCCCAGGCCGCCCTTAAGTTCGGTGGGAGCCCGGTGCCCGGGCTGTACATTTCGAGCGGGTAGCACTGGTGCCTGTGTCGATGTGTCCACGCCAACTCCTCCTTACTAGCTATGTCGGCCCGAGAATCCACCGGACGAACCCGGTGTCTTTCGGTGTATTGCCAGTAATTGTGTCCCAGTACACACTGAAAAAGTTGTTTGTGCGTGATCACGATTTGACTATGAGTGCTGTCACACAACATGGTTACGAATATTATGCAGAAAACAATAATGCTGACACCTCCCACCTAGGAGATGCCAGCATTGTCAGCGGCGAAACTAATGCACTAGTTATGCATTCGCGTACGGGTCACGCATAGCGATGTACTGCAGCGAGGTGTACTCGTCCAGGCCCTCAGCGCCGCCCTCGCGGCCCATGCCGGACTGCTTCACGCCACCGAATGGGGCAGCGGCGTTGGAGATGACACCAGCGTTGAAGCCCATGAGGCCGAACTCGAGGCCGTCACCGATGCGCCACATACGGTCGGAGTCCTCGGTGAACACATAGGAGGCCAGGCCGTACTCTGTGTCATTAGCAATCTCAATCGCTTCCTTCTCATCGGAGAAGGTCAGGATCGGAGCGATCGGGCCGAAGATCTCTTCCTGTGCCACGCGGGCATCACGAGGAACGTTGGTCAGAACGGTCGGGGCGTAGAAGTAGCCCTTGCCCTCACCCGGCTTGCCGCCGACGATGGCCTTGGCACCCTTCTCCACGGCGTCGTCGACAAGCGCGGTGATGTTATCCAGTGCCTTCTGCTCCACGAGCGGACCACAAGTGACACCCTCATCGAGGCCGTTGCCCACCTTGAGCTCACCGATGCGCTTAGCGAACTTCTCCGCGAACTCATCGGCGACGGACTCGTGGACGATGAAGCGGTTAGCCGCGGTGCAGGCCTCACCGATGTTGCGCATCTTGGCGCCCATTGCGCCCTCGACGGCCTGGTCGATGTCAGCGTCCTCAAAGACGATGAACGGAGCGTTGCCGCCCAGCTCCATCGAGGTGCGCAGGACGTTGTCGGCAGCGGCCTTGAGCAGGGTCTTGCCCACCGGGGTAGAGCCGGTGAAGGAAACCTTGCGCAGGCGGGAATCCGCCATGATCGGCTCGGAGATGGCCGAAGCAGACTTACCGGAGACCACGTTGACCACACCGGCAGGAACGCCGGCATCAATCATGGTCTGTGCGAAGTACTGAGTAGTCAGCGGCGTGAGCTTGGCGGGCTTGACCACCATGGTGCAACCAGCGGCAATGGCCGGGGCAATCTTGCGGGTAGCCATAGCCAGCGGGAAGTTCCACGGGGTGATGAGCAAGCACGGGCCCACCGGCTTGCGACGGGTCACCATGCGCAGGGTGCCCTCCGGCGCCGGCAGGGTACGGCCGTAGTCACGAACGGCCTCCTCGCTGAACCAGCGTAGGTACTCAGCGCCGTAAGTAACCTCACCATAGGACTCTGCCAGCGGCTTGCCCATCTCCAGGGTCATCAGCGCAGCGAACTCGTCCTTGCGCTCCTGCACCAGGTCAAAAGCACGGCGCAGCAGGTTGGAGCGCTCGCGGGTGGACGTGCGTGCCCACTCATCCTGCACGGCGCAGGCTGCATCCAAAGCCTTCTTCGCATCCTCAGAAGTAGCGGAAGCAAGGGTAGCGATAACCTCACCGGTCGCCGGGTTGTCCACGTCGAAAGTGGAGCCATCGGAGGCGTCTACCCACTCACCATTAATCAGCAAGCCAGTTGGAACCTTGGCCAGCAACTCGTCAATATTGACCTTGTTGTTTTCACTCATGGTTCTTTTTTACCCTCCCAAATGGAATTTGTCTGCCAGTTGGCGTGCCGCACCCGAAAGAAGTTGAACATCCGCCCCAACCAGGGCAAATGATGCGCCAGAAGCCATGTATTTCTGGGCCTGTTCGAGGTTGAAGGCGTTGACGCCTACCTTCTTTCCGGAAGCACGAACTGCTTCAAATGTGTGATTGACCGCCTCGAGCACATCCGGATGGGTCTGCTGGCCCAACAGCCCCATCGAGGCCGCCAGGTCCGAGGGGCCGACGAAGATGTTGTCCACGCCTTCAACAGCCACGATCTCTTCCACGTTCTCCACCGCGGTCGCAGACTCAATCTGCACCGTGAGGCTCACCGTGTCCGACGCGTTGGCGAGGTAGTTCTCCACGCCATTCCAGCGCGAAGAGCGGGCCAGTGCCGAGCCGACGCCGCGCACACCGCGGGGCGGGTAGTGCATGGCTGCAACGGCCGCTTCCGCTTCCTCGGCGTTATCAATCATGGGCACCATAAGATTCTGTACACCCAGGTCAAGGTACTGTTTGATCAGCGCCGTGTTATTCACAGGCACGCGAACCACACGCGTAAGACCATAGGCATCTGTGGCGCGGAGCAAGGAAAGAATGGTCTCCAGGCCATAAGGCGAATGCTCGCCGTCGATAAGCGTCCAGCTAAAACCAGCCGAGGCGATGATCTCCGCCGCGGCCTCCGAGCCGGAACAGATCCAGGCACCAACGAGCGGTTGCTCGGCCTTTTCTAGGACGTCTGCAAAGGTAGGCGGCAACTTTACTGGAATCGGCATGTGATGGACCCCAACTTTCCATAGTCTGCATGGACGGTATCGCCCGGTTCAACCCACATGGGCTTGGTGAAGGAACCGGCCAGAATAATGTCGCCGGCGGCAAGGTTATCGCCGTGCGCGTGAAGCTTGTTGGCAAGCCAAGCCACGCCCATTGCCGGGTGGTTCAGCACAGCCGCCGCCACACCCGTATCTTCGATGGACTCGTTGCGGTAGAGCAGTGCGGACACCCAGCGCAGATCGACGTCCGCGGGATCCACCGGGTTGCCGCCGTAGACCATGGCGCCGAGGGCTGCGTTATCCGAAATGGTGTCGACGATAGTGCGGCCTTCCATCTCTATGCGGGAGGAGAGGATCTCCAGAGCAGGGACGACGTACTCTGTTGCACGCAGCACGTCGAAGATGCTGCAATTTGGGCCCTTCAGCTCTTCCTTGAGCACGAAGGCCAGCTCGACCTCAATGCGAACATTGGAGAACTGCGCGTGCTCGATGGTGGAGCCGTTCTCATAGACCTGGTCTTCAAAGATGGCGCCGTAATCTGGCTCGGTGATTCCCGTGGCTTCCTGCATAACCTTGGAGGTCAGGCCAATCTTACGGCCGACGAGACGACGCCCGTCTTCAATGCCGCGGCGCACCCACTCGCGCTGCACTGCGTAGGAATCCTCGATGCTCATCTCCGGGAAACGGGCGGTCAGCAGCGGGACCATGGTGCGATCTTTTTCGGCTTGCGCCAGTTCATCTGCAATAGCGATGTGCTGTTTCTCATCCAGCATGTACTTCGCTCCTTAAGGTGTTGTAGAACGTATCTGTTCTGTTTAACAGGTTCGTTAAACCTGATGGTTTCACGTGAAACGACAACGCGGTCCCGCGATATGTGCGCTTTCTTCTCGACGCCGCGGGACCACGTTCATCAACCTGAGTGCTGAGGCCTGTTTAGAGCTGGTGTCCCAGCTTGTACTCGCCCTGCTTCCACTCCGGCATTTCTTCTGCATCTTCCTTACGGGTGTAGGAGAAGCCGTCTGCGCCAATGGTTGCCTCCAGCTCGGACTCGTCCTCGCGAGCCACCAGCGGCACTGGGTTGCCATCGAGGTCGAGGACGGTGGAGCCATCGCGGTACCAGGAAGGGACAACCGGGGTTCCCCACCAGTCACGGCGCTGGTTATCGTGGACATCCCAGGTCACGACCGGGTTATCCGGGTCGCCGGTGTAGTAATCCTGGGTGTAGATCTCCACGCGGTGGCCATCCGGATCACGCAGGTAGAGGTAGTAAGCGTTGGAGACACCGTGGCGGCCCGGGCCGCGCTCAATGCGGTCGGATTCGCGCAGTGCACCCAACTTGTCACAAATCGCGATGATGTTGTGCTTCTCGTGGGTAGCAAAAGCGATGTGGTGCATGCGCGGACCATCGCCACCGGTCATGGCGGTGTCGTGCACCGTCGGCTTGCGGCGCATCCATGCAGCGTAGACAGTTCCCTCCTCATCGCGAATGTCCTCGGTGGTACGGAATCCGAGCTCCTCCATGTACTTCACGGCGGCAGGAACGTCCGGGGTGATCTGGTTGAAGTGGTCGAGGCGAACAAGCGCGCCAGGGATGTGGGCATCGTATGCCCAAGCCAGACGCTCGACGTGCTCAACCTCGTAGAAGAACTCGTACGGGAATCCCAGCGGATCCTGCACACGCACGGAGTCACCGATGCCCTTAACGAAGCCATCCTTGTTACGGCGAACCTCGCAGCCACGTGCCTTGTAGAACTCCTCGGCGAGGTCCAGATCCTCCGGCGAACGAACCCGGAAGGAGAATGCAGCAACAGCAGCGACGGGGCCCTGGCGTAGCACGAGGTTGTGGTGGATGAACTCCTCGTAGGTGCGCAGGTAGATTTCGTTCTCGTTTTCCTCGGTCACGACGAGGCCGAGGGTGTCAACGTAGAACTTTCGAGATGCAGCGAGATCGGTAACGACGATCTCCATGTAGGCACAACGCAGAATATCGGGGGCCTGAATGTCAGCCATGATGGCTCCTTAGATAGAAGTAGTGGTGGGGGAGAAGAGAGTGGACGTCTTAGTCCTGCTTGCCAAAGACCGGGTTGTGTACCTTGTCCAGGTTGATGTGGACGGCCTGCTGATCGGTGTAGAAGTCGATCGAACGGTAGCCGCCCTCGTGGCCCAGGCCGGAGGCCTTGACACCACCGAACGGGGTGCGCAGGTCACGGACGTTGTTCGAGTTGAGCCACACCATGCCGGCCTCAACGTTCTGGGCAAAGTTGTGGGCGCGCTTCAGATCCGAGGTCCAGACATAGGCGGCAAGGCCGTACTTCGTGTTGTTGGCCAGCTCGAGTGCTTCTTCGTCGGTATCGAACGGGGTGATAGCAACGACGGGGCCGAAAATCTCTTCCTGGAAGATTCGTGCATCCGGCTTGACGTCAACGAAGACGGTCGGCTGGACAAAGTTGCCTTCCTCGAAGCCTTCCGGGCGCTCACCGCCGGCGGCCAGGGTGGCCTCCTGCTTGCCGATCTCGATGTAGGAGGTGACCTTCTCGTAGTGCTCCGGGTGTACCAGGGCACCGACCTCGGTGGTCGGATCGGAGGGCAGGCCCACCTTCACGCGCTTAGCCTGGGCGGCGTAGCGCTCCACGAACTCATCGTAGATATCGCGCTGAACCAGGATGCGGGAGCCAGCGGTGCAACGCTCACCGTTGAGGGAAAAGACGCCGAAGATACAGGCATCAATGGCAGTTTCCAGATCGGCATCGCTGAAGACGATGGCGGGGGACTTGCCGCCCAGCTCCATCGACAGACCCTTGAGGTGAGGAGCTGCGTTGCCAAAGATGATCTGGCCGGTGCGAGACTCGCCGGTAAAGGAAATCAGAGGAACATCCGGGTGCTTAACCAGCGGGTCGCCTGCATAGCCTTCCTCACCGAAGCCGTTGACCAGGTTGAAGACACCCTTCGGCAGGCCGGCCTCCTCGAAGATGCCCGCCCACAGCTGTGCAGAGAGGGGAGTGAACTCAGCAGGCTTCAGGACGACGGAGTTACCGGTGGCGATGGCCGGGGCCAACTTCCAGGACTCCAGCATGAACGGAGTGTTCCACGGGGTAATCAGGCCCGCCACGCCAATCGGCTTGCGGTTGACGTAGTTGATCTGGCGGCCCGGTACCTTGTAGGCGTCGTCAGCCTGGGCGACGATTAGGTCAGCAAAGAAGCGGAAGTTCTCCGCTGCACGCTTAGCCTGGCCGTTGGCCTGAGTGATGGGTAGGCCGGAGTCGAAGGATTCCCACGCGGCAAGCTTGTCCGCGCGGCTCTCGACGATATCCGCAATTTTGTTGAGCACACGGGCGCGCTCACGCGGCAGTGCCTTGGACCATGGGCCGTTCTCGAAGGCCTCCTTCGCGGCAGCGACAGCCTTGTCAATGTCTTCCGGCTTGCCGGAGGCGGCCTTGATGTAGGTCTTATTGGTTACCGGATCCAAGACCTCGAATTCATCACCGTCGATCGACGGGACGAACTCGCCGTTGATGTAGTGAAGGATCTTCTCGGGGAGATCGGTGGGCTTAGCAGCATCGTTGTTGATAGCCATGGGTGATTTCGACTCCTTAGTCGTTTTTCTTGCGATAGGTTCTGAGAGTGGTCAGTCGGTGTTGCCTGGCCACTTTTTCTATGTAGGCGGGTTCCGCGCCAGCCTCGATGAGACTGAGCAATTGCTCGTGCTCGCGCGTTGACTCTTGAGCTCTTTCGGGCACATACCGAAAGGTAGAGACGCGGTGGTATTCCAATTGCTTCCACTGGTCCACCACCAAGTTCTTTAGCCTCTCGTTCGGGCACTTGGAGAAGAGAACGCTATGAAATTCTTTGTTGAGCTGGGTAAATTCTTCTGGATCGTGGTGGATATCGAGCTCCTGCATGCGCTGGTTGATCTCCTGCGCCCGGGCAATATCCTCCGCATCGAGATACGGTGCGGATTGGGCCGTGGCATTTGCTTCTAGCGTGGCCACGATGTCCATGGATTCGTAATAGGCCTCGCGATTGTAGGTGGTCACGCTGGCACCGACGTTGCGTTCGTAGGTGACCATCCCTTCTGCTTCAAGTTGCCGAATGGCCTCGCGGACGGGAACCACACTGACGCCCAGTTCCTCCGCGATTGTTGCTAACACGAGGCGATACCCGGGCTCATAATCTCGAGTACGAATCTTGTGACTTATCCAGTTATAGGCCTGTTGGGACTTGCTTTCCCCAGCTGATAGGGCAGGTTCCGTCATTGACCACCCGCCTTTCCATCACGGAACGCGATATAGGCTTCCTTATTCGCTCCGGTCGGCGGGAAGAGCCCATCCAGGCTGGCGCCCGTCTCCACCTGGGTGGCGACCCATTCGTCTTCGTGCTCCTTGGCCAACGCAGCTTCGGCGACTTCCGCGGCGATATCTAGGGGGATGACCACGACGCCATCGTCGTCACCAACGATGATGTCACCCGGAAGAACGGTGGCGTTGCCACAAGAAACAGCGATATCGCTGTCCCACGGGACATGCTTGCGGCCGAGCACGCAGGGGTGCGCGCCCTGGGTGAAGACGGGCAGGCCAATCTCCTTGACGGCCTCGTAGTCACGCACGCCGCCATCGGTGACAACGCCGGCAGCACCGCGGACTTTCGCGCGCAGCGCCAAAATGTCACCGAGTGTTCCGGAACCGGATTCCTGGCGGGCCTCGATGACGATGACCTCACCCTCCTTGACGGTGTCGAAGACCTTCTTCTGCTCATTGAGACCACCACCGTGGGACTTGAACAGGTCCTCGCGGCCGGCCACGAAGCGCAGGGTGCGGGCAACGCCCACCATCTTGGTTCCCTTCGCCTGCGGGTACACGCCTTCGATCACGGACTGGTTGATGCCGCGCTTGCGCAGCTGAGCGGACAAGCCGGCGGTCGGGGCCTTCTCCAGGGCCGCCTTGAGCTCTGGATCGAGGCCGACCTCACCCTTAGGAGGAAGGCCGGCGGATTCGCGGTCACCGTAGGCATCTTCGCGCTGCTTATCGTCCACGTAGGGCAGGTTGCCCAGCTGCGGATCGAAAGAGGCGGGGACCTCCTTCACGGTGGTCTTCAGCTTGCCGGAGCTCACGCCTCCTGGCACATCAACTTCGACCTCAACGACGTCACCAGGCTCGATGACGGAAGAGCCAGCAGGAGTGCCAGTGAGAATGATGTCACCGGTCTCCAGTGTCATGTGCTGGGAAAGGTCGGCCACAAACTGGGCGAGGGGGAAGATGAGGTCTTCGTCGGAGGACGTACCCTCTTGGACAACTTCTCCGTTGACCCACGTACGCAGGCGTAGGCCCTTGGGGTCGATCCCCTGGGCGTCGATAAGCTCCGGTCCAATGGGGGTGTATCCATCGCGGGACTTGGAACGGGTGTTGGAACCTTTGTCCTGCACCTTGTAGTCATACAGCCCAATGTCGTTCGACGCGGTCACGTAGGCAACGTGCTTCCACGCATCCTCAAGGGAGACATTGCGGGCCGGAGTGCCGATGATGAGTGCGATTTCGCCTTCGAAGGCCAGCAGTTCAGTTCCTTCGGGACGCTCGACAATCCCGTCCGACTCAGCCAGCGTGCTTGTCGCCTTGAGGAAGTAACTCGGGGTTTTGGGCCAGCGGCCGCGCTGTGCCGCGCGGGACTCAAAGGCCACATGGACGGCGATCATTTTGCCCGGTTTTACCGGCAAGAACTCAGGTACAGCCATGAAGAATCCTTAATTGTGAACAAATCCTTGCCCAGATCGTATATTATCCCTAGCACCACCGCAAGTGGTTCAACTCACACGCTTTTCCGTATATGGCACACCCCATGCCGAAAGGAATCACATCATGTCGCACACAGCTGTCACGCCGACAATTTCGACGGCCGAACGCCGCCGTGTCGTCGCCGCGACGACCATCGGTACCGCTATCGAGTGGTACGACTACTTCCTCTATGCAGCGGTGGCCGGACTCGTGTTCAACCACCTCATGTTCGGCCCGCTCGAAGGTGGCCTGGCCACCATCATCTCCTTCCTGACCGTTGGCTTGTCCTTCCTATTCCGCCCAGTTGGCGCGTTCCTAGCAGGGCACTTCGCCGACCGCTTCGGACGCCGCGTGGTCCTCATGGTCACGCTCATCGCCATGGGCGGTGCGACCACCCTGATTGGTGTTCTGCCAACCTATGAAACCGCCGGCATCTGGGCGCCGATTCTCCTCATCACCTTGCGCATCATCCAAGGCATCTCTGCTGGTGGCGAATGGGGTTCCGCGGTGCTCATGGCGGTGGAACACGCCCCCGACTGACAAGCGCGGCCTTTACGGCGCAGGCCCCCAGATCGGCGTGCCCGCCGGCCTGCTGCTCTCCTCCGGCGTGCTGTCCATCATGAACACCATCGCGCCTGGCGACGCCTTCATGGACTGGGGCTGGCGCGTTCCCTTCCTCCTCTCCTTTGCCCTCGTCTTGGTGGGCTACCTCATCCGCATGGGCGTCGACGAGTCCCCAGTATTCGCGGAGATTGCGGAACGCGAAGAGGAAGAAGCCACCAACCCCATTGGCACGCTGTTTAAGAAGTTCACCCCGCTCGTCCTCGTCGCCGCCCTCGTCTTCGCGGGTAACGGCACCGTCGGATACATGACTACGGGCGGCTACATCCAGCGCTACGCCACCGACCCGGAGGGCCCCGTCGCACTCGACCGCGGTGATGTCCTCAACGCCGTGACCGTGTCTGCCTTCTCGTGGGCCTTGACCACCTTGTTCGCCGGCTTCATCTCGGACTACATCGGCCGCCGAAATACCTACCTCCTGGGATTCATCTTGCAGGGCATCGGCGCTGCCGCCCTCTTCCCGCTGGTCAATACCGGAAGCCTCGGTCTCCTCTACGGCGCACTCCTCTTCCTCACCGTGGGCCTGGGCCTGACCTACGGTGCGCAGTCCGCGATGTACGCCGAGCTTTTCCCCGCCTCTATTCGCGCCACCGGCGTCTCCATTACCTATGCCCTCGGCTCGGTCCTGGGCGGCGCCTTCGCCCCCATGATCGCCGCCGCGCTCGTCGAGGCAACTGGTACCACTTTTGCGGTGTCAGGCTACCTCGTATCCGCTTCGATCGTCGGCTTCATCTGCACCTTCATCCTGCGCGAACGCAAGGGGATAGCCCTCGGAGCAGAGCACGAGGCCGAGCAATCCCAGGGTCACTTCATCTTCAGCCCGCGCTAGACGACGCCTCTCCACCCATGCGCTCCCCTTTCTGCACAAGCCATTGTGCGCGGGGAACGCATCATATATGATTCTCATATACGACCCAGCTCACATCCTCTTGACGCCTTGAACTGAGTCACCAACTCAACGAGCGAAGCTCACATAGAAGTGGGGGAGCAGCCGCTACCCCCATCACTCTCTTTGTTCTCGTCAACTACAACCGCTAACTAAGGAGTCCACAGTGCAGTTCCACCACAACGGCTACGTTTCGGAAGATCCCCGCGTGCACGAGCCTGCCGGATACGGCATCGATCGCGTCGCTGAGCTTCCGGATGAAATGGACGTTCTCATTGTGGGCTCCGGGCCAGCCGGCATGATCGCCGCAGCGCAGCTGGCCATGTTCCCGGACGTCAATACGCGGATCATCGAGCGCCGCCCACACCGCCTCGAGCTAGGCCAAGCCGATGGAATCCAGTCCCGTTCCGTGGAGACCTTCCAGGCCTTCGGCTTTGCCAAGGAAATTACAGAAGAGGCCTACGAGATCACGGAGATGTCTTTCTGGAACCCGGATCCGCAGGATCGGTCCAAGATCATCCGCGGCGCTCGCCCCATCGACGACGAGCAGGGCATCTCTGAATTCCCCCACCTCATTGTCAACCAGGCCCGCGTGCTGGACTACTTCGCTCGCTATGCGCACCGCGCCCCGGGCCGCATCACTCCGGACTACGGCTGGAACTTCGTCTTCCTTGAGGTAGGGGAGGGCGAATACCCGGTAACGGTCCACCTCGAGGATGTCGACGGCAACCCGCGCGACGTACGCGCCAAGTACGTCGTCGGCTGTGATGGTGCTAAGTCCCGCGTTCGCAAGTCCATCGGCCGCTCGCTCAAGGGCGACCAGGCCAATCACGCATGGGGTGTCATGGATGTCGTGGTTGACACCGACTTCCCGGATTGGCGCACCAAGTGTGCCATTCACTCCCAGGCCGGCTCAATCCTGCACATCCCGCGTGAGGGCGGCTACCTCTGCCGCATCTACGTCGACCTCGGCGTCGTGCCCGAGGATGACAATCACAAGGTCCGCTCCACCCCGATTGAGAAGATCATCGAGAAGGCCAACGAGATCTACTCGCCCTACTTCATCGACGTCAAGATGGTTGCTTGGCACTCCGTCTACGAGGTAGGCCACCGACTCGTCGATGCCTTCGACGATAACGACGAGGACCCGCGCGTCTTCCTTACCGGCGACGCCTGCCACACCCACTCAGCAAAGGCCGGTCAGGGAATGAACGTTTCCATGCAGGATGGCTTCAATATCGGGTGGAAGCTCGGCCACGTCCTCGACGGCCGCGCCCCGAAGGAACTCTTGACCACCTACCACGGCGAGCGTCAGCCAGCTGCTCAGAACCTCATCAACTTCGACCGCGAGTGGTCCACCCTCATGGCCACACCTACCGAAGAGCTCGATGATCCGGAGGCAGTGGAGAAGTACTACGTCGCCGCGGAGGAGTTCGCCGCTGGCATGATGACGCAGTACGAAGACAACCTGATTGTCGGTACAACACAGCACCAGGACCTTGCTACCGGCTTCCCGGTAGGCAAGCGCTTCAAGTCCTTTGCGGTCCTCCGCCGCTGCGATGCTTACCCTCAGCACCTGGGCCACCAGCACACCGCCGATGGCCGCTACCGCATCTACGCCTTTGCCGATGCCCCCAAGGCCGGCGAGAGCTCCACTCTGAGCGAGTGGGCCGAGAAGCTCGGTCCCATCCTGGCCGCGTTCACCCCGGAGGGAGCTGATGAAAATACCTACTTCGACGTGAAGGCTATCTACCAGCAGACCAACCATCACGACTATGAGATTCTTGACGCCCCACTGTTGTTCCGCCCGCGCAACGGCAAGTTCAACATTCCGAATTGGGAGAATGTCTTCAACGCTCTCCCTGGCGACAAGGACATCTTCGATGCCCGCGGAATTTCCCGCGACGGAGCGGTGGTCATCGTTCGCCCGGACCAGTACGTAGGCGCTGTTCTCCCTCTCGATGACCCATCAGCAGTCGAGGACTACTTCTCTTCCGCGCTCATCAAGCTCAAGTAAGCTCCACTCAAGTTCAACTAGCTTTACGCTTAGAGGGCCCAGCGTTGTGCTGGGCCCTCTTTTTATGTCACCCTCAAACCTTCACAAAGGTGCTAGACCCACGAACAGAAAGAAACCTAGGTGCTGCCAAACACGACACCTAGGTTTCACGTGAAACAACCACGGAGGAACGCTACTGCAAAAGAGTCCTATCGGACGTAGCGCCCTTAATCTTCGCAAACTCCGCCATGAGATCCTCCACCGTGAGCTTCGCCTTCTGCTCAGCGTCGGCGGAGTAAATGATCTCTCCCTCATGCATCATGATGAGGCGGTTTCCCACCTGCAGCGCCTGTGCCATATTGTGCGTCACCATCAGCGTGGTGAGCTGACCTTGTTCCACGATGCGCTTCGTCAAAGTGGTCACCAGCTCCGCGCGTTGCGGGTCGAGAGCAGCCGTGTGCTCATCAAGAAGCATCACCTTCGGGTTGGTAAAGCCGGCCATGAGCAACGACAGCGCCTGGCGTTGACCACCGGAGAGCAAGCCCACCTTCGTCCCAAGGCGCTCCTCCAAGCCCAGCTCGAGCGACTCTAGCTGATCCACAAAGACAGCCCGGCGCGCGGAATTGAGCCCCAGACCGAGTCCGCGCTTCTTGCCGCGCAGATAAGCGAGCGAGAGATTCTCCTCAATCGTCAGGTTCGGCGCTGTACCTGCCATAGGATCCTGAAAGACGCGCCCGACCTTCCTCGCACGCTTGTGCTCCGGCTGGCTGGTCACATCCTTGTTGTCGATCGAGATTTTCCCAGAATCCGGGGTGAGCCGGCCCGCAATCGAGTTCAGAAGAGTTGACTTTCCCGCACCGTTTGAACCGATAACCGTGACGAAGTCACCGGAGGCAAGCTCCAGGGAGACGTCGCGAAGCGCACGGCGTTCGTTGACTGTCCCCGGAAAGAAGGTCTTTGAGATCTTGTCTATGTTGAGCATGATTTAGGCCTTCCTTTTGCCGCATACCCGCGTCATGCGAGGCACCAGGAGAGCAACAATAACCAGCAGCGCCGTGATGAGCTTCATGTCATTCGGGTTGAGGCCCACCTGGAGGGCGGCGAAAATAATGAGCCGGTAAATTACGGAGCCCAAGGCCACGGCCACCACGGCCAGCCACAGGCGCGACTGGGGGAGTACCGCCTGGCCCAGGATGACGGAAGCCAGACCAACCAGAATGAGTCCGATGCCCATCGAAATATCGGCGAAACCCTGGTACTGCGCGATGAGCGCACCGCACAGACCCACCAGGCCGTTGGACAGGGCCAAGGTCAGGATTTTGGTGAAATCGGTGGACACGCCAAAGGACGTGATCATCTGCTGATTGTCACCCGTCGCGCGCAACGAGAGTCCCAAGTCCGTGGACAGGAACCACACAATGAGCAAGCAGAGCAGCACCGAACCCACCGCAAGCAGACCCACTCCTGCCCAGGTTCCCATTACCGCGTCCAGAGGAGTAAATACCGAATCTTGCGAGAGCAACGGCACATTGGCGCTTCCCATGATGCGAAGGTTGATGGACCACAGGCCGATCATCGTGAGGATGCCAGCGAGCAGCCCGTCAATGCGGCCCTTCGTATGTAGAAGTCCTGTGATGCAACCCGCCACAAATCCCGTGGCGAAGCCAGCCAACGAGGCCACAAAGGGGTTGACCCCATTCGTAATGAGTACGCCTGCAGTGGCAGCGCCGGTAGTGAAGGAGCCGTCAACTGTCAGATCCGGGAAATCAAGCACACGGAACGTCAGGTAGACGCCCACGGCCATCACCGCATAAATGAGGCCTAGCTCGAGTGCACCAATCACAGCGTCTCAGCCTTATCGAGAATCTCCTTCGGCACCTCGACGCCCTGTGCCTTCACGGCATCCTCGTTAATGACGTAGGTGTACTCAGAGGCAGTTTCTACCGGGGTCTCGGCTGGGTCCTCGCCGTCCTGGAGGATGCGCAGCGCCATTTCACCGGTCTGGCGGCCCAGCTCCTTGTAGTCGATACCAATGGTGGCTGCAGCACCACCTTCGACGGCACCGGAGTCCGCAGCAATGACCGGGATGGTCTTGTCATTCGCCACCTTAATGAGCGAAGAGATACCAGAGACGACCATGTTGTCGGTCGGAATGTAGATGGCATCGACATCACCCAGTGCCTCCACGGCCTGGGGGATTTCCGTCACGGAGGTCACCGTCTGCGACTTCACTTCAATACCCTTCGGCTTGGCTGCTTCCGTCAGCTGCTCTACCTGCACCTTGGAATTCACCTCAGCGGAAGAGTAGACGACGCCCACAGATGTGGCGTCCGGCACCAGCTGGCTAATGAGCTCTACCTGCTCCTCGATGGGGGCGGCATCAGAAGTACCCGTGACGTTCTTGCCCGGCTTATCCAGCGCCTCCACGAGCTCCGCCTCGACGGGGTCCGTCACCGCGGTGAACAGAAGCGGCTTGTCCTTGATGGACTTGCTCATTGCCTGACCGGCTGGGGTAGCGATGGCTAGGTAGAGATCGTGGTTGGCGTTCGCCATCTGCTGGGAGATGGACACCGCGGTGCCTTGCTCGCCATTGGCGTTCTGAACATCCCAATCCACGTCCACGCCCGCCTCCTCGAAGGCTTCTTGGAAGCCTTCTGCGGCGGCGTCGAGGGAGGGGTGCTGAACCAGCTGATTAATTCCGATGGTGTAGGAATCTCCGCCTCCGGAATCCCCGCTGGCGCTTTCCGACGACGAGGAGCAGCCCACGAGGGCAACAGTGCTCAGAGCGATAGCTGAGAGAGCAGCAGCAGTTTTAGAGAACATAGTGGTCCTTTTCTACTCAAGAGTGACAGTAGTGACCGTTATTTAATCCTCTTTTCACCCTTTTAAGCAGCAGTTTTATGAATATTTTTCCCGCGCGGGGGTACTATTAGTCCTACAAAAGCTATAGGCCTACAGTTTTAGAGTGTTACATCACACTCTCTAGCTGCATGTTTCCTATATCACTTGCAGTTCCTTGGCCCCGTACCACCATGAGGCCACGGGGGTACCCGAATGACCTTTATCTGTACGGCAGAAGGTATCGGTGTTAGAGTCAATGATGTGAAGAACACATTTAACCTTTGGTGGTGGCGCGCGTAACCCGCGGGCCTCGTTGTTCTCCCATATTTTAGGCCCGCAGCTGCGGGCTTTTCGGCGTTTTGCTCTCTTGCGAAGCTCGCGGCAGCACTCACTATCGTTAAAGAAAGACACAGGATGCCGTATACAGCCCAACGCGAGGTCAGGTACATACCGGACGCCAGCGCGCTCTTTTATGCCCTCGCCACGCCGCAGGATTCCCTGCTCTTAGAATCCGCGGACATTGAATCCAAGAAGAACCTCACGTGCATTGCGATCACCAAGGCAGCGCTCAAGGTCGTATGCCGCGGCCAGGAAGTCACCGCAACGGCCTTAACTCCGTCCGGGCACCTACTCTTAGATGAACTTCGTCAGGACTTCCGCTCCAGGATGAGCCAGAACGGTGAGGGCAGCGCCACCTTTAGCTTCGAGCTCTCAACCGAGCACGATGAGCGCGCCCGCCTCCGCGCCACCTCAACTGCAGATATCCTGCGCACACTGCAGTTTAGCCAGCTCTATTCCGGCGAGTCGCTGCCTTTCCTTGGTGGGGGATTCGCCTTCGACTATGTCGATACCTTCGAGGCACTGCCGCCGGTTCCTGATGGCCCTAACGAATACCCCGACTATGAATTTCTGGTAGCCGAGCACGTCCTCACGGTGGACCACCTGACGCAGAAGGCAAGGATTGAGGGATGGGGCGTCGACAAGCACGCGCTCGAAGAAGAGCTGGACCGGGCCGTTGTCACCGTACCTATTACTCCAGAAGCCCCCGCGCCGCGTGAGAGCATCAGCGCACGCGCTTCCATTGATGACGCCGCTTTCCGCCGCCACGTCGAGCGCCTCCAAGACAACGTACATGCAGGCGATATCTATCAGGTCGTGCCCTCCCGCGCGTTCAGCCTCGACTGCCCGGATGCCTTTGCCGCCTACCGCACGCTGCGAGAGACCAACCCCTCGCCGTATATGTTCTACCTGCGCGGCACCGAGCACGAGCTCTTCGGCGCTTCCCCCGAATCCAACCTGAAGTACACGGCCGCTGACCGGCAGGTGCAGCTCTACCCGGTCGCCGGCACCCGCCCGCGCGGTGCGACCCACGAGCTGGACATCCGCAACGAACTCGAGATGCGCACCGACTCCAAAGAGGTCTCGGAGCACATCATGCTGGTTGACTTAGCCCGCAACGACCTCGCCCGCGTCGCCGTCCCCGGCACCCGACAGGTCGCTGATCTGCTCCAGGTGGACCGCTATTCCCGCGTGATGCACCTGGTCTCCCGCGTTGTCGCCACACTGCACGAGGATTTCGACGCCCTCGATGCCTACCGCGCCTGCATGAACATGGGCACGTTGACCGGCGCGCCGAAATTGCGCGCGATGGAGCTCATCCGCGAAACCGAAGGCACTCGCCGCGGCTCCTTCGGGGGTGCTATCGGTTACCTGCGCGGCGATGGCTCGATGGATAACTGCATCGTCATCCGTTCCGCCTACGTCAAGGATGGCACGGCCGTCGTCCAGGCCGGTGCGGGAGTCGTGCGTGATTCCGTTCCGCAGTCCGAAGCCGATGAAACCGTCCACAAGGCCTACGCGGTGCTCAGCGCCATCGCCCAGGCCCACAACGCAAACCTGGAGGTCATCCGATGAACCCGCACGTCGTCCTCATCGATAACCACGATTCTTTCGTCTACAACCTCGTCGACGCCCTCGCCGGCTACAACACCACCGTCTTCCGCAACACCGTGCCGGTGGAGGAGGTCCTCGCCGCCCAACCCGACATCATCATCCTTTCGCCCGGCCCCGGTCATCCCCGCGACGCCGGATCGATGATGCAGCTTATCGACGCCTCCCTCGGCCGCATCCCCATCCTCGGCATCTGCCTGGGCTTCCAGGCGCTGCTCGAGCATTGCGGCGGCACGGTCAAAGCCTGCGGGCCGGTGCACGGTTCCTCTGTTCCCACGACGCTAACCGACGCTGGCGCGAAGCACCCGCTCTTCCAAGGGCTCACTACTGATTCCGAGCCAGATAACCCGAACTACGTGGGCCGCCTCGTCCCCGTTGCGCGCTATCACTCCTTGGGCTGCGCGAACATTCCCGCCCAGATGCGCAGCCTCGCGGAGACCGACACCAATATCGGCCCTGTCACCATGGCGGCGGAAACTCTCGACGGTATGGCCCTCGGCCTGCAGTTCCACCCAGAGTCTGTCCTCACGCCGACGGGACCCATCATCATCGAACGCTGTATCAAACAACTTTCTTCTCTCCCCACTATGGAAGGAGCCAAGTAATGACTAATAACCACGCCCTCAAGACACTGCAGGAATTCCTCGACATTTCACATCCAACGCTCGAGCAAGCTATCGAGGTCTTTACCCCACTGACAGTAGGGGAGTACGACGACATTCATATCGCCGCTCTCCTTACCCACATCCGTACTCGCGGCGAAACCTTCGCCGATGTCGCCGGCGCGGCGCGCGCCTTCCTCAATGCTGGGCGTCCCTTCCCAGTCACCGGAAAGGGACTCATGGACACCGCAGGGACCGGTGGCGATGGCGCTAACACCATCAACGTCACCACCGGCGCATCTCTCGTCGCCTCCGCCGGCGGGGTCAAGATGGTCAAGCACGGCAACCGTTCCGTATCTTCCAAGTCGGGTTCCGCCGACGTCCTTGAGGCCCTCGGCATCCCGCTCGACCTCGATCCGGACCGCGCGGTCCGCCAACTCGAAGCCTCGAATTTCACGTTCCTCTTCGCTCCTGCGTATAACCCGGCAGTTGCTCACGTGCAACCGGTACGCAAGGGACTCGGAATTTCAACCCTCTTCAACACCATGGGTCCACTGCTCAGCCCGGGCCGCCCAGAGTTCCAGATCATGGGCATCGCCAATCCCGAGCAGGGCCAGCTCATCGCTGAAGTATTCAAGGATCTTGGCCGCACGCGCGCGCTCGTCGTCCACGGCGCGGGTACCGATGAGATTGCCGTCCACGGCACCACCCAGGTCTGGGAGCTTCGCGACGGCTCCATTAGCCACTACGAGCTCACCCCGGAGGACCTCGGCATCTCCCGCCACGAGCTCTCCGACCTCGCCGGCGGCAACGGTGAAGAAAACGCAAGGGCCCTCCGGGCGGTCTTCGCCGGTACCGGCAAGCCTGCCCACCACGACGCGATCGCCGCCACCGCCGGCGCAATGTTCTATCTCAATGGCACTACCGATTCCATCCACGAGGGCGTCGCGCATGCCGACCAACTCATTAAGGATGGAACCGTCGCCGCATGGCTGAAGAAGCACGAGGAGGCGAACTATGGCTCTGCCGACCGTGCTTGAGGGGATCGTCGCCAAGCGCCGCACGCATCTGCCCGCAATCCGTGAGCGCCTGGCACACGTTGATTTAGCTGCTCTCCCGCGCTCAGAACGTTCCTTCTACGATGCACTCAACGGCACCAACCGTTTCGTCATGGAGTGCAAGTCCGCCTCTCCATCACTGGGGCTCATTCGGGAACACTATGAACCTGGGGCCATCGCTCGCGTGTATTCGCGCTACGCCTCAGCCATTTCGGTGCTGTGCGAACCGGATCGTTTTGGTGGCGACTACGACCATCTGCAGACTGTGGCGCTATCCACGCACCTGCCTGTCTTGTGCAAGGACTTCATCGTTGACCCCATTCAGGTCTACGCTGCGCGCTATTTTGGCGCCGACGCCATTTTGCTCATGATGTCGATCGTCGATGACGACACCTACGCGGAACTCAAGCAGCTGGCAGATTACCTTGGGCTCGATGTCCTCACCGAGGCGATCACCGAAGAGGAGGTCGCTCGCGCCACTGCCTTTGGCATCGACGTGATCGGAATTAACAACCGCAACCTCCACGATCTCAGCATCGATCTCACTCGCTCCGAGCGCCTCTCGCACCACGTCCCGTCTGGCAAGGTCATCGTCTCGGAGTCCGGCATCCGCGACAACCAGACGGTTCGCCGCCTGGGTTCTCACGCCAATGCCTTCCTCGTTGGCTCCCAGCTCACCGGCACGCCCGATATCGACCGGGCCGCCCGTGAGCTGGTCTATGGCCAGAACAAGGTCTGCGGCCTCACGACATGGTCAGCGGCTCAGGCCGCCCGTGCCGCCGGTGCCGTCTACGGGGGATTCGTCTTCGAGGAGGCCTCCCCGCGCAATGTTTCACGTGAAACTGCACTCGATATCATCGCTCATGAGCCCGACCTCAGCTATGTCGCGGTCTCACGTCGCACTGCGGGTTGGGAGGAGTTGGCTATCGATGGCATCTCCGCCTTGCAGATCCACGCGCCTTACCAGGGGAGCACAGAGGCCGAGCTCGAACTCATTGAGTCCGTCCGCGCAGTAGCGGGGGAGCGCCAGGTGTGGCGCGCCATCGACATGACCGCACCACACGGCTCGGCCCTCGCCGCTGCGCTTGCCGACGCCGCAAACATGCTCATCCTCGACTCGGGCGCCGGCGGCACCGGTACCTCCTTCGACTGGACAACTGTCCCGGACGAGGTCAAAGCAAAGTCACTTCTTGCTGGGGGCCTGAATCCAGAGAACCTCACCCAGGCGCTTCGCGTCGGCACCGCCGGATTGGACATCAATTCAGGGGTCGAAGTGAACGGTCGAAAAGACAGTGCACTCATCGCTCAGGCCTTCCATATCATTCGTCACTTTACGTATTAATCCCCAACCCGAGCCCTAGCAACAGCCCGAGACAAAAGGACTATCATGACCAACGATCAGGACACCAGGGAGACCATTCTTCCCGCCTACTTCGGTGAGTTTGGCGGACAATTTGTTCCCGAATCACTCATCCCAGCACTCGACCAGCTCGAGCACGCCTTCGTCGACGCCCAGAATGACCCGGCCTTCCGCAAGGAACTTGCCGGCTACCTACGGGACTACCTGGGCCGCCCCACGCCGCTCACCGAAGCGACCAAACTTGGCGGAAAGGCACGCATCTTCCTCAAGCGTGAGGACCTCGTCCACGGCGGTGCACACAAGACCAACCAGGTCATCGGCCAGGCGCTCCTAGCCAAGCGGATGGGAAAGACGCGCATCATTGCCGAAACCGGCGCGGGCCAACATGGCACCGCGACCGCTCTCGCCTGCGCTCTGCTCGACCTCGACTGTGTGATCTACATGGGTGCCAAGGACGTCGAGCGGCAGCAACCCAACGTCTACCGCATGGAACTCATGGGCGCCAAGGTGATTCCCGTGGATTCCGGCTCCGGAACCCTCAAGGATGCAGTCAACGAAGCTCTCCGCGACTGGACCGCCACCTTCCACGAATCCCATTACCTCCTCGGCACCGCAGCGGGACCGCATCCCTTCCCAACGATCGTCCGCGAGTTCCACAAAGTGATTTCCGAGGAAGCCAAGGCCCAGATGATCGAGCGCACCGGCGGGCTGCCAGATCTCGTCGTCGCGTGCGTCGGTGGCGGTTCCAACGCCATCGGCATGTTCGCGGACTTTATCGACGAAGAATCTGTCGAACTCGTCGGCGCTGAGCCTGGGGGAGAAGGACTCGATTCCGGGCACCATGGCGCCACTATCAATAACGGAACCATCGGAATTCTTCATGGCGCCCGCTCCTACCTCATGCGCAATGCCGACGGACAGGTAGAGGAATCCTATTCCATTTCGGCCGGACTCGACTACCCGGGCGTGGGCCCACAGCACGCCCACCTCGCACAGACCGGCCGAGCCACATATGTCGGCATCACCGACGCCGAAGCTCTCGAGGCCTTCCAGCTCCTCAGCCGCCGCGAGGGCATTATCCCCGCCCTCGAATCCTCGCACGCCCTGGCCTATGCGTTGAAACGCAAAGATGAAGACATCACCATTCTCGTTTCTCTTTCCGGGCGCGGTGACAAGGACATCGATCACGTCCGCCGCACCCTCGACGCGCACCCCGAATTCAAGATCACGGAGGACAAGTAATGAGCCGCTACGAGAAACTCTTCTCCAGTCTCGCTGCCCGCAATGAAGGGGCTTTTGTCCCTTTCATCATGCTGAGCGATCCCGACCCAGAAACCGCCCTCACCATCGTTCGCGCGGCCGTCGCCGGTGGCGCTGACGCGCTCGAACTCGGCGTTCCCTTCTCAGATCCGGTCGCCGACGGTCCCACGATCCAGGCCTCACACATCCGCGCCCTCGCAGGCGGCGCGACGGTAGATTCTGCGATCGAGCAAATCCGCACAATTCGAAGCGAGTTCCCAGACCTGCCCATCGGCATGCTCATCTACGGCAACGTCCCCTTCACTCGGGGGCTAGAAACCTTCTATGCCGAGTTCCAAGAGGCCGGCGCCGATAGCATTTTGCTTCCCGACGTCCCCGTTCGCGAAGGCGCCCCCTTCGTCGACGCAGCCGACCGAGCAGGAATCGATCCCATCTTCATCGCACCCGCACAAGCCTCCGGGAAGACCCTCGAGGGCGTAGCGAAGTACTCCAAAGGCTACATCTACGCGATCTCGCGCGACGGCGTCACCGGCACCGAGAAGGAATCGGAGACGCGCGGGCTCGATGAAGTAGTGAGCAACGTGAAGCGTTTTGGTGGGGCACCGATTCTCCTCGGCTTCGGAATTTCGACTCCCCAACACGTCGCGGACGCTATCGACGCCGGTGCAGCCGGCGCGATTACAGGATCCGCGTTAACAAAGATCGTTGACGCACACCTTGACGAAGATAATCGACCCACCGAGATGCTCGCTGCTGCAGTTACCGACTTTGTCTCGAAGATGAAAGCTGCCACTAAGCCCACCGAGCCCTAGTCAGGCCTCATCTGCACTTTGCCGGGTAGCGTTTCGGGCAACGATAGCTAAAAGTGAGATGTCTAGCGACCTAGAGCAGTCCGCCTCTCGACAGCCTCTTTCATCACGCTGCGCGCCACCGCGCACCCCGATGGAAGGGGCCGTTTCACGTGAAACCGTGCCCTAACCGAGTGCACAGGCAGTGAGCCTATCGGTGCCGAAATAAGCGACGGCCAATAAACCTCAGTCCACTTTCCCCATATGACTCCTTAATTCTCTGTGAGCTTCTCGATGCTTTCGCAGGCTAAGTGCTTAGAAGGGGATATCGTCGTACCCATTCGAGTAGCGTTCCGCAGGGTCCGTCTTGTCGAATATTTCGACCATCTCTCCGCCGTCCATCTCAACTTTCAAAGCTTGCGCCTCTTCGTGCATCTTGCGACGGTGCGCAACCACATCTTCCGCAATGGTCCGGGCCCACACCTTCGAGGCTGGTGCCAACGGGCCGGTTGCCTCAGTTACGGCCCAAGTTCCGTCCTCGTACAACCACACAACGTCACCAGTAACCGGGTCCAGGATGTAGAACGCCCGTCCATCTGTTTTCATGTTGTGGTGATGCTGGCAAAGAGCAACCAAGTTTGATGCATGCGTTGGGCCGCCATCGGAATAGTTAATCCGGTGGTCCAGTTGACATGTCCATGCCGGACGATTACATCCGGGCGCACGACAGGTACCATCGCGCCCCTCGACATACTTTCGGGTAAATTCAGAAGGCTGATAGCCATCGCACGGTCCTGGAGCTTCACTAAAGTCCCGCGTCACTGTTTTCGACGCTGGAACCCCCTCGCCGGTCCACCCATGCCCCTGCACGTAGACTGGAGCCCCCTCCACGTCAGTAGCTTTGTATTCATGTACGACGACCTTTCCCGCCTCAGGCTGAATTTTGCCCGTAATGAGTAGAATCAAGGCATCCGCCATTGAAACGTCATGCTCTTTGGCGGCAAGCTTAATAGTCTCGTGGATTACGACGCCGACCTTGCTGTCCACCTCAAGCTCAATCGACGCACGCTCTCCCCGAGTAAGAAGCGAGTAGCGATTCTTTTTCCGCTTGTCCCGGAACTCGATTGAATCATCCAAGACTTTGGCGATGTCTCGCACTTTTCGCCGAATCTTTTCAGCACTGGGGAAGACCTGGTTCGGTTTAGTCGGCGTTAGCCACGCCGAAAGTTGACTGTCAATTTCGGCGACCACCGATGAGAGAGGGTTCCCGAGTTTTGCCATTACCTGATCGATAGCGACCAGGGCTTGCATATCGAGCAAGAACTCAGCATCTTGCAGAACCTTTACTTTCGGCAACTCACTGAGACGGATTAATCCCATGACATTCCGCGCCACATGCGCAGGAGACTTTCCTGTCTTTTGCCCTATACGCAAAAAGGCAGTATCTGAATCGGCATCGAGCGGCGGTTGGACACTAGACCAAAACTCGTACTCTATTCTCCGCATGAGTTGGCCCGCCATGCATTCTGGATCGTGCGGGTTTGAGTGAGAAAAGTACGCAGTAGGTACTGACGTTGAAGAGTTTGTTGTGGTTCCCACGGGTAGCTGCACCCCTAAAGTAGCCGAACAATTACGTTCCCCACTCCCACCTATAGAATACATGTTCTATAGGTTTCCCGCAAGAGTTGCTTTATTTTTTCACCGAGGCCTTTGATGGCAAAGTGCCAATCAGTAGACCACGAAGTTTTCGCCAAAATAAACAAAATCCCCCTCCCAGAGCCAGAGTCCGAGTTAGCGATCTAGACGTATAGACCAGGGATGGAAAGCAGGCTAGGGAGGGGGAAACATCCAGCGTTTCACGTGAAACTTATGCCGTTGCGGGCTCCTCGTCGGCAGCCGCAGCGTCTGACTCAGCCTCTAGGCCGTCAATCTTGTCCCGCGCGAAACGATCGACGATCATCGCAATGGCGCCATCACCAGTAACGTTTGCTGCAGTACCAACGGAGTCAATTGCAATATAGGCGGCAATCATCAATGCCACCATCGAATCATCAAAGCCCATATTGGCTTGCAACAACCCGACCGCGACCATAACGGCACCACCCGGAACGCCGGGGGCGGCGATCATCATGATGCCAAGCAACAGAATGAAGCCTAGGGCCTTACCCAAATCAGCCTCCATACCCTCAGCCATGAACACAATCGCGAATGCATACAGCGTCAACTTGATCATCGACCCGGAAAGGTGAATCGTCGCGCAAAGAGGAATAACAAAGCCCGCAACAGGCTTAGAAATGCCATTCTTCAAAGTCGCATCCAAGGAAACCGGGATCGTCGCCGCCGAAGAAGAGGTACCCAGCGCGGTGAAGTAGGCCGGTGCCATGTTCTTCAATGCGCTGAATGGATTCTTACCTGCAATGGCACCTGCAATGACGTACTGGAGCACAAGGTAAACCAAGGTCATAACGACTGCAAGCAGAAGAACCTTCGTGAAGGCGACCAACACCGTTCCGATATTCCCGTTCATACCTAGGGAAAGGAACATGCCAAAGATGTAGAACGGCAGAAGTGGGATAACGAAGCCCCAGATCACCTTGATGACAACGTGCTCGAATTCTTTGGCAAGCGCGTAGAGGTTGTCAGATTTCACGGTGGTCATGGCCACGCCGATACAGAAGGACAGCAATAGAGCTGTCATCACCTCAAAAGGTGCAGGCATTTCGACGGTGAAATAGGGTTCGAGAGCACCGGCATCAATGTCGGCGACGTCCGTATTAAGCGTTTGTCCACCCAGCAAAGTGGGGTAGAGGGCCTGGGTCAGGCCATAAGCGACAAGGCCCGCCACAATAGTTGAGCCATAAGCGATGCCTGCAGTAATACCCAGCCACTTACCGGCGCCCCGTCCAAGGCCTGCAATTGCAGGGGCAACAAGGGCGAGAATAAGAACGGGGATGAAGAAGCCAAGGAAGTTTGAAAACAGGCCGTTGTATGTGGCGAAGGCCCTTCCGAACCACTCCGGAGCAAACTGGCTAACGATGATGCCCAAAACTATCGCGACGATAATCTTGAACAACAGAGAGTTGAGAACACTCTTGAATGTCATGATTGAGTCTTTTCTATGGTTGCTACCATGTCGGTTTTCTCGCTCGATGATAAGTACATTAATATCTACCAAGCGACACGAAATGTATATTACAGCAGGATGCGAATAATTTGAACCGGCTTTCTCGCCAGCTAGGAAGCCGGATAGACTAAGAGGCATGCTCGTAGTCGGAATCATTTTCCTCATCTTGGCCGCGGTACTTATTGTCGTCGGTGGCCTTGCCACGCTCCGCAAGCTTCCTGGAAATAGCGTCGTTGGCTTACGTCTCGCGGAAATCCGCACATCTAGAGAAGCCTGGGATAATGCCCATGCTGTCGCGGGCCCGTTCTGGTTCTTGGGCGGCGTCGCTTTAGTATTCGGTGGCATCATCGCATTGCGCGCGGAGGGATGGATGTGGCTTATCCCCGCGCTCACCTTCGTCGTGGCAATCCTCGCGCTATCCATCGGTTCAAACATGGGTGCCCGTGCCTCGTACCTGTGGAACCAGGCGCACAAAGGGGACGAAGGCTGCGGTGATTCCTGCAATTGCGGCGATGGCGGGTGCGGGGGAGAAGCGCCGACTGTCGACGTCTCCGCGGCCCGCGCAGCTGCGGCACGCGCCGATAACGTGGACAAGAATTAACACCTACTTTAAAGCACAGTGGCGTAATCAATCGGTACAAATAACCACCACACACTTTTCGTCACATTCAAATAAATACATTGCTCCGCCAACCATGGAATCCCCCACCATTGGCGGAGCCCTTTTCTTTATCCTGTGCCAACACTGAGAAGTGTGCACCAACACCATGGGAGAGCGAAGCGGTGCCGTGACAAGACACGATCTTCGGCGCACCATGGATCCCATGAACAAAGTTACAAACATCCGCACGTTTCGAATCACCGCTGCCGCCGCGCTCAGCCTCAGCATTCTAGGGGCAGGGGCTACTTATGCGCTTTCTAGCGATAACCGCACCGGGCACACCATAGCCGGAACAATCTATAGCGATGTCGGCACAAACTACGGTGCCTATGATTTCAGCGGCAGTAGGGAAGACGAGCTCCCCGTGTGGGATGGCAAACTCAGCTAGCTGCCCACCATCCTCCAGAACACACTCCATCAATCAGATAGAGTAATCAGCATGACAACATGTTCACGCCGTCTCTTCCTGCTTGGTACCGCCACCACTTTTGCCGGGGCTTACCTCGCCGCTTGCGGCAAGGAGCCTTCCGCAGAGATCGCTGCGACAGAAATCCCCGTCGGCTCAGCCATCATTGTGGACAAAGTGATTTTCGCTCAACCCACTGAAGGGGAGTTCAAGGCATACTCGCAGACCTGCCCACACCAGGGCTCCCTCATTACGAAGATTGAAGGCATGACTGCCACCTGCACTAGCCACTACTCCAGCTTTGACCTCAGCAGTGGTGAAGTTACCGGCGGACCCAGCCCCAAACCGCTTACAGAGTACGGCGTAGAAAACAACGGTGGAACAATCAAAAACGTCTCCGCCTAGAGGCTATCCCCGGGGACGCAGGGGCTTGAAAAGATGTTTCACGTGAAACCGTGAGGGGCGTCTAGACTCTCTTCTATGATTGAGCGCCTTAAAAGACTCGACCCCCTCATCATCCTCATCCTCTTCGCCGTCGCAATCGCTATCGTTTTTCCCGCACGCGGAAGCTTTGCAGACGGCTTCGATGTCCTCACGAATATCGCGATCGCCCTTCTCTTCTTTCTTTACGGCGCGCGGCTCTCAACGCGAGAAGCCATCAACGGTATCAAACACTGGAAGCTCCATCTCACCATCCTGGTGTTTACCTTCGTGGTCTACCCAATCATCGGCCTCGCACTCCGCCCACTCACCGCGTTCATTCCAAACGATCTTTACTTGGGAATCCTCTACCTCACGCTCGTACCGTCCACGGTGCAATCATCGGTAGCCTTTACCTCAATCGCCCGAGGAAATGTTCCTGGAGCAATCGTCTCTGCGTCTGCATCAAACCTCGCTGGAGTTCTGCTTACGCCATTGCTGGTCATGGCACTCATGGGCGCGGGAGACGGCATCCATATCGATAGCTCAGTTTTCCTTGAGATTTCTGTCCTTTTGCTCCTACCTTTCGTGCTCGGCCAGCTCACCAGAAAATGGGTAGGACAACTCGCAGCGAGCAAGGCCACGAAAGTGGTGGACCGTGGCTCCATTGCCATGGTGGTGTATGCGGCCTTTTCGAAAGGAATGATCGACGGGATCTGGGCGACGATTAGCATATGGCAAATTCTTTTTCAGATTGTGTTCTCCACCGCATTCGTTTTCTTCATGCTGTGGTTGACCAAGGTCGTGAGTAAAAAGTTGGGATTCAGCAGGGAAGACATCATCACTATCCAATTCTGTGGTTCGAAGAAATCCCTGGCCACAGGCCTTCCCATGGCCTCGGTTATTTTTGCCTCCGGTGGTACCTCCTTGGGACTGCTCATCCTCCCGCTCATGATCTACCACCAGGTGCAGTTGATGATCTGCGCGTCTATGGCGGCTCGCTATGCGCGGGTAGAGTGAGAGCACATGAAAAAGCTTTATGTTCGCACCACCATGACTGTTCCTGAGGTCGGCACTGCCATTCACATCGCGGAGCTGGAGGAAATTAACGGCGAGGCCTGCACCATGCTGCGCATGATTGCCCTCGCACCGAATGACGCCATCGTCGGTGCCGCCACGCCAACCGCCTCAGTGGGTGACGCCAACATCCCACAGAGCGTGGTCCCACACCCCGATACCTACGACAAGTACCCCGACATCGACGCCGAGCTTATCGACGCCTTCCAGTTCCACTCCCTGTGGACCGAGGCCATCGCCCTGTACGGGGACTTTTAGAGCACCAGGTTCACTAACACCATGTACACGGCCGTGCCCCCGAAGATGGACAAGCCTGAGTTCCGGCGCCACAGGTGCAATACGGCGGTAACCACTGCGCCGACGAGGGGAGCGATAAGGCTCCCCGTGTCCTGGATCTGACCAAACAAGGTATAGACCACAAGCACCGTCATCACACCCACGGGCATGGTGAATCCCAACATGCTGATGAACTGGCTTCCTTTAAGCGCTTTGACGAACCCGAAGGGCAGCCAACGCAAGAGGACGGTGACTATCCCGACGGGGATCAAAACGGCGAAAATGCTACCGAGGGTTACTCCGTCTGGCATGTTGGCTCCCTCCGCAGAATCAGCGCATTGTCGATACGCGGAGAAAGGTAACGCACCACCAAGAGCAAGAAATAAGCACTCAGCGCCACCATGAGCAGCTGACCGGGAAATAGAAAGCTCGCGAGGATTCCCAGGACCGCCGCTGACAGGGGAAGGGAGTAATCCTTGTTGTTCTGAAAAGAATCAATCGCGAGCACGATAAACAGGGCAACTAGGGCAAACTCCAAGCCCTTCACCGAAGGAGGAATGGCCTGGCCTGCCACCGCACCAATGATCCCGGAACCGACCCATAGGACTTGGCAGTACAGCTGCACGCTAAAAACAAACACGCCACTTGGACGCGAGTTACGGGGGAGGGCCGAGAGCACGGCATAGGATTCGTCGGTAAGCGCGTACGTCGAATAAGCGCGGCCGAGGCGGCTCGAAATCTCATCGCGCGGAAAGGTCAGCCCGTAGAAGATGTGCCGGAAGTTGACCATGAAACCCGTCAGCGCGGCTACGGCGGGCGTCACGCCGCCGGTCACCATGGAAATGGCGAGGAATTCCATCGAGCCAGCGTAAATAATGATGGAAAAGATAGGGGTCCACCACCAGTCAAAACCGGTCTGGACCATGAGCACGCCGAAGGCGAGGCCCAACGGCACCACCCCGACGGCGATGGGCATGCAGGTCCGTATTGCCTTGATGATCTCCGCACGCATGGCAGAGATGTTAGCGCAGAAGAAAAGGACGATCGCTAATTATCTTCATCGATATAGCGCGGGAAAGTGGCGAACAACGGAAGGGGCATGGCCTGCCTGCGCATGACATCCGACCACGTATCCGTTGACCCCGAGGAAACCACGTCCTGAGGCAGGGCAGGGGCCACGTACCACTCACCGCGGTCAATTTCCTCATCGAGCTCACCCGGACCCCACTCGAAGTGACCGGCGAAAAGACGCATACCCTCTACTAATTCGGTGACGGCATCGGGACCGACGCGCAAATCTACCAGAGCCACGCGCGGGGCGAGGCGGCTCAGCGCCGGCTGCTCCTCAATGGTCACGCCCTGTTTCGTCAGCGCCACACCAATGGCCGCCTGCTGATTGTGCGGACCGCCGATGTAGAGGGCCTGCGGCTTAGCCACCACTGGTAGCCACTCCGGCATGACATTGAAAACAGCGACTTCGGAGCGCTTAGTCAGGTCCACACCATAGGTCCGCCCCGCATGCTGCTCGGTGATAAGGATGACGGAGCGATTGTAATGGGGCGCGAGGACGTCGGGAGCCGCCACAAGGAGCTGGCCAGGGGCGGGATCGTTGCGCTCGAGGGCGTTGAAAAGTCTGTCTGCGTACATCCCTATCTAGAATTCCACCACTCGCGCAGCTTCGCAATAGCAACCTCGCGCTCCAGCGGGCCTTCCTCGAGGCGCAGCTCCTTGAGATAAGACCAGGCCTTGCCTACCTCGGGACCAGGTTCAAGGCCGAGGATCTCCATGATCTCGTTGCCATCGAGATCTGGGCGCACGCGCGCCAAGTCTTCCTTGGCCGCGATATCCGCGATGCGTTCCTCCAGCTGGTCATATGTGCGTTGGAGGCGGCGGGCCTTGCGCTCATTGCGGGTAGTGCAGTCTGCGCGCACAAGCTTGTGCAGACGCGGGAGTAGATCACCGGCATCGGTGACGTAGCGGCGCACAGCAGAATCGGTCCACTGGCCATCGCCGAAACCGTGGAAGCGCATGTGCAGGTAGACCAGCTGGCCGATGTCCTCGGTCGTAGCCTTGGGGAACTTCAGCTTGCGCAGGCGCTTGCGGGTGAGCTTCGCGCCCACTACCTCGTGATGGTGGAAGGTGACCTTGCCGTCGGTGGTGTCGCGGGTATCCGGCTTGCCAATGTCATGGAGCAGCGCCGCCCACCGCAGAATCAGGTCGGGACCGTCCTCTTCCTGCTCCATGGCCTGGCGCAGTACTGTCAGCGAGTGCGCGTACACGTCCTTGTGCTGCGCGTGCTCGTCGGGGGCCATGCGCAACGCCGGGATCTCCGGAAAAACATAATCCGCAATACCGGAGTCAACGAGCAGGTCAATGCCCTTCCACGGCGCGACACCGCAGATGAGCTTATTGAGCTCCACCTGTACGCGCTCTACGGTGATGCGCTGGATTTCAGCAGCCATGTCGATCATGGCGCCGCGCACACGCTGGGCGACGTCAAACTCCAACTGCGCCGCAAACCGCGCAGCACGAAGCATGCGCAGGGGATCATCGTGGAAAGAAATCTCCGGCGCATCCGGGGTATCGAGGATGCGGTTCGCTAGGTCCGCGAGTCCGCCCATCGGATCGTGGAATTCACGGGTGCCGTCCGGGCGCAGCTCGATGGCCATGGCGTTGACCTTGAAATCGCGGCGCACGAGATCGCCCTCGAGGGTATCGCCGTACATGACCTCGGGGTTGCGGGACTGCCCGTCATAACTATCGGAACGGAAAGTCGTAATCTCAATCTGCTGGCCCTTATAAGCCGCCGAGACCGTACCGAAGTCAATGCCGGTATCCCACACAGTCTCCGCCCACTCTTCAAGAATGGAATAGACCACGTCGGGCCGAGCCGGAGTGGTGAAGTCGAGATCGTTGCCCAAACGGCCAAGTAAGGCATCGCGGACGGAGCCGCCGACGAGGTAGAGGGGGGCGTCGTGAAGCGCAAAGCGCTCCACCAGGCCGCTTAAGAGGCCACTGAGCCGGCTGACGGTAGCGTCCGCGCGGGCAAGAACGCCGATTAGCTGAGTGTCCTGAAAATTCACGGATCGAAGTCTACTACGATTAGCAGGGATGACTAAGAACACGCCAGGGTCCAAACGCCGCCGCCGGCGGGGCGCGGGCCACCGGAACCACCGCACGGGACGCCCCCAGCGCACGTCCACCAACCGCATGACCACGCGGGATGAGACCTCCGCCGGCGGACTTGTCGTGTCCGGATTGGCGGAAGCCGTCGACGAAAACGGCAACGTGGACCTGTCCCAGATCTATGTGGCACTCATCGGCAGGTTGGACCGCCGCGGGCGCCTGCTGTGGTCCATGCCGAAGGGGCATGTGGAAAATGGCGAAGCCAAAGAGCTCACCGCTGAGCGCGAGGTCTGGGAAGAAACAGGAATCCACGGTAAGGTCTTCGCGGACCTCGGCATGATTGATTATTGGTTCGTCTCCGATGGGGTGCGCATTCACAAAACAGTGCACCACCACCTTTTGCGTTTTGTGGACGGCATCATGAATGACGAAGACCCGGAGGTCACAGAAGTGTCCTGGATCCCAGTCTCCGAGCTCATCGAGCACTTGGCCTATGCGGACGAGCGCAAGCTGGCTCGCATTGCCCACGACCTCCTCCCGGATCTCGCGCGAAAGGAAGCTGCCGCAGGAAAGGCGACCCCACGGTGAGGTGGCGCGCAGCGGCGGCCATCGCGGCGCTGGCGGTGGGCTGCACCGTCCCCGTGGCCCAGGCACAAACTCCAGACACTGGGATTACTGACTCCCACTATTGGCTCGGCTCCCGCGGTCCCGACGAGCTGGAGCTCAGCCTACTTAGCGCAACGGAGGCGCGGGTAGGGGAGACGCTCGAGCTACAATTGCGCATCCATAACCCAACCGAGAGCGCCGTTGATGATTTGCAGATAACCTCCCGGCGCAGCACTGCCGTGAACTCCACCACCCAGGCACGCCAAGAGCTCGCTGCGGGATCCTTTCCTTATTATGGGGCGACACTCGGCGCGGGAAAGCTTGAACCGGGGGAGAGCCGCGAGCTGACCGTGGAGGTTCCCACCGCATTGGGCAAAGACTCCACGCTGGCCATCACGGAACCTGGCGCCTACCCGCTCCTGTTCACGCTCACCGGCACCCGCGACGGCCAGGCGGCCAGTTTCGCGGAGGAGCGGACAATCCTGGATTTCCAAGGAGAAGAATCGGCTCCCGAAGACGAGAGCGAGCATTCCTTTTCGCTGGTCTATCCTGTCACCGCCGAGGTAGACGTGGTGCCGGGAGATACCGGTGGCGAGGAGCTCATCTTAGAAAGCGAGCAGCTGGCTGAACAGCTCTCCCCGGGCGGGCGGCTCGATCAACTGCTCGACGCCTACCTGCAGCATGATCTGCACGGTTCCGGCTGCATGGCTTTGGACCCCGCGCTTGTCGACGCCGCCGACCGCATGTCCGCCGGCTACACCGTCAACGAGACGCGCCCCTCTACCGCCAAACACCCCACTCGCCTGCGTGATTCCTGGTTTAACAGCGCCGATTCCGATCGCGGCACGCCCGGCGCGGGTTCCCGGGACGCCGCCGCATGGCTGCAGAAGCTCAAACAGGTCGACTGCCGCATGCTCATGCCGTGGGCCAACGCAGACACCGATGCCGTGGCCAAAGTGGGCAATGAGTGGCTCACCCACGAGGCCGTAGAGCAAGGCACAGACACCATCGAGCGCATCCTCGGCGTCCCGCTCAGCACGCAGCTCACCGCGCCGGCCTCTGGGACGAGCGAGCATGCGATGTCCGTTCCGCTGTTGGTGGCGGATAATTCCGAGTGGGTAGGCAAGGCCGCCACCTTTGATGCCTCCCTCGGCGCACTCTTGGCCCAAACCGGATCGAAGCCGCAGACCACCGGGTACTCCAACCCGGAGCTGCGCTACGACTTTTCGATCGATTCGGAACAGGCGAGGGCACTGACGGCGGGGGCGTCGATAAGGGTGGCGTCTGCACAAGAGGAGACCGTGGCCAAGCTGCCGAATTACCAGGACCCTGCCGCCGCACGTGCGGTGATGGAAGCAGCGCAGCGGCTCCTCGATTCTGGGCGCCTCGAACCCCGCCCCGTTACCGCGCTAGAGGTGGAGGAGGGCAGTGGGAGTCCCGGCAGCCCCTACCCGGACCCTTCAGCCTTTCACGACGCCGAGATCACACAGGTAACACAGCAGGCGCGCTATACCGACGAGTTGATGTCCATCATGGTCAACGACCCCGGTATTGCCATGACGCGCTACGACTTCACGGCACCTTTGCGCCACGATCTGCTCACGGCGCTCAGCGCGACCGGCCGCTCCAGCCTGCACGGCTTTCCGACTTCGGTGAAGCAAAGCCGCTCCCGCCTAGAGAAGAACGCGGATATGCTTCGCGAGCTGCGCGCCTCCGTATCCCTCATCCCACCGGGCAACGTGTATACCCGCGTCTCAGAGTCATCGCCGCTGCTCATCGTGGCGGAAAACGGCCTGCCACTGCCTGTCGACGCCCACCTGGCTTATGACGCCCCCGACGGCGCCACGTTGAACACGCAGAACATGATTCACATCCCGGCCAAGGGATCCATTACCGTGTCCATGACCGCTGACCTGCCTAGCAACGCTGACCAGACGTCGCTGCGCCTGTGGCTTGCAACACCATCTGAGCACCTCATTTCGGATCCCATCGACATCACGGTGCAGACGCGTGCCGGTATCGTTAGCGTCTATGGAGTCGGCGCGATCGCCGCGCTCGCCCTCGTCCTAGCTGCCCTGTTCCGTCTGGGTAAGCGGAAGAAAAAGAAGTCTCACGGATAGTTTTCTCTATGACACATGAACCTATGTCTGGTGCCCGTCGCCGCATTGTCACGCCCTCGCCGCCGGCACCGGTCCCGGAAAAGCGCGCGCCGAGCGGCGTCGTTGCTGTCGACGACGAACTCGAGGACCGTTCGGGATTGAAGGGCAAGTCTGCCTCGGCCCCGAGTGAGTCCGGCGGCGAAAAGAACTCCGACGGCGCCGTCGTCCGCGCCACCGGTTCCATGGCTATCGCCACGTTGATTTCCCGCATCACGGGATTCATTCGCAACGTGCTCATCGGCTCGTCGCTTGGCCCGGCGATTTCCTCCGCCTTTACCACGGCGAACCAGCTGCCCAACCTCATCACGGAGATTGTGCTGGGTGCGGTGCTGACCTCACTCGTGGTTCCGGTGCTGGTGCGCGCGGAAAAGGAAGATGCCGACCGCGGCGAGGACTTTGTCCGGCGCCTCTTCACACTGGCCTTCTCCCTGTTGGCCACGATCACGGTGCTTTCCTGTATTTTTGCCCCGCAGTTAACGCGCATGATGTTGCCGGAAGACGGCGAGGTCAATGCCGTGCAGGCGACCTCCTTTGCCTACTTGCTGCTGCCACAGATCTTCTTCTACGGACTCTTCGCGCTCTTCCAAGCGGTGCTCAACACCAAGAATATTTTTGGGCCGGGCGCGTGGGCACCGGTGGTCAATAACATCATCTCGATTTCGGTGCTCGTGGCCTACCAGCTGGTGCCGGGCAGTCTGCATCCCGATGCACCCTCGCCGATCACGGACAGGCACGTGCTGCTCCTAGCCCTAGGCACCACGGCGGGCGTGGTCGTGCAATGCCTCATCCTCTTCCCTTATCTCAAGAAGGCAGGCATTAACCTCAAGCCGCTGTGGGGCCTGGATGACCGCCTCAAGCAATTCGGTGGGATGGCCATGGCAATTGTGGCCTATGTGGCGATTTCCCAGTTGGGTTACGTCATCACCTCCCGCGTGGCGGCGCATGCGGATGAAGGCGCGCCCTTTACCTACCAGCAGGCCTGGCTGCTTCTGCAGGTGCCCTATGGCGTCATCGGCGTCACGCTACTCACCGCAATTATGCCGCGTCTGTCCCGCAACGCCGCGGACGGTGACGTCAAGGCCGTGGTTCGGGATCTCACGCTCGGCACGAAGCTGACGTTTATCGCCCTGATTCCGATCGTCATCTTCATGACGGGCTTCGGTATCCCGATTGCCCGCGGCCTCTTCCAATACGGAGCCTTCGACGCCGACGCGGCCGAGCTGCTCGGCCTCACACTGAGCTTCTCCGCCTTTACCCTCATCCCCTACGCCCTAGTGTTGCTGCACCTGCGCGTGTTTTACGCCCGCGAGGAAGCGTGGACACCCACCTTCATCATCGCCGGCATCACGCTGACCAAGGTGGTGCTCTCCCTGTTGGCCCCACACGTTGCGGACTCCCCGGAGCGCGTGGTCATCCTGCTGGGTACTGCCAACGGCTTCGGCTTCGTGGCCGGCGCGGTGATCGGCGGCTTCCTGCTCAAGCGCAAGCTGGGTAGCCTGGGCGGCCGCGCGGTTATCGCGACCACCGTGTGGTCGGTGCTGGCCTCCATCGTTGGCCTAGTCGTTGCTTACGCCTTCAACTACGGCATCAACTTCGTGCTCCCGGCCGAGGTTCCGCCGTTTGTGTACCTGCTCAAGCTCGCCGTCGTGGGCCTGGTCTTCGTGATCGTGACCGGCATCGTGCTCTCGCGTTCGGGCCTGCCGGAAGTCATCAACCTGGGCCGCCAGCTGCAGCGCATTCCGGGCATGTCCCGCTTCATCAAGATCGAGCATGCAGAAGCTATCGAGGTCGAAGCCCCGGAGCAGCTGGAGTTCCAGCCCATCTTCAGCGTGGACGCCTTCAACTCTTCGCCGGTGCCGCCGCCGATGTCTGCCGGTATCGTCCGTGGTCCGCGCCTGGTGCCGGGTGCGCCGGTCTCCGATGGCCGCTTCCGCCTCCTCAAAGACTATGGCTCTGCCGCGGGTACCCGCTTCTGGAAGGCGCGCGAGCAGGCCACCGGCCGCGTGGTGTCGCTGACCTTCGTGGACACCACAGGCGAAGCCCCGATGGCGCCGGCGACCCCGGCCGTGGCCGCCCGCCGCTCCGCCGAGGTCTCCCGCGCCACGCGCCGCCTAGCGGAGATGGAACTGGATGCCGTGGCGGAGAACATCGATATCCTGTCCTACCGCCAGGGCTGCCTCGTCGTGGCGGACTGGGTAGAGGGCACCTCGTTGAAGACAGTGTCGGAGGATGAGGACCTCGATCCGCGCGCCGTGGCCCACGCCTTGGTACCGCTGGTGCGCACCACAGCCGCGGCCCATGCGGCGGACCTCGTGCTGGGCATTGAAAACCGCAACCGCATCCGCATCTCTACCGAAGGTATTGCCACGCTGGCCTTCCCCGCGGTGCTGCACAGCAACGATGAGGAAACTGACCGCTCGGCGTTGGCCTCCGCAATCTCTCTCCTGGTGGACTCCACTAGCCCAACACCGGAGGTGCTACAGGAGATCGCTGCCGACGCCGAAGAGGGCCAGGACTCCGATCTCGAGGACATCGCCCACCGCTTGGCGGTCTTCGCCGGCGACGGCGAGGACGGCGAGGAAACCCTCCAGGTACCGGTGGAGGAGACCCCGCGCAAGGAGGACCCGAGCCCTGCACCGGGCTTCGGCGGCCGCGGTTATTCTGGCTCCGGGATCATCGTGCTCGGTGTGCTGGCTACCCTCTTCGTCGTGGCGATGGCCGCACTCAGCGTGTGGATTCTCTCCCAGGTAGGTAATGAGAAAACTTCCCCCGTGGTGACGAAGAGCGAATCCACGACGGAAACGACCTTCCCCAACGTGCCGCCGGTGATCCTGAAAGACGTAAAGACCACCTCCGTTCCGGAGGGCAAGGAAGTATCTGGTTCATGGTCCACGAAAAAGGCAGACACTGGACTCCTGCTCAGCGTTGACAAGCCCACGCAACTCCGCGCGCTACCGCTTCAGCAGAGCAAGTCCACGGGCGCCAAGTACGAGGTCTATGGCGTTAATACCAAGGATTTTGACCCCACGGATCCTGACTCCGGCAAGCTGACCGAGCTCGCACACGGCACCTTGACGAGCGCACGCCAAGACATCGAGCTCAAGGAGAAGCCCGTGGCCTTCGACGGCGCCCTCATCGTTTTCACCGACATGCCCAAGTCCGGCTCCGTCACACTGAAGGAGGCCACCCTGGTGGGTATCCCGACTAACTAACCCACCACCTCACGCATTCCCCCAGACCTCGATCCCGAAACTCCCTGCTCGCTGACTCAGACGCACCACGCGCTTGACGACGCCCACCTGCAGGTTTCGGGTTCTAGGTCTGGGGCTTTATTGTTCTTGCGATTTCTTCCCTTTACAGATCAGACACGGAGCGTATAATTATTGTTGTCACATCAACAATCTAGAGAAACCTAGAAGAAACGAGGAACCCATGACTATCACCGCAGGAACCTACACACTGGACGCAGCACACACCACCATCGGCTTCGTCGCCCGCCACGCCATGATCACCAAGGTGCGTGGCAACTTCACCGAGTTCGAGGGCACCCTGAAGGTGGGAGAGAACATTAACGAGTCCGCAGCTACCGCCACGGTGAAGACCGCGTCCATCGATACCAACAACGCCGACCGCGATGCGCACGTGAAGAACGAGGACTTTTTCGACGTTGAGAAGTTCCCGGAGATGACCTTCACCGCAACCAAGTTCGACGTGAACGAGGCAGGCGAGGGCATGGTCACCGGTGACCTCACCATCAAGGGCACCACCAAGTCCGTTGACTTCAAGGTAGAGGAGACGGGCGTGGCCGAGGATCCCTTCGGTAACACCCGCCTGGGCTTCGCGGCTAAGACCTCCATTAACCGCCTCGACTTCGACATCGACTTCAACGCTCCGCTGAAGACCGGCGGCGTGCTGGTCTCCGAGGAGATCAAGATTGAGCTCGAGGTCTCTGCCATCAAGCAGTAAGCCATCAAGCGCGAAACCTCGCCGTAGGAAGTAGTTCTAAGTTGTTGCCCGTAGTGCCCATTCCGGTACTGCGGGCAACAACTTTTTAACAACTAAAGGCCCAAAACCGAGTAATAAACAACTCTGAAACAACTCCCAAACAACTTGAACAACGCTCTGGACTGCATGTTCTAGATTAATTCTGAGTCAGAAGCTGCCATATTAGCCAATAGTTGTTTATTAGTTGTTGCGGAGTTGTTTGAAACAACTCTGCTACACTACGGGACCATGAGAGAGGACGAACTCGAATTCATCATCCAGGCACTGCGCTCGATTGAAGCCGGCGCAACCGCCGATAGCCTGGAATCCGAAATTCTCGATTTTAAAGAGGATCCCGCCGTCCACCCTCGAAATCGCAATCCAGACGCGTCCCTTGTTGAATTCCTCATCGATGAAGCCGTGTGCTTTTCCAATGCCGATAACGGGAACGCTTTCATTGTGCTTGGAGTCGCAGACAAGAAATCTGGACCAGAGGCATTTACAGGCACCCAACGGGAATTGGACTGGCTCATAAGAAAGATCTTTGAAGGAACACAGCCCAACATCCACATCGAAGCAGAGGAGCTGGAGTGGTGCGGAGCCCGGCTCATCGTCTTACGCGTTCCCCGTGGCATCACGCTGTATCAACGCCCAAAGGGACAGGCGAGCAAGCGAGTTGACACTCGCTGCGTACCACTCACCGAGCATCAACGCCGCGCACTCTTCTTTGAACGCGCCAACCCGGATTACACTGCTCACCCCTCCCGGCGAGGGCTTGAGGAACTCGATATGACGGCCGTCGATCAGGCCCGACACCTCCTAGCCCAAGCGAGGGCAATGTCCGGTTCCCAGGAGCCTGTTCCCGCGACGGCCCGCAAACTCTTGGGAGAATTAGGACTGCTGGATGGCTCACTAAAGCCCACATACGCGGCCGAAATCCTTTTCATGCCTCCGGTATCCCAGCAGGTTACAGTTCGGCACCTCCTCCGTCTTGTCCCTGGCGGTGAGCCGAGAACAACAGAAATCTCTGCGCCCCTCATCACCACATACTTGCGGTTGAAAGAGCTAATTCGAGTCAATGCCCAGCAAGAAGTGGAGCGGATCGCCCTTGCCACGGGTCAAGAAGTATCGATCAAGGCTTTCCCAGACACCGCTGTCGACGAGCTTGTCTCTAATGCCTTAGCCCATCGCGACTGGGACGCATCGGCTGCAGTAGTCATCGACCAATCTCCCATAGCCTTCTCTGTATGGTCTCCCGGTGGTCTTCCCACAGGTGTACAACGCGATCGGGTTCTCACAACACAATCAATTCCCCGAAATCCCCGCCTTATGACGGCGTTAAGGATGCTGGGGTTAGCAGAGGAATCCTCCCGTGGATTCGACCGCATGTGGGCATCCATGCTGTCGAGTGGTCGCCATATTCCGGAACTTCGCGCCGAGGAATCCTTCGTCGAAGTTACTTTGTCCTCTGGGCGCGTTGACACCGCGTTCGTTAAGTCCTTGACCGAACTCAAAGGTGCTTTCGGCGCTGAGCCTTTCGACAGCGTCAATGGTCTCATCATTGCCCGTCACCTTATGGACAACCAGATCCTGCTGTGTCACACTGCTGCCCAACTCATGCAAGTCAGCGAAGATCAGGCTGCAGACACCCTACGGTGGTATGAGAGCCTCGGTTTCGTAGAACAACTACGTGAAGCGCGAGAGTGGATACTTACCACCAAGGCACGATCACTGATGGGGCTTCACATAGAGGGACACATTGCAGCAACGTCCGTTCAGGATTGGATCCTGGCTCAACTCAAAGAAGGAGCTGCGCTGAATACGCGTAAAGTCGCCGAAGAACTGGGAGTAGACCGGGCAATTGTCACAGGAATACTGCGCCACCTAAGAACTATAGGCCAAGCGCGCATCGATCCTGATGGCCCACAGCGCGGCCCCAACACGCGGTGGATTCTTTCATGACCACCCTGTGATACACACCGCAGCGAGGTTTAAGATGTAGCGCATGACTACCGCAAACCTCACCCATGCAGAAGCTTCCGCCCGCAGCGCCGCGCTGCGTTTGAGCACCTACGAGCTGCACCTCGACGTCACGAGTGCGCCAACCGACGCCGACTCTTACGAGGTCACCTCGCGCATTACGTTCACCACCACCGAGCACGAGACCTTCGTGGATTACTTGGGCAAGGCCGTGCATACAGTGCACGTCAACGGCGAGGAGGTGGAGAACACCTTCGACGGCGGACGGGTTTACCTGAGCAACCTTCCAGTGGGGGAGGAGCTCACCGTGGAGATCACCGGCTCCTCCTATTACTCCCGCACTGGCCAGGGTCTGCACCGCATGCACGACCAGGCCGATGACACCACCTACCTCTACTCGCACCTCGAGCCATCTGATGCCCGCCGCATCTTCCCCTGCTTTGACCAGCCGGATCTCAAGGCCAGCTACGAGGTGCACCTCACCGGCCCGGAAGGCTGGCAGCTGCTCAGTAACCAACCGGAGGTCAGCCGCGAGAAGACCGAGGGTGGGGAAGTAGCGCACTTTGCCCCGACCCCGCTGCTGTCGACGTACTTGACGGCGTTTGCGGCGGGGCCGTACGTCGCCAAGCACAGCACTTGGACTGCACCCGATGACTCCCTCACCGTGGAATTGCGCGCCTTCGCCCGCGCCTCCATGGCGGAGTACCTGGATGATGAAATCCTGCAGGTCACCGCACAAGGCATGGACTTCTTCCACAACAACTTTGGCTATCCCTACCCGTGGGGCAAGTATGATTCCATCTTCGTTCCGGAGTACAACCTGGGTGCCATGGAGAACCCCGGCCTCGTAACCTTTACGGAGCATTACCTCTTCCGTTCCGCCGCCACCCGCGCGCAGCATGCCGGGCGCACGAATACGATCCTGCACGAGATGTCGCACATGTGGTTCGGTGACCTGGTCACGCCGCAGTGGTGGGATGACCTGTGGCTCAAGGAATCCTTCGCGGAGTTCATGGGCGCGGATTCCTCAGTCCACGCCACCGACTACACCGAGGCATGGGTCAACTTCGCCGGCCAGCGAAAGAACTGGGCCTACCTGCAGGATCAGTTGCCCACCACACACCCGATCAAGGCCGAGATCCCGGACGTGGATGCCGCGCGTCAGAACTTCGACGGCATTACGTATGCCAAGGGTGCTGCAGTGCTCAAGCAGCTGGTGCACTACGTGGGCCGGGAGAATTTCTATGCCGGCGCGCGTGACTACTTCCAGGAGCACGCCTTTGCTGTCGCCACCTTCGAGGATCTCCTTAAGGCCCTGAAGAAGCACACCGACCGCGACCTCGACGCTTGGTCCACAGCCTGGCTGCGCACGTGGGGCCCGGATACGCTGACCCCGGAGTTACACGCGGACGGCGATAGGATTCACGAGTTAGCTATCGCTGTCGAGGCGGAGGACACCACGCGCCCGCACCGCCTCAACGTGGCGCTGTTCGATAACTCGCTGAAGAAGTACGCCACCCTCGACGTCGATCTGGAGGGCGAGCGCACTATCCTCGACGAGGCTTCTGGGCTTCAGGCACCGGCGTTGTTGCTGCTGAACGACGGCGACCACACCTACGCCAAGGTCCGCTTCGATGAGACCTCCTTGAAGACCATTCGCGCGCGCTTGTCTGAAGTTCCGGATGAGCTCTCCCGAGCGGTCATCTGGACCTCCCTGTGGAACCTCACCCGCGATGGCGAGTGGCCGGTGCGCTCCTACCTCGACACCGTGCTGAAGCACGCTCCGGCGGAGTCCAACCCGACGCTTCTGACCACGGCCTTTGCCAATGCCCGCTATGCCATCGACCACTTCGTTAGCCAGGAAGAACGCGAGGAGATTCGCTCCGATTATGCCGAGCGGCTGTGGGAGGTGCTGCAAGACGCCCCGGCTGGTTCCGACGCGCAGCTCACCTTCGCCCGAGCCGCCATTCAGGCGCTCGCGGCCACCCCGGAGGAATCCGGCACGCAGCGCCTGCGTGCGCTTTACGACGACTCCCTCGACGGCCTCGCCCTCGACCCGGATATTCGCTGGGCCATCCTCCGCGCCTTGGCCGCCCGCGATGCCATCAGCACCGAGGAGCTGGAGGCTGAGAAGGAGCGCGATAACACGCTCACCGGTGCCGCCGCCTACCTAGGCGCCTCCCACGCCTTCCCATCTGCCGAGCTCAAGCGCGAAGTCTTTGACCTCGTGCGCACGCCGGGCACGTACTCCAACGCGGAGGTGGATTCCCTGCTCGCAGCGTTCAACGCACCGCGCTCAGCCCACCTCACCGAAGCCTTTGCCCAGGAGTATTTCGATTCTCTGGCGAAGCTCTGGACGGAGCATCCCATCGAGATTGCCAACCGCCTCGTGCGCGGTCTTTACCCAGATCTCGCGATGGCCGACGCCGCCACCAGCGAATTCCTGAGCAAAGATCGTCCGCGCGCGCTGCGCCGCGTGCTGCTGGAATGCCAGGATGCACTGCGTCGTGCGTACCGTGTCCGTGCCGTGCAGTAAGCACGGCACGTTAAACGCGGCACGTGAGACGCTTCGCGTAGCGGATAGCAGAATCTTCCCGTAAACTCGCAACCACATCAACGGGGGGACAATCACAAACCATCGGCTTCGGCCGGGGACTGTGTTGACCCACTTGTCATTGCTCAAGTTTCCGGGGGGATTCTTAGTGTCAGCACAGCCGACCGATCGTGAACTCGTCGACGCCTTCATTGGTGGAGATACCAAGGCCTTTTCGGCAATCGTCGAAAAGCACCGCGCGCGCCTGACCGCCATGGCGCGACGCTATACGCGCAACGATGATGATGCGCAGGACATTGTGCAGGAGGCCCTGCTCAAGGCCAGCTGCAACATGGCCTCCTACCGGCACGATGCCACCCTGAGCACATGGCTGCACCGGCTGGTAATGAACTCCGGCTATGACTTCCTCAACCATCGATCGAACCGGGAGAACGCTTCCCTGGACGCGGAAATCATTGAGGATGACCGCAACTATGCACTCGCGCATAACCCCAGCGAGAACCTGGCGGAGCGCATCACGGTGGCTCAAGCGATGGAAACCTTGCGCCAGGACCAGCGCGAGGCGCTCTACCTCACCGACGTGGCTGGTTATCCCATCGATACCGTGGCCAAGGTGCAGGGTGTTGCGCCGGGCACGGTGAAGTCGCGCCGAGCCCGGGCTCGGCAAGTGTTGCGTGCGGCGATAGACTGAGGGCGAGTAGAATCTGAGTCTTACTTAAAAAGAATCGTTTCAAGGGAGTTTTTAGTGACTATCCACGATGTCGCCATCGTCGGCTCCGGCCCCGCCGGCTACACCGCAGCGCTCTACGCAGCACGCGCCGAACTCAATCCCATCGTCTTCGAGGGCTTTGAATACGGTGGCGAACTCATGAACACCACCGAGGTGGAGAACTACCCGGGCTTCCAGAAGGGCATCATGGGCCCTGAGCTCATGGAAGAGATGCGCGCTCAAGCCATCCGCTTCGGTGCCGACCTTCGCATGGAAGTTGTAGATTCCATCGAGCTCGAAGGCGAGGTGAAGAAGCTACACGTGGGCGACGAGGTTTATGAAGCCCGCGCTGTCATCCTCGCTACCGGTGCCGCTCCGCGCTACCTGGGTATTCCGGGCGAATCTGAGCTGACCGGCCGCGGCGTGTCGGCGTGTGCCACCTGCGATGGCTTCTTCTTTAAGGACCACAACATCGCCGTCGTCGGCGGTGGCGATTCCGCCATGGAAGAGGCCACCTTCCTCACCAAGTTCGCCGAGACCGTCACCATTATTCACCGCTCGGAGAACTTCCGCGCCTCCAAGATCATGCTGGAGCGCGCCAAGGAGAACCCAAAGATCAAGTGGCTGACCAACACCACCGTCGAGCGCGTCCTGGAGAAGGACGGCAAGGTCGGTGCCCTCGAAGTCAAGAACGTGCTGACCGGTGAGACCAGCGAGCTGGATTTGACCGCCATGTTCGTAGCCATTGGCCACGACCCGCGCTCCGGCTTCCTCAACGGCCAGGTAGAGACCGATGAGGCTGGCTACGTGGTGGTACAGCAGCCCTCCACTAAGACCTCGCTGCCAGGTGTCTTTGCCTGTGGTGACTTGGTGGATGACCACTACCAGCAGGCCATCACCGCTGCGGGCTCCGGCTGCCGCGCGGCCATTGATGCGGAACATTTCCTGGCTGAGAACCGTTAGTAATCACATGAGCAACATTAAAAACGTCACTACTGATTCCTTCCGCGCTGACGTCGTAGAGGCAGGCAAGCCAGTCGTCGTGGACTTCTGGGCCGAATGGTGTGGTCCGTGTAAGAAGCTGTCCCCGATCCTTGAGGAGGTCGCCGAAGAACTCGGTGAGGACGTCTCCGTAGTCAAGGTCAACGTGGATGAAGAACGCACTTTGGGTGCCATGTTCCAGATCATGTCCATCCCATCTGTGCTGATTTTCAAGGACGGCGAGAAGGTCGATGAGTTCGTTGGCTTGCGTTCCAAGGCCGACATCGTGGCGCAGGTAAAGAAACAGCTCTAACTGGTATTCTTTAACTCGTTGTTGGCGCACTGTAGTGCGCCTCCTTGATCACGAAAGGGGTAGGTGTGAACCGCGTTTTACGTGTAGGTGACCAGAGCGTTCGGGTCGCCGAAGCACGCGCAACCCTTGCCCGCCTCGGCCTGATGACTGACTACCAGGGGACGTTGTCCGACTGGAAGAAGCAAAAGTACTCCGAAGCCGATAAGCACTTTGATAGCGAGCTAGCGGAAGTACTTAAGGCCTTCCAGCAATCACGCGGCATTGTGCCCAGCGGCGATATCGATGAACTCACTTTGCGTGAACTGCGCCAAGCCTCCTACACCTTGGGTGCGCGCGTGCTGGCCTATGAGCCTGGCAACGTGCAGGTGGGCGACGATGTCTCCCAGTTGCAGCAACAGCTCCAGGAGCTCGGCTTCTACCAGGAGCGCATCGACGGCAATTTCGGTGCCCGCACCTATGCAGCGCTGGCGGAATACCAATTGAACTCTGGACTGCGCAGTGACGGAATTTGTGGCCCGGAGACCATCAACGCGCTCAACCTACTGGGTCGGCGCATCACCGGCGGATCAGCGCACAACATCCAAGAGCGCGAGCGCGTCCGCAACGCAGGGCCCCAATTGGCCGGCAAGCGCGTTGTCATCGATCCCAGCCTGGGTGGTTTCAACAAGGGCCGTACGGTCAAGGGCCGCTTTGGTGACATCACTGAGGAAGAGATCCTCTGGGATTTGGCCGAGCGAGTTGCTGGCCGCATGATTGCCGCCGGCATGGAGACCATCATCTCCCGCCCGCGTACCGATGATCCCTCTATTCATGATCGCGCCGACATTGCCAATGCCTTTGGCGCTGACTTGGTCATTTCGCTCGCCTGCGACGAGTACCCCACAGAGAAGGCCAATGGCGTAGCCACCTTCTACTTCGGTTCTGAGTCCGGTAACTCCTCGCTCATTGGTGAAACGCTCTCCGGCTTCATCCAGCGAGAGATCGTTGCCCGCACCGAGCTGGGCAACTGCCGCAACCACGGCCGCACGTGGGCGCTGCTGCGCCTGACCCAGATGCCGGTGGTGCAGGTCGTGCTGGGCTACCTAACCAGCCCCAAGGACGTGACTATTCTGACCAACCCGGATCGCCGCGATGACATCGCCGAGGCCATCGTCGTCTCCGTCAAGCGCCTGTACCTTCTTGACGATGACACTGCCGTCACCGGCACCTACCGCTTCGACGAGCTGCTGCGCGCGGAGCGCTCTTCCTAACGGGCTTAGGGGAACCATCCTGTATCTAGGCTAGGGCGCGGGCGAGGAGGTCCTCCACGGCGGCAGCCGTCAGCAGATCGAAAGCTGGGGGCAGCTCGAGTCGCAGGCGCGGGGTAATGGGGTGATCACGCTCCACCCTGAAACCGGCGGATTCCAGCGTTTCCACCGGTAGTAGGCCAATACGGCCGGGCTTAGCCCGCAGGAGATTCTCGGCGGCGCGAGCATCGCGGTAGCCAAAGGCCTCAACGGCGCTAGCTTCGCGGGAGGTGAGGTGCATGATGGTGGCATCGAGAAGCACCGCCTCCAGGCCCTTCGCCGCGCGGTGCGATTTCACGAAAAGCGAGGACACCAGCACGGCGTCCTCCGAGACGGGGGAGGTGGGTAGCTTCGCGGCACCGGGGGCAAGGTCGGGCGGGCAGAAGAACACTGTGGCCTCATCACCCACGGTAAAACCGCACTCGCCACAGCGCAGCAGCGTGGCGCTGATCCATGCTTCCTTCTCGAAAACAGGATCAGCGACCGTGGTCTTCAGCTCCCAGAAGATGGATCGGGCCGCCAAGGGGTTGATGGCAACACCTTCCTTGACGGCCTGAACGAGCATGGTCAGCTAGCTGCTTTCCTTGCCCTCAATGAGGGCCAGAATACGCTCAAAGTCTTCCTGGTCGCCGAATTCGACGACCATCTTGCCTTTGCGCTTGCCCATGGTGACGGTGACCTTGGTGTCGAAGCGATCGGCCAAGCGCTCAGCGGAATCAGTAAAGAATTGCGGCTGCGGGGCGGCAGGTTTCTTGGTTGGCTCGGCCGGCTTGCCGTCACGCTTGTACAGGGTGACGGCTTCCTCCGTGGCGCGTACGGACAGGCCCTCGGCCACAATGCGGTTGGCAATGAGCTCCATGGCTTCAGCATCCGGCAGGCCCAGTAGCGCGCGGGCATGGCCACCGGACAAGGTGCCAGCGGCAACGCGCTTCTGCACATTGACCGGCAGCTTGAGCAAGCGGATCATGTTGGTGACTTGAGGGCGGGAGCGGCCGATGCGATCAGCCAGCTCGTTCTGGGTCACGCCGAATTCTTCCAGCAGCTGCTGGTAGGCGTGAGCCTCTTCCAGCGGGTTGAGCTGTACGCGGTGGATATTCTCCAAAAGCGCGTCCCGCAGGAGGTCATCATCCTTGGTATCGCGCACAATGGCCGGGATGGTGGCCAGGCCCGCCTTGGAGGAGGCACGCCAGCGGCGCTCACCCATGATGAGCTCGAAGCCACCCTCCTCAGCGGGGCGCACAACGACCGGTTGCAGCAGGCCAAACTCCTTGATGGAGTGGACCAGCTCCGCCAGCTCATCCTCGTCGAAGACAGTACGTGGCTGCTTCGGGTTGGGCATGATATCCCCGACGGAGATCTCGCGGTACGTCGCACCAATCACCGAAGGCTTGGCCTGCCGCTTCTTCGAGCCAGAAGACTGCTGGATGGTGGGCGCTCCCTGCACCTTTTTCGGCGCAGATCCGTGAGCCCCGCCTGTCGAAGCGCCAAGGATAATGTCGGCCGCCGAATCCCCCAGGCGCGGTTTGCGGGAGGGCGCACCCGGGCCGGATGGAATGAGCGCGGCTAGGCCCTTGCCTAGGCCGCCCTGGCGCTGCTCCGGCTTCTGCTCTGCCTTCTTATCTGCCACGGTGTCCTATCCTTCCAATTCCGCGAAAATCTCTGGGCTCACGCCAATGGCACCCGTGGTGGGGTGCGGTGTGTAGTCTCCGCGCTTATCCAACTCGCGCGCGGCGGCGGAGTAGGCGCGAGCACCCGTCGACGACGGATCATAAGCGATAACTGTCTTACCATAGCCCGGCGCCTCCGAAACGCGAACGGAGCGCGGGATAACGTTGCCCAAAACGACGGCGCCGAATTGCTCGCGCACCTCATTGGCCACCTGTTCAGCCAGCTTGGTGCGGGCATCGAACATAGTCAGCAGCACGCCGGAAATGTGAAGGTCCTCGTTGAGGTGCTCCCGAATCATGGAAATATTGCCCAGCAGCTGGCCCACGCCCTCCAAGGCGTAGTACTCACACTGGATGGGAATAATAACTTCTTCTGCACACGTCATCGCATTGATGGTGAGCAGGCCTAGAGAAGGTGGGCAGTCGATAAAGACGTACTCAAAGCCGTGCTCCTCGAGGAAGCCGTTGTGCAGAGCGTCATAGAGGCGGAACTCGCGGCGAACTAGGGAGACCATTTCGATCTCTGCACCGGCGAGGTCGATGGTGGCTGGGATGCAGTAAAGGTTCTCATCGTCGGGGGAGTGCTGCATCGCATCCTCCGCGCTGCAGTCCCCCAACAAAACCTCATAGCTGGATTTAGTGCCGGAAGTGTGCTCCGCTCCTACTGCGGTGGAGGCATTGCCCTGCGGGTCCAAGTCGATCACCAGGACCTTCTTGCCGGCCTCAGCGAGCGCGGCGGCAAGGTTGACGGCGGAGGTGGTTTTACCCACGCCACCTTTCTGGTTCGCGATGGTGATAAGACGAGGATGAGTCATGCCGTCTACTTTAGTTCACGCGCGGGACACGGATAATGGTGGTGCCGTGGATGGTCATGACCTCGGCTTTTCCGCCGCCGGCGCGCTTGATATCAGCAGCATCGCGCTCCAGTTCCTCGTAGACAGAGGAACCCTTCAACGCGATCATCTCCCCGCCCTTGCGCACCAGCGGCAGGGACCACTTGGCCAGTTTGCCCAGCGGGGCCACGGCGCGGGAGGTGACGATGTCGGCACTCTTAACGGCCTTCTTGACCGGGCCCTCCTCGGCGCGGCCGCGGATGACGGTGACGTTATCCAGCCCCAGTAGGTCGACGACCTCGTTGAGGTAGGTCGAGCGCTTGAGCAACGGTTCGATGAGGGTGATCTTCAGATCAGGGCGCGCGATAGCGAGCGGGATGCCGGGCAGGCCGGCGCCACTGCCGACGTCGATAAGCGTGGCGCCCTGCGGCATGACTTCGGCGACCACGGCGCAGTTGATGAGATGGCGCTCCCAGAGGCGCGGGACCTCGCGGGGGCCTATAAAACCACGGGTGGACCCGTCCGTAGCCAGCGAATCGTGGTATTTCTGCGCGAGCGGCAGACGCGATCCGAAGACGTCAGACGGGTCCAGTGGCACAGTGTCGGACACAGATTCAGTCACTGTGAAAACTCCTGGGTTAAGTTCTAGTTATTGTTCTTGCGGCGCTGCTTCTTGGAGCGATTGTCCTTCTTGCGAGCACCCGGCTTCGGAGCAGAGGTGCGCTTGAGCTCAGCCTTGGCGGCTGCCTCTTCTTCTTCCTCGCGGTCCATCTTGGCGTAGACGATGCGGGTCTGGAAGAAGGTCCACACGGTGTTGGCCAACATGTAGAAGAGAAGGCCGATGGGCCAGATGAAACCGGAGAACACCAGCATTGCCGGCATAAACCACAGCATCATCTTGTTCATCATGGCCATCTGCTGTTGCATCATCTCCGCATTCTGACCCTGGGGTGCAGCAGTCTTGCCGGCGGCGCGACGCGCCTCCTGGCGGTTGAGCGTCATGCGGGCGTTGAAGTGCGTCAGCGTCGCAATGATGGCGATGAGCGGCACGATGATGACGGCCGCCTGGGCGGTGGTGGTTTCCTTAACAATTTCCAGCCCCGAATTGAGGCGCAGGTTGGCCACCAGCGGCACACCGAAGATCTTGGCATCGACGAACTCCTTCACCAGCGCGGGTTCGAAGATGTAGTTGGCGATGGAGGCGTTCATTTCCTCCGACATGGCGTCACCCGCCGGGTGGCCAATGCCACCGGCGACAGCAACAGTGCGGTCGAAGGAGCGCAGCACGTGGAACAGACCAATGAACATCGGGATCTGCGCGAACATGGGCAGGCAGCCCGCGACCGGGCGCACGCCAGATTCCTTGTAGATGCGCTGCATCTCCTGCGCCGCCTTGGTCTGGTCATTGGCGTACTTGGTGCGCAGTTCCTGGATTTGCGGCTGGATCTCCTGCATCTTTCGGGAGGAGCGCAGCTGCGTGATGGTCGGCTTGACCATGATGGCCTTGAGCGTCCACGTCAGAAGAACGATGGCAATGATCCAGGTTCCGCCCCATGCGGAATCAAGAACGAAGCTCAAGAGCCAATGCCAGAACCACAAGACGGCTGAAATTGGCCAATAGATGAAATTAAGCACGAGAGTTGTTTACCTCAGTTGTTGTTTGGTCGGTACCGGATCAAACCCGCCCGGGTGCCAGGGACCGCACTTGCATAACCTGGCAAGCGCCATGCCCGTCCCCTTGAAGGCTCCATGGATGGAAATGGCTTCGAGGGCATAGGCACTGCACGTCGGTTCAAAACGACAGGTGGAGACCATCTTAAGGCCTGACAAGTGCTTTTGGTAGAAGCGCACCCCGTGAACTAGGACTCTTCCGAAGCCGCGGGCTTCGGGAATCTCCTCACCTTGGGAGTTCAGATATCCCATGTGCGTAGCGCTTTGCGGATATCACGCTCAAGGCGCTCACTGGTGGCATCACCGCTGGCGGGCAAGGCGCGGATAACGATGTCAACATTAGCGGGCAATACGGTCCCGTTGACACCATCGCGCATGAGGGACATGCACACATGACGAAGCCGCCGGGAGGTGCGGTGGCGAACCACGGCATTCCCGACGGCCTTCGACACGATGAGGCCGAACCGCGGCCCAGTGGCCGCGATAGCGTCTTCACCGTCGTTAAAGCGCAAATGCACGACGACAGTGCGCGTGCCCGCCCGGCGCCCGCCCTTGATAGTCCTCCGAAATTGCCTCGGGGATGTGAGCTTGTGCTGGGCTGGAAGCATGAATTAAGCGGTGAGCTTAGCGCGACCCTTCTTGCGACGAGCGGCGACGATAGCGCGGCCTGCGCGGGTGCTCATGCGGGTACGGAAGCCGTGCTTACGGGCACGACGACGGTTGTTCGGCTGGAAGGTACGCTTACCCTTTGCCACGATTAACTCCTTGAAGTTGTTGGTGGATGGCACAGCTTCGCGCCACTGGTGGCGCTGGGCTTAAACATCCACTGATGAATGGTGTACGTGGGGATGAGGCTTCGCACTTTAAGCGCCGTAAGGCGTGGCGAGGCATTCCCACATGCAACATGTGCACCATGCACTGTTGCGATAGACCATCACAGGTTACGTGACAGATAGTGCGCGAAACAAATCGACACACTGGGTGTCCCCGAAATTACAAAGATGTTTTTATCCGCAGCTAGAACGCCACTTTTTGCCCACATGCTGCGCGGCAAGCGCCCCCTCCTGCTGTCCACCCACCGTGCTGGGCTCCACCGTGTCAAGCGCGCATAAAAGCGCGTTAGACAGCGCCCCCATAACGCGGTACAACTGAGGAATCTAATTCCACAGTCACCCACAGGATGTGGATAACTCTCAATCATAACTTGAGACTTTTGCTGTTTACGCAGGTCAACTGCATTAAGGAGCCGATGTAAAGTTATCCACAGCCATGAGATAGGCTGTGGATAAACCACCTATCCACACCTGTGGATAACTTTGTGGAAACCGAGGTTACGCGCTAAAACATCGTGTGGAATCTTCGGTGGAAATCACAAATTTCTTGTGATTTCTCGTTCCGTATCTCTTTCTTATCCATCCGTCCATCCCCGATTCTCACCCAGAGTCACGCAGTAAATATTTGGTTCTCAAGGCCACTTCTTCCCAGAATCAAATAGGTGTAGCCGCCTCTTCGGCAGCACCGCGTGAACTCTAACTACACAGAAGGTAGGCGTTGTGTCCGATCCGCAAGCAGCCCTCCGGGCCAGCTGGAAAGCTGTGGTCAGTGATTTGCTGGCTCAGTCCGAGCAACCAAGCTCGGATGTCCCCAACTTCTCCCATAGCCAGCGCCTCAACCTCCAACTCGTCGAGCCCATCATGATCGGTGATGGCTATGCGTTGATCGCCGCGCCACACGAGAACGCCAAAACTGTCATCGAAACTGAACTAGGGGAATACATCACCCGCGCTCTATCGCAGCACATGGGTCGCCCCTGTTCTTTGGCCGTGACCATTGCGGCACCTCCGCAGCCGGCACCACAGGAAGAGCCTCCAGCACCCGCACCTCAACGCCCTATCCAAACCGAGGCTCCCGAGCACGGCATGGGGCACCAGGCTCAGGCTTTCCAGCAGCCCACGCCGCCCGCTCCAACCTCCCAGCCAGAAACACCAAGCCACCATCAGCCGCGCTCATGGGAGACTGCGCATTCCCCAGCCAGCCTCGATGAATTGGCGCAACACTACAGCGAGCAACAAAGCACCGCACCTAGTGGCTACCCCGAAGCAGCCGGGGCACGGATCCCGCGGGAGGAGCCAGCGCATAACCCGAACCGAGAAAAGTCTCTCAATCCGAAGCACACCTTTGAGAACTTCGTCATCGGTTCCTCCAACCGCTTTGCTAACGGCGCCGCCGTGGCCGTCGCGGAAAACCCCGCGCGCGCCTATAACCCACTCTTTATTTGGGGCGGTTCCGGCCTCGGCAAAACGCACCTGCTGCACGCAGCCGGCAACTACGCCCAGGTCCTGCACCCGGGACTGCGCGTGAAATACGTGTCCTCGGAGGAATTCACCAACGACTACATCAACTCCCTGCGTGATGACCGCCAGGAATCCTTCAAGCGCCGCTACCGCAACCTGGACATCCTCATGGTCGATGACATCCAGTTCCTAGAAGGCAAAGAGTCCACGCAGGAGGAGTTCTTCCACACCTTCAATGCGCTGCACCAGGCCAACAAACAGATCATTTTGTCCTCCGACCGTCCACCGAAGCAGCTGACCACACTGGAGGATCGCCTCCGCACGCGCTTCGAGGGCGGATTGATTACGGATATTCAGCCGCCAGACCTAGAGACGCGCATCGCTATCCTCATGAAGAAGGCCTCCGCGGACGGCACAGACGTCGATCGCTCGGTTCTCGAGCTCATCGCCTCTCGCTTTGAATCTTCGATCCGCGAGCTCGAAGGTGCGCTCATCCGCGTCTCTGCCTATTCCTCTCTGGTCAACGAGCCGATCAGTTTGGAGATGGCGGAGATTGCTCTGCACGATCTGGCCCCGGATTCTGCAGATCGCCAAATCACCGCGGCAGCCATCATCGAGGTGACCGCGGATTACTTCAACATCGACGTGGATACCTTGCGCGGTTCTGGTAAGAAACGCGCCGTGGCTCACGCCCGTCAGCTAGCGATGTATCTGTGTCGCGAACTCACTGAGCTCTCCCTGCCAAAGATTGGTGACCAGTTCGGCGGCAAGGACCACACCACCGTCATCTATGCGGACCGCAAAATCCGTAAGGAGATGACTGAGAACCGGAATACCTACGACGAGATCCAGGCGCTGACCCAGCGCGTGAAGAACCACAACCAGCGTTAGCACCACGCAACGCTTGGCGACGCCCCTCCCACCTTCCCCGCAGCAACCTCCCCCGCGGGTGTGGGCAGGGGCGTCTTTGCGATCCGCCAAAAAGTTATCCACACCGTTATTCACAGCTGTGTAATTCCATTGTTGTAATTTGTAGATCCTTGTCACATTTTCTTCTTCCACAGCAGATCAGAGGGCACATCGCCCTTGTGGTTAACCCTGTGATCAGCAGGGATAGATCTGGGGATGGATTGTGGATAACTTTGACCCCGACCCAGTTACTCACATTTCTTGTCATTTGATCACAGTGATCCCACACCCTGACTCACAGATCGATTCGCGGCTCAGAGCTTGGCTTTTGCTAGGTTGTCCACAGATCCCACAGCGCTTATTACTACTCCTATTTTGTTTTCTCCCTAACTAAGAAGAAAAAGGATGTGTGTGATTCGTTGGCGCCCGGCCTGACCGCACGCCCTCATCGAGAAGCACAGACGGTAAATGACAAAATCCTGTGCTTCGGCGCCGATCCTGTAAGTTGGAGTGAGCTTGCAAGAATCTTCCATCCGCAACTAGAGGAGCGTCTCACCACCATGGAGCAGTCCGTGTCATTTCGCGTTGCCAAAGATGACCTCGCCAACGCCGTAGCGTGGGTCGCGCGCAGCCTTCCCTCAAAGGTCACCCAGCCGGTACTGCGCGCCATGCTGATCACCGCGGATGACAATGGTTTGGAATTCACCGGCTTCGACTACGAAGTCTCCACCCGTGTGCGTATCGCCGGCATGGTGGATGAGCCGGGACGCATCGCCGTGGCCGGTAAGTTGCTTTCTGACATCGTTGCTTCCTTGCCCAACAAGGAAATCGAGATGACCCAGGAAGACAACAAAGTTCTGTTGACCTGTGGTTCCTCCCGTTTCGAGCTGCCGCTCATTCCGCTGGATGATTACCCTCAGCTCCCTGTTTTGCCGGAGGTCACCGGCACCATTAACCCGCAGCTCTTCGTGGAGGCCATCAGCCAGGTCGTTGCGGCTGCCGGCAAGGATGACACCCTGCCGATGCTCACTGGTGTGCACATCGACATCAATGGTTCCCACGTGGAAATGACGGCTACGGACCGTTTCCGCCTGGCCATGCGCACCTTCGAGTGGGAGCCGGTATCTCCTGGTGTCCAGGCCAAGCTCCTCGTCCCGGCCAAGACGCTGCAGGAGACTGGCCGCTCCTTGGACACGCACCTCAACATCCCGGTAGAAATTGCCGTGGGCACTGGTGACAACATCGCTGCGGAAGGCCTTTTTGGCCTGCATGCGGATAACCGCGAGACCACGACCCGCATGTTGGACGCGGATTTCCCCAACGTGGCACCGCTGCTGCCCAAGACCCACAGCGCCATGGCCAGCATTGAGGTTGCTCCGCTCCAGGAAGCGATTCGCCGCGTCTCGCTGTTGACGGATCGCAACGCTCAGATCCGCATGGAGTTCAGCGAAGGTGAGGTGACCTTGGCGGCCGGTGCGGACTCTGGTCGCGCAAGCGAGACCTTGCCGTGCGCCTTCAACGGCCGTGAGGATTTTGTTATTGCCTTCAACCCGTCCTACCTCAAGGATGGTTTGGCTGTGGTTCACACGGACCGCGTGGTCTTTGGCTTCACCGAACCTTCGCGCCCGGCAATCATGATTCCGGAACCGGAAGAGCTGCCGGTAGCCAACGAAGACGGCTCTTTCCCGACCCCGGAGACTGATTTCACCTACCTCTTGATGCCAGTGCGCTTGCCAGGCTAGGCCATATGTATATTCGCGATCTCGATGTCAGGGACTTCCGCTCCTGGCCCGAGCTCACCCTCAGGCTGAAACCGGGAATTACCTTGTTTGTCGGCCGCAACGGTTTCGGCAAGACCAATATCGTCGAGGCCATCGGGTATACCGCGCATCTATCCTCACACCGTGTGGCCCACGATGCCCCCCTCGTGCGCCAGGGCGCACACAATGCTCGTATCTCTGCCACGGCGGTGAACCAGGGCAGAGAGCTCACTGCGCACCTACTGATCAAACCCCACGCGGCCAACCAGGCGCAGATCAACCGTACGCGCCTGAAATCCCCGCGTGAGCTACTAGGCGTGGTGAAAACCGTGTTGTTTTCCCCCGAGGATTTATCGCTCGTACGCGGCGAACCGGCAGCGCGCCGCCAGTATCTGGATGACATCATTGCCTCGCGCACGCCGCGTTTGGCTGGTGTGAAGGCCGATTATGACAAGGTGCTCAAGCAGCGGAATGCGTTGTTGAAGTCGGCGTCGCCAAGCTTGCGCCGCGGCTACAGCGACAGTGATGGTGCCTCGGCGCTGGCGACTCTCGACGTGTGGGATACACAGCTGTCTTCCCTCGGCGCGCAGGTGATTCAGGCACGCCTTGCGCTTGTCGACGAACTCCGCGAGCTCATCCCCGCCGCCTATGCCGGGCTTGCCCCGGAATCGCGGCCGGCGAATATTGAGTACAAGTCCACGGTGGATATTTCTGATCCTGAGGTCATCGAGGCCATGATGCTCACCGAACTCGCTAGCAAGCGCCAGCGCGAGATCGAACGCGGTATCTCGCTTGTTGGCCCGCACCGCGATGACCTGCTGCTTAATCTAGGAGCGAGCCCTGCCAAGGGCTTTGCCAGCCACGGCGAGACCTGGTCCTATGCCATCTCCCTGCGGTTGGCGGAGTTCAACTTGTTGCGCCAGGACGGCACTGATCCGATCCTCATCCTCGATGATGTCTTCGCTGAGCTGGACGCCAAACGCCGCGAAAAGCTCGTTCACCTCGCGGCAGGTGCGGAACAGGTGCTCATCACCGCAGCTGTGGATGAGGATCTGCCCGGCAACTTGCAGCCCATCGAACGTTTTACGGTCACGGTCTGCGATACCGATGAGGGCCGAATCTCCGAGATCGCTCCGTATACGGCGGGCGGTGACGAGGATGACTGAACAAGACTTTGATCCGGTTAAGGCGCTTTTTGAGCGCACGCGGAACAATTCCCAAAATCCGCCGAAGCTCAATAAGCCGGCGCCCAAAATGAACTTAGCCCAGACATCTTCAGAGAAGCAGCCAAAGCCCTATCAGCGTGGTCGGCCGAGCGGTCCCGATGGCCGTCGCAGGCGACGGAGCCTCGAGATCCCTAGCCTCGGCGCGCAGATCCAACGAGAGATTGGCAAGCGCGGCTGGGAACACGAATTGGCCCATGGCTGGGTCATGGGCAATTGGGAAAACCTCGTCGGCGAGCGCATTGCTGCGCATACGCAACCGCTCAACATCAAAGAGCAGGTTGTCTACGTGGCGTGTGATTCCTCCAGCTGGGCTACCGAGTTGCGCTACCTGCAGCGCCCCATCTTGCAAAAAATTGCGGATCGCCTGGGCCCAGACGTGGTGGTTAAGCTGCACATTCAGGGTCCTAAGCAGCACCGGAATTACGAGGGCCGCCAATGGGTCAAGCCGCAAGGTTCGCAAGATACCTACGGCTGATTTTCGGCGACCGCGAAATTCACGCAAATTTGGGGCTCTCACGGGCGTGCAGTGCCCTTGCGTGGGGGGACACAGTGTAGAATGGCTAGAGTCTTAGATTTAGCTCTAGCCAAAAGGAGAACACGAATCCGTGGCTGAACAACACGCATATGATGCGGGGTCAATCACAATTCTGGAGGGCCTCGAGGCCGTCCGTAAGCGCCCCGGTATGTACATCGGCTCCACCGGTGCCCGTGGCCTGCACCACCTGATTTGGGAGATCGTTGACAACTCCGTCGATGAGGCGATGGCAGGTTATGCCGACAAGGTCATCGTCACCCTCCGTGAGGATGGCGGCATCGAGGTCATCGATAACGGCCGTGGTATCCCGGTGGAGATGCACGCCTCTGGTGTTCCCACCGTCCAGGTGGTCATGACCCAGCTGCATGCCGGCGGTAAGTTCGACTCTGAATCTTATGCCGTGTCCGGTGGTCTGCACGGCGTGGGTATCTCCGTGGTCAACGCTTTGTCCACCCGTGTGGAGGCGGACATCAAGCGCGATGGCAAGCACTGGTACCAGAACTTCAACAATGCCATCCCCGATGAGCTTGTCGAAGGCGATAATGCTCGCGGCACCGGAACCACCATTCGCTTCTGGCCGGACCCGGAAATTTTCGAAACCGTCGAGTTTAACTACGACACCATCGCCCGCCGCCTGCAGGAGATGGCCTTCCTGAACAAGGGCCTGACCATTGTGCTGCGTGACGAGCGCGCTATCTCCAAAGAGCAGGCCGAGCTAGAGGAGATCGCCGAAGCCGGCGACTCCGCCGTGAGCCTGAGCTCCCTCGATGAGAAGGAAAAGTCTGACAAGGACGGCGAGGATAGCGAGGAGAAGACTTCCAAGAAGAACAAGGAAGTTATTTACCACTATCCGAACGGCCTGCAGGACTATGTTGAGCACCTCAACAAGACCAAGACCGCCATTCACCCCACCATCGTTGCCTTCGACGTCAAGGGTGAGGACCACGAGGTCGAAATCGCACTGCAGTGGAACCAGGGCTACAAGGAATCCGTCCACACCTTTGCCAACACCATCAACACCCATGAGGGTGGTACGCACGAGGAAGGCTTCCGCGCTGCGCTGACCTCCCTGATGAACCGCTACGCCAAGGAGCACAAGCTCCTCAAGGAAAAGGATGGCAACCTTTCCGGCGATGACTGCCGTGAAGGCCTTGCTGCCGTTATTTCCGTCAAGGTGGCGGACCCACAGTTCGAGGGTCAGACCAAGACCAAGCTTGGTAACTCGGAAATTCGTGGCTTTGTCCAGCGTTCCGTCAATGAGCACCTCAATGATTGGTTCGACGCCAACCCGGCTGAGGCAAAGGTCATCATCAATAAGGCCGTGTCCTCCGCGCACGCCCGTGTGGCCGCACGCAAGGCTCGTGAGCTCGTGCGCCGTAAGTCTGCCGGTGACCTCGGCGGCCTGCCGGGCAAGCTAGCGGATTGCCGCTCCAAGGACTCGAAGCGCACTGAGCTTTATATCGTGGAGGGTGACTCCGCAGGCGGTTCCGCTAAGGGCGGCCGCGATTCCATGTTCCAGGCCATCCTGCCGCTGCGCGGCAAGATCCTCAACGTGGAAAAAGCCCGCATGGACAAGGTTCTGAAGAACGCTGAGGTCCAGGCCATCATTACCGCCCTAGGCACCGGTATCCACGAAGAGTTCGATATTTCCAAGCTGCGCTACGACAAGATTGTGCTCATGGCCGATGCTGACGTGGACGGCCAGCACATCGCCACGCTTCTGTTGACTCTGCTCTTCCGTTTCATGCCGCAGCTGGTGGAGGATGGCCACGTCTTCCTGGCTAATCCGCCGCTGTACAAGTTGAAGTGGGCGAAGGGCCAGCCGGGCTACGCCTTCTCCGATGCCGAGCGCGACGAGCAGCTCGCCGAGGGCTTGGAGCAGGGCCGAAAGATCAACAAGGATGACGGTATCCAGCGCTACAAGGGTCTGGGTGAGATGAACGCCGCCGAGCTGTGGGAGACCACCCTGGATCCGACCACCCGCGTGCTCCGTCGCGTGGACTTGGAGGATGCACAGCGCGCCGACGAGCTCTTCTCTATCCTCATGGGTGATGACGTTTCTGCTCGCCGATCCTTCATTACCCGCCGAGCGAAGGACGTGCGCTTCCTAGACGTCTAAGCACTAGGTAAAACCCGCAAAGACCAGCACCTCATATGAGGTGCTGGTCTTTTTTCTTCGTCAAGTGCGTGCTCTTAGACAGTGCCCATGTGGCGCTGCAGAACGCGGCCGATGGTCGCAACATTGGGCTCCAAGATGGAGGAGGCTTTGCCGCGCAGGGACTTGTAGGTGCGAGCGATGCCAGGCGCATTAACGTCTTCAGCGGCTTTGTCCGCAGTAGTCATGATGACCTCTGTAACTTCAGCGCTGCGTCCGTCCAGGTAGGTGCCGAAGTCAGACTGCTCAGAGCCTTCGAATTCCTTCCAGTAGGAATCCAGGCTGTTGAGCAGCTCCGGGAGCATCTGGTTGATTCCCTTGGATAAGACCTTAGAATCTGCCTTCTTTGCGGCGGCTAGAGCGCCCTTGAAGGCCATTCCGGAAATGCCGGAAAGCGAAGAGACGGTGTCATCGGCGGCCGTGGCCAAGTCCGCCACCACGGCGTTGCGGGTAGGGGATTGGAGAAGCTGGGTGAGGTTTGTCATACAGGCGAGCTTACTGTGCCGGTGCGCTGGATCCTGCCTTGAGCGCGGCGAGCTGGTCAGCAATCTCCGGGAAACCATTGGTGCGGGCAAGGCGCTCGAGGTCAAAGTCGAGGCCACCTTCGTAGAGGCGGTTGTTCTCGGAAGAACCGGAGGAGCCGGCCATCCCGATTTGGGCGGCAAACTCGTCCACCTGGGCGCGCAGTGCCGGGACATTATCCACTACCAACTTGAGCAGTGCTGCTGCGGCGGCGATGCTACCGCCGATGATGAGCGTCATGTCGATCGGCGTGGAACCGGTCAGGGAGGAGCCTGCTTCGCCCTGCTGGAAGTTGGGGTTCTTGTTGTTTTGCCAGTCATTGTCAGCAGTCTTAGCACCCGCAGCCGGCGTCGCGGCAGTGGCGAGGGTGGTAGCCACGACACCAGCGGCTAGAAACTTCTTCAAAGACTTCGAAGGCATAGGGGATTCCTTTCTACAAGGGAATAGAGACTTCTTTATCATGTTTAACTTACATAACTTCTGCAACAGAAAGATAGACCTCCGTGCAAAATCGCGCGAATTCTTCGTTCCTTCCACTCAGAGCGGGGACCGCGCGCAAGACTGTTTCTAGTGATTCTGCCGCCGCAGAGCGGCTGCCATGAACGGAAATTCCCTCAATGGTGGCCGTGCTCGCAGCCGCCGCGGCGGCCAGGGCGGCAAAGTTTATAACCCGCACCCGATAGGCCTGGCAGAACTCCCGCGCGACGAGGAGCAGCTGTTCTGCGCTCATTGACGCCCTCCCCGAGCTTGGCGGATCTCCGCTTCTAATTCTGAACGTCCAGGCAGCAGCCGGCGCGCGGTGTCCTGCACGGCAGCATCCGAGAGGGTTCGCGCAGCCGCCGCAACTACGGCTCGCACCACCGCTTCATGTTTGGAGGTGCCTTGCGCGGAAGCCAACAAGGTCAGCGCATGGTCTTGGTCCGGGGTCAGGCGCAGCGTCATAGCCATAGAGGACATGGTATCACCGTGATACCACAGCTGTGCCACAAACGGCCTTAGACGGTCCTAGAAGGTAGGATAGGGCATTATGAGCGACAATAACGGTGATCTTTTCGATCGCATCCAACCAATTGACATCAATGAGGAGATGGAGTCGAGCTACATCGACTACGCCATGTCCGTCATTGTCGGCCGCGCCCTGCCAGAGGTGCGTGACGGTCTTAAGCCTGTCCACCGCCGCATCCTCTACGCCATGTATGACTCCGGTTACCGCCCGGACCGTGGCTATGTAAAGTCCGCCCGCCCAGTCTCGGACACGATGGGCCAGTTCCACCCGCACGGTGACTTCGCTATCTACGCCACCCTCGTGCGCCTAGCCCAGCCGTGGAACATGCGCTACCCGCTGGTCGACGGCCAGGGTAACTTCGGCTCCCGCGGTAATGACGGCCCGGCAGCTATGCGTTATACCGAGTGCCGTATGACGCCGCTGGCGATGGAGATGGTGCGTGATATCCGCGAAAACACCGTTGACTTTGCGCCGAACTACGACGGCAAGACGCAGGAGCCGACTATCCTGCCCTCCCGCGTTCCGAACCTGTTGATGAACGGCTCCGGCGGTATCGCCGTCGGTATGGCCACCAATATCCCGCCGCACAACCTTAACGAGTTGGCGGAGGCTATTTACTGGTTGCTTGATAACCCGAATGCTTCTGAGGAAGAAGCCTTGGCTGCCTGCATGGAGCGCGTCAAGGGTCCGGATTTCCCGACTGCGGGCCTCATCGTGGGCGATCAGGGCATCAAGGATGCCTACACCACCGGCCGCGGCTCCATCCGCATGCGCGGCGTCACCTCCATCGAGGAGGTGGGCAACCGCCAGACCATCGTTATCACTGAGCTGCCCTACCAGGTCAACCCGGATAACATGATCTCCAACATCGCGGAGTCCGTGGTCAACGGCAAGATCGCGGGAATCGCCAAGATCGAGGACGAGTCCTCCGACCGCGTAGGTATGCGCATCGTGGTCACCCTCAAGCGTGATGCTGTGGCCCGCGTTGTCCTCAACAACCTGTACAAGCACTCCCAGCTGCAGACCTCCTTCGGCGCCAACATGCTCTCCATCGTCGATGGCGTGCCGCGCACCCTGCGTCTGGATCAGATGCTGAACTACTACGTGGCCCACCAGATTGAGGTCATCGTCCGCCGTACCCAGTTCCGCCTTGATGAGGCTGAGAAGCGCGCCCACATTCTGCGCGGTCTGGTCAAGGCGCTCGACATGCTCGATGAGGTCATCGCGCTCATCCGTCGTTCCCCGACGGTGGAGGAGGCCCGCGAAGGCCTGATGCAGCTTCTCGGCGTCGACGAGATCCAGGCCGATGCCATCCTGGCCATGCGTCTGCGTCGCCTGGCCGCTCTGGAGCGTCAGAAGATTATTGATGAGTTGGCGGAGATCGAGGAGATCATCGCGGACCTCAAGGACATCCTGGCCCGCGAGGAGCGCCAGCGTCAGATCGTCCACGATGAGCTGGAGGAGATCGTCGAAAAGTACGGTGATGAGCGCCGCACCCAGATCGTTGCCGCTTCCGGCGACGTTAGCGATGAGGACCTCATCGCCCGCGAGAACGTCGTTGTCACCATCACCGCTACCGGTTATGCCAAGCGCACCAAGGTGGATGCCTACAAGGCACAGAAGCGCGGTGGCAAGGGCGTGCGCGGCGCGGAACTAAAGCAGGACGATATTGTCAAGAACTTCTTCGTCTGCTCCACGCACGACTGGATCCTGTTCTTCACCAACTTCGGTCGCGTCTACCGCCTCAAGGCCTACGAGCTTCCGGAGGCTGGCCGCACCGCCCGCGGCCAGCACGTGGCCAACCTGCTGGAGTTCCAGCCGGAGGAGAAGATCGCCCAGGTCATCCAGATTCAGTCCTACGAGGACGCTCCTTACCTCGTCCTTGCTACCCAGCAGGGCCGCGTAAAGAAGTCCCGCCTCACCGACTACGAATCTGCACGTTCCGCTGGTCTCATCGCTATCAACCTCAACGAGGGCGATGCGCTGATCGGCGCCCAGCTGGTCAACGAGGGCGATGACATCCTGCTCACCTCTGAACAGGGTCAGGCCATCCGTTTCACCGCGGACGATGACCAGCTGCGTCCGATGGGCCGCGCTACTGCCGGCGTGAAGGGCATGCGTTTCCGCGGCGATGATCAGCTGCTGTCCATGTCTGTGGTCAGCGACGGTCAGTTCCTCTTGGTGGCCACCTCTGGCGGCTACGGCAAGCGCACCGCGATTGAGGAGTACACCCCGCAGGGCCGCGGTGGCCTCGGCGTGATGACCTTCAAGTACACCCCGAAGCGCGGCAAGCTCATTGCGGCCATCTCCGTCGACGAAGACGACGAGATCTTCGCCATTACCTCTGCCGGTGGCGTTGTCCGCACCGAGGTCAACCAGATCCGTCCGAGCTCCCGCGCCACTATGGGCGTTCGCCTGGTTAACCTGGCTGATGACGTCGAGCTGCTGGCCATCGACCGCAACGTTGAGGACGATGGTGAGGAAGACGCCCAGGCAGTAGCCAAGGGTGAGAAGTCCGTGGAAGACGTCAAGCCTGAGCACCTCAAGTCTGGCGAAGACTCCCAGCAGGACGAAGCTGACAGCAAGGATGCCGATAAGGACGAGGAGTAACCCATGATTGGACGAGAGCTTCACCTCGCCCGGATTTCGCCCATGTCGGCGTTCCGCGTTGGCTTGGCCATGTCCCTCGTCGGCCTCGTGGCCTGGCTCATCGCCGTGTGCTTGTTGTACGTCGGCCTTGACCAGGCAGGCATCTGGGATTCCTTCAACAGCCTCGTCGGCGGTGTCGGCGGCGGCTTTGAGGTCTCCTTCGGATTGGTCGTCTCTGCGGCCGCACTGTTTGGTGCCATCATTGCTGTGCTGATGACCATCCTGGCGCCCATTATGGCTGTGATCTACAACGCCATCGTGGACGTCTTCGGTGGATTCAAGATTCGACTGCAAGACGAACCGATTAACTAGAGAATATCACCGCGAAAAACTACATATGACCTGGCGATTTGTAATAGATCGCCGGTCCTATGTAGAGTTACTACTCGTTCCGGTCAAGGGCCTATAGCTCAGTCGGTTAGAGCGCATCGCTGATAACGATGAGGTCGCTGGTTCGATTCCAGCTAGGCCCACCACGGAACAATGGGGCATTAGCTCAATTGGTAGAGCATCTGCTTTGCAAGCAGAAGGTCAGGAGTTCGATTCTCCTATGCTCCACAGCATAAGTGGAAGGCGCTCGGCGGAAACGCTGGGTGCCTCTTGCGTTGGCTCCTTGACCCTAGGGGGGTTAGGTCGGGTTAACCGCTTAAGGGACATTTCGTGTGGCTCGATGGGCTCCGGGATAAGCAGGCTTCGCCACCATATGCCGGAGACTCTCTCGAGCAGCCGGCTGGGTGAGCAAGGGGAAGAAAAGAACCCTAGAGCCGTTTATATGAATCGAGGGCTGCTGACCTTTGCTTCGCGAGTTTGGCATGAGCAGCGAGCTACCAATTGCTCCAGCACCCATCTTAATTCAAACATGCGTTCGACCTCCTTGCCTTATTCGTGTCATTGCTCTCTTGAAGGTCCGGTGGGCTATGTACAATCAGCGGCGTGCATAACTCGTTAACTTCTGTTGAAATCTGCGCTGGCGCCGGCGGTCAAGCTTTGGGTCTCGAAAACGCTGGTTTTGAGCATTTGGTTGCAGTAGAGATCGACGAGTTTGCCGTTCAAACCCTTCGCGTTAACCGACCGCATTGGAATGTTGTTGAAGCAGATGTCCTCGAATTCGATCCTGAGCCTTATGTAGGAGCGGATCTCTTTGCTGGTGGTGTCCCATGCCCACCCTTCTCTATCGCAGGACAGCAACTTGGTGAAGACGATGAACGTGACCTCTTTCCCCGCGCTTTGGAAATGATCAAGCAGATAGATCCACGCGCTGTAATGCTGGAAAACGTTAAGGGCCTAGGGCAAAAGCGGTTTGAAGAATATCGTGCTCGCATCATCACTCGTCTGGAGCAAATGGGGTACAGCGTCTTTTGGAAGCTGCTTCAAGCTGCTGACTATGGAGTTCCCCAGCTTCGGCCGCGGTTTATTCTGGTCGCAGTCAAAGAAGAATACGCTCCCTACTTCTTCTGGCCGCCAGCGAACTGGCAATGGAAGACCGTGGGCGAAGCTTTAGAAATACTTATGGGACAAAATGGTTGGACAGGTGCCGCAGAGTGGGCTAAAAAGGCGAACAAGGTAGCGCCAACTCTGGTTGGAGGGTCCAAGAAGCACGGCGGCCCCGATGTTGGACCCACAAGAGCCAAAGCTGCTTGGAAAGAACTCGGAGTAAAAGGAACTTCAATTGCCGAGACTGCTCCTGAAGAAGATTTCCCAACTAACCTCGACAAGGACTTACCACGTCTCACTGTTCAGATGGGCGGCGTGATTCAGGGATTCCCTCAAAACTGGATTTGGCAGGGGAAGAAGACCGCGCAATGGCGGCAGGTCGGTAATGCTTTCCCACCCCCTGTGGCTGAGGCCGTCGGCTCGCGGATCGCTGCGGCATTAAATAAAGAACCACTACCTGATGGTGTTTACGCTGCTGAACCAACTCGCGTACCAGATTCACTAAGGTTCTAACTATGACTCAACCAGCCTTAATTACAGCTACACGTAAACAGTTTCACCAGCAATTAATTGATTCGGGTGTGTTGGCTCTCACTGACACGCCAAGTGGAGAAAGGATCGCTTCCAATGCTGATAGAGGTCAGCGCGCCAGTAAAGTACTTTCGGCACACATTGCGCGTCAGCTCAATGTTCCTTTAGTTCAAGGTAAGGGCGCCGGACAATCGACGGGGGCAAATTTTGAAAAAGCTGTGCAAACGTTCCTAGCAGCGACATTTCCTTATATGCAAACAGTTCGTCCCGGGGATTGGATGGTTCAAAATTTAGGTAACTCTAGACGTCAAGACCATCTTGCCCGTTATGAGCCGTATCGTCACTTGGCTGAACTTGCCGAAGCCGTAAAGCAGCATCCGGAACTTGGCGCTGCGCTCGGAAATAGCTACGTCATATCTCCTGATGTTGTAGTTATCCGCAGTGCAGCCTCCGATAATGTTATTAACGCAGACTTGCCGATTGTTGATAAAGAACAAGCACTGCTGTCCCCTTTCCGTGCTTCCAACGGTGAAACACCCGGATTCATACATGCCGTGGTCTCTTGCAAGTTCACTATGCGCTCAGACCGCTCCCAGAACACCCGCTCTGAAGCTTTAAACCTAATACGCAATCGCAAAGGCCGAGCACCCCACATTGTTGCTGTGACTGCTGAACCAACAATGAGCCGTATTGCGTCCTTGGCGCTCGGCACAGGTGATGTAGACATGGTCTACCACGTAATGCTGCCTGAACTTCAACAAGCAGTCTCAGAGGTAGGTTCAGACGATGCTAAGGAACTCATGCGCACCTTGTTAGAAGGTAATCGACTGAGAGACATCGCGGATCTACCTTTAGACTTAGCTGTTTAAAGCTACCAAATCTTACCTAGCAGCTAAGGGGCAAGTGAACCGCATACTGCTGACGGCTTGAGTTACCTAATTGGCTGTTTCGTGCACTATCGCCTGAAGTACTGCCTTCCCGCCTGGGGATTGGGGATGAGGCGGTCGAGGCTTACAGGCTCGAGGCCCTTCGCACGTAGCCCGTCGATGACGCAGTCTGCGGCTCCTACGGTCGTGGCGTGGATGTCGTGCATGAGGACGATGGAGCCGGCCTGTGCGCCGTTGACTGCGGCCTCGCAGACGTGCTCAGAATTGCGGTCCTTCCAATCCACGGTGTCGACGGACCACAGGGCCTGTGCCTGGCCATTAGCCTTCGCAGCGGCCTCCACGGTGCCGTTGGTGGCACCGTACGGGGGACGCATCCAGCGAGGGTTCTCACCCGTCGCTGCCTTGATGGCGGCGGCACCGGCCTTGATTTCGCCGTCCACGTCGCTGGGGGAGAGCTTGTTGAGCTCACGGTGGGTTGCGGTGTGGTTTCCCACGGTGTGGCCCTCAGCCTTCATGCGGCGTAGCAGCTCCGGGTGCGTGGAGGCGCTGGGGGCTAAAACCATGAAGCTGGCGTGGGCGTCCTTGGCCTTCAGGGTATCGAGGAGCTGAGCAGTCAATTCACCAGGCCCATCGTCATAGGTGATGGCCACGCAGTTGGAACAGGTGGAATCAGCAACCGACTGCGACTGCTGTTTGCCGGTCGGCGCGGGCTTCCCAGCCGGCCGCGAGGAGCCTGCAAAGACTGGGCTGCTCTGAAGCTCCTTGGGAAGAGCATCGTAGGCGTCCTGTTCTAGTCGTTGAATGTCCTTCTGGACGTCGGGGAGTTGGGGGAGTGCGGGAAACTCCGCTGCCGCAGTAGCGGTGCCAGGCAGGGCCGTGGCTGCCGCAAGGGCGATGAGGGAGCGAACAAGAACACTTTTTCGGCGCATGACAACCTTCCACAGACTTTTTCAGACCCCTTATTGTCTGCCCGGTGAAGGTGGATTATCCCTAGTGACACGCAACTAGAGTGAAAGAAATTAACTCCTGAGGTTTTGCTAGACCCGTCCAGGGGTGATTTCGCTGCTTCTACTGGGAGGAGTACGCTCTACAGGTATTGGGGCATTAGCTCAGTTGGTAGAGCGTTGCGTTCGCAATGCAAAGGTCAGGGGTTCGATTCCCCTATGCTCCACAGGGCGCTCACATGGTGAGCGCCCTTTAGCTTTGCCGGGGGTTGACTTATTCGGCGGCCTTGAAGCGCTTGACCAGGATGATGTGGCCATCGCTTTCGCCCACCGGCTCGAAGCCAAGGTGCAGGTAGAGACGGTGGGCGCGTTCATTATCTTTAGCCACCGACAGTGAGATACCCGGGGCGCCCATCTCGCGGGCGAGTTCGGTGGCGGCGTCGATAAGCAGGGTGCCTACTCCCTGGCTGCGGAAGCGAGGTTCCACGGCTAGGGCGAGCTCCGGGATGCCTTCAATAACGTGGCCAAAACCATGGCGTTGCGCCGTTCCCCAGTTCAGCCACACGCCACCGGCAGGGACGTGGCCCTCCCAGGCGATGAAACCTCCACGGGAAGGCTCCCAACTGCCGAGGTAGTAGTCAAAGCCTTCCTCGAAGCCCGCAGGAAGCTCCTTGTGCTCATCGCCAAAGGTATCGGCGAGAAAGTTAATACGGGCCAGGTAGGTACGGTCAGCTTCAGTGAGGGAAAGAAGATGCATAGTTTCCATGGTAGGACGCGGCGCCGAACTACCTACTTCCCATGCTCCCACTGGGCATAGGCCGAGGCATAGCGCCCGCCCAGATCGATGAGCTCGGTGTGGGTGCCATCCTCGACGATCTGACCCTGTTCCATGACGATGATGCGGTCGGCCTCGCGGGCTTGGTCCAGGCGGTGGGCAACGACGAGCGCAGTGCGGCTCTTCGTGACTGCTCTAGCGGCGTCTTCGAGCACTTCTGCGTGCTCGGAACCGGCCTCGGAAGTCGCCTCATCCATGATGAGCACCGGCGGCTGGCGCAGAATCATGCGAGCCAGAGAAAGCTGCTGCTCGGCCTCCGCACCGATCTCCTCGTTGCCGGCGCCAATCTTCGTATCCAGGCCCTGAGGCAGCCACCGCGAATGTTCATCCAAGCCCACGGTGTTAAGCGCCTGCCATAGCTCCTCATCGCTGGCGTCAGGTTTGGCCAGCAACAGATCCTCGCGCAAGGTGCCGGAGAAGAGATGGACCTCTTGGGTAATGAGCGCGACGTGCTCTGTAATCCACGTGTTCGGCACGGTGGCGGTATCGATGCCATCGAGGCTGATGCTCCCCGCCGAAGGGTACTGCAGGCCCGCCACGAGGGCGGCGAGCGTGGACTTACCCGCACCGGACGTACCCACCAGGGCAGTGGTGGTGCCGGCGGTGAGGGTGAGGGAGACGTCGTCAAGCACGGGCGCCCCACCGGGATAGGAATAGGAAAGGTGATCAATGGTGATGGCCGGCGCGGAGGTGAGCCGGGGCGTGTCCTTGAGGTCTGGAGCGCCAGCGTTGTTCGCCAGGGTCGCCAGCGCCACCGCGCGGCCGAGAGACGTCACGGAATGCTGGATCTCGCCGGCGAAGAAGAGGATGTTGAAGACGTGGATCTCCAGCCGCATCACCAGCAGCACCGCGGCGGTGGCCTCACCGGGGGTCAACCATTCCCACATCACCATGGGCACGGACATGAGGACCGATCCCAAGAGCAACACCGCAAAGGCCAGGGCGCCTTGGCCCAGGATGCGGTTGATCAGCGGAACCTTATCACCCCAGGCCTGCACCGTGTCCCAGGAATAGCGCTCCATGCGTGCATGGGCCCAGTCCTTCAGGGAGAACTGGCGGAGGGTCTCCAATGCACGGATGGTGTCCAGCAGGACGTTGTTGCGGTAGGCCTCCACCGAGGACACCTCGTTGGCTACGGCGGGGATATCGCGCATGGTGCCGCGGATGAAGGGATAGAGCAGACAACTCACCGCGATGAAGAGGAGCGCATAGGCGGGGTGGATGAAGACCATCATGAGCGCGGTCAGCGGCAGCATGAAGAGTGTGAGTACGAGGCGATCACCCATCATGGAGATCGTCATAACCACGGTGTCGATGTCCTTGGACAGGCGCGTAATGATGTTGCCGGTGCCCAATTCCATGACGGCCGGCACGGGAGCACCGAGGGTGGAATCCAGCGCTGACGTGCGCAGATCCACCGAGAGCCGGCGGGTAGTGGAGGTAACCAGGTAGCGGCCCACGGTGCGGCCAGTGACCTCCACGAGGTAGCCCACGGCGATAATAACCAGCGCGCCCACCATGGCTGCGCGGCCCGTACCCAGGACGGGGACCTCCACGCCCTGGATGATATCGACGACGCGCCCGAGCACCTGGGAGACCAGGTTCATCATGATGACTGTGATGCTAAAAAGCACAAAGAAGAGGGCGATGCCCAGCCTGCTCGGGGCACTGGGCAGGGTCTTCAGAAAACGGAGGCACTCCCTCGGTGAGGCGGGAGCTAGGGCATCTGCGCGGTTGTCATTGGTGGTCTTGTGAGCAGGGCTCATAGTTCCACCACCTCATCGGCGTTGGCTGCCCACGTGGAGGCGGATGTAATGATCACGGTGATCTTGCCAGCGCGCAGCTCACGCACGCGCTTGGCCACGTCCGCCAGGGTCAACGAATCCAGCCCCGTCGTGGGGTTGTCCAGCAGGAGAACTTCTGGGTCCACAGCGAGCGCGCGGGCCAGCGCGACGCGCTGACGCTGGCCACCGGAGAGGTTGAGGCCGGCCTCACCAATGGGCGCGGTGGGCAGCTCGCCGTTGGGCCCAAGCCCACCGAGGCGGATAACAATATCCTCGCAGGCGGAGGCGTGGAGGGCGGCGTGAAGCTGTGTGGTGTTGACAGTGCGCAGCGGATCAACGTTGTCCTGCAGGGTGCCCTCCAACACGGAGATGCGGTGCGGTGGGCACAAGGCACCCTGCTCATGGAGGTAGCGCACCCAGGAATCCACAGTGCTGCGCCCCTCGTTGGTGATGGGCATCCACACGTGCAAGCCTGGGGAGAGGTCGATGGGCGTGCCGACGGCCTCGGTGGTGTTGGAAGAAAGCTGGCCGAGCAGTACGCCAACGCGCTCCACGGAGGCCCGAGCCCGCGCCCAGTTTTCAGTGAGCAGGCCCAGAGAGACACCTAATGCTGTGAGCGCGGGCGGGACGAGCATGGTAATCGCCATCATCCCGCCGGGGGCGATGCGTCCCTCGAAGGTTTTCCAGGAGGTCCAGGCAAGAATGCCCACAGCAAAGGACGCGGGAACCATCTGGCGCAGCCAGGCCATGAGGGCGGAAAGCTTGGCCTCGCGGAGCATGGCACCCAAGGAGTCCTGGGCGGCGTCGGAAAAGCGTTGGCGGGAAATCTCCTTGGCGCCGAGGCCCTTAATCACGCGTGAACCTTGCGCAAAGTCCGTGGCGAGTGACAACGCGGTGTTCTCCAGCTGGCGGCGGCGCGCGGCAATCTTAGTCAGCGGCTTCGTGGTGGCCCAGGAGGCTAGCGCGGTGGCGAGCGCGCCAACCAGCAGTACAGCTGAGACCTGCCAGGAAATCGGGGCGAGGCTGACCACTGCGCCTAAGAGGTAGCCCACCATGACCAGTGGGAAGTTGAGGATCTGCTTGAGCTGGCCAATGTAGTGCGAATCCTCATCCATCGTGTTGAGTAGCCGGCCGGGGCTTATGCCTGCGGTAGAAGCGGCCAGCAGCTTATCCAGCAGGTTCAGTCGCAGCGTATGCGTGGTGCGGGCCTGACTCAGATCAGTAAACGCATCTGCCGTGGCCTCGCAGATATAGGCGATGAAGAGGAGGATCGCCGTGGCCGCAAGCGGCAGGGCTACGGTGCGCCAGGAGGGATCGGAAAAGGCATACTGCGTGGTCTGGCCGATGATGACGGAGACTAACGCCCCCAGCGGGGCGTTGATGAGGGTGGCAACGAAGATGCCGATAACGCCGGTGCGCTGGGCACCAAGCAGCCGCCACGTGGCGGTGCCGGGCCGGGAGAAGTCGGTGGTCTCAGTGAGGGAGACCTCCCCGGAAGGGGGTTCATCGGGGAGGTACCACGACCACGTCCTCATGCGGGGGTAGTGAGTCATAAGAACTCATCCTATAGCGCACAACGCATGAGGGAGTGATTCAGATTACGCTTAATGAATCACTGGGGGGCTTAAGCCAGGTGATAGTTCTCCACGTCATAGCCGTTGAATTCACGGTCGACGCCATAGTCATCGATGGAGCTAAACTGCGTGCCGTTTTCGATGGCAAAACGTAGGTTATCTACGCGGGTGGACGGATCGCCGCTCACGGCACCTGCGGGAAAATAAAAGGTCTCCCCGCTCTTGAGCTTGACTACGAGCGACTCAAAGCTCATGCCTGATCTCCTTGGCTGCTGTTGATAGGGCTTCCCGCGCAAAACAGCGCGCGGGCACCGATCTTTAAAGATCGATGCCGATTATCCTTCAATTCAAGCAGGTCGGGCGCGCGGGGGCAAAGAAGTGAGATCAAGGCAACTAAACGTGCACCCCAAGGATGGGGGTTTAGTTCTCGTCCTCGGTCTGGAGGCGGTGCTTGCCCTCGGACTCGTGATCATCGGTGATGCGGGAGGTGTCGGCATCCTTCTTGTCGGCGTTGCTGACCTCAATTTCGGTCTCGACGGCGTCCTGAATAGCGGTTTCTTCCTCGCGGTGCTTGGCCAGCTGCTCATCCAGCGAGCCCAGCAGCTCTTCGTCGCGCTCGACGACGCCCTCCTCAGCCAAGTCGGAGCCATGCGTGGCATCGTCCTCGGTGGTGGAGGTGTAGACCAAGGTGGAGCCCTGCGGCGCGGACGGGGAGGAGAAGTCCTCAACGCGCGGCGGAACGGCGGATTCCTTCTCCTTCTTCTGGGTGAAGAAGTAGTAGATGCCACCGCCGATGGCAGCAATGGCGGCAATGAGCGCGGAGATCAGCCAGATCTTTGAGCCCTTCTTCTTGTCCTTGCCACCGAGGCGGCGGGCCTTCTTCTGCAACTTAGCGCTTTGCTTCTGCGCCTTCTTCTCAGCCTTGGACGCCTTCTTCTTGGCCTGCTTGCGGGCCTTGGAGGCCTTCTTTTCCGCCTGCTTGCGGGTCTTCTTCCACTGCTTGGAGGCCTTATCCTGGGCCTCTGATGCAGCCTCAGAGAGCTTCTCGGTGGTTTCCTCGCTGCGCTCCTTGAGCTGTTCGAGGGTGCGCTCGAGGCGGGCATGCGCGGCCTTGGTTACGGCGCCCGCTTCGCGGCGGGCCTCCGGGAACCACTCGCCATCTCGCTCTTCCATCCGGGCGGCGGCGGTCTCCAGGACGGAGTAGGCCTCACGGGCCTTCTCGTCGCGGCGTTCCTTGAGGCGCTCCACCAGGGCGGAGGTGGCGCTGATGGCGGTGGACAGGGCGGCGGGGTTCATGGGTTTAGGTGCTCCTTTACGTCAATACTGAAGTGACTTTTCGGCGGGGCACTGTATATGCGCGCCCGCGTTAGCGCTGGGTACTCCCTTTCAGCGTAGTGGTGGCGCGCAGGTCCCGCCACCAGATGCGCCAGGTGGCGAGCTGTCCAAAGAAAATAGACAGCTTTGTACGGATGGGCCGGGTTTTTATTCACTAGCGCTATGGGCTAACGGTGCAGCTGACTGGGTTCTAAAGGTATTACCAAAGAAAAAAGCCTTTCGCTCAAAATGGACAGCTTGGTACGTTTTGGGACATCAACATCGAAGATAAACAACGATAACCTGCAGAGGAGGTGAGCATGTCCCCGCGACTTTCCGCATCCGCACCACTAGACCAAATCAGCGAAGATACGCCCAAGGAGCTTAAGCGTACCGCTCTCTCCTTCGAGGTGATCCCGCCGCGTCATGATGCGGACGCTGCAAAGATTGACCGCTTGCTCGCCATGCTCGCCGCGTATAACCCTGATTACATCGCCGTCACCAGCTCCCAGCGCTCTGGGTGGCTGGAGGGAACCGCAGCCTTCATTGAGAAGATCTCACGCGATACAGCGATGCGTCCCTTGGCCCACCTGGCCTGCACCGCCGGCACAGAGGAAGAGCTCGTTGGCTGGATCGACACGCTGGTCGACGCCGGCGTGCGCGGCCTCCTTGCCCTCCGCGGCGACCTTCCGGAGGGCGGCATGCCCGAAGGTCACCTGCCGCACGCCGATTCCCTGGTCCGGCTCATCCGCCGCTGGGAATCCGACCGCGTGGCGCGCTTGGCAGCCGGCCGCTTGGCGGTGGGCGTGGCCTGCTATCCCAACGGCCACGCCGAGTCCGCCACGCCGGACGAGGACATCGACGTCCTTTTGGCCAAGCAGCGCCTCGGCGCAGACTTCGCCATCACCCAGCTTTTCTTCGACGCGGAGGATTACGTCCGCTTTGCCCAGCGCGCCCGGCTGGCAGGTGTGCGCATTCCGCTCATCCCCGGGATCATGCCGATGACGAGCCGCGCTCGGGTGGAGCGAATGTGCCAGCTGTCCGGGTTGGATGGGCCGACCAAGGTCCTCGACCAGCTCGCGGCAGCGACCTCTCCCGAGGAAGAGAAAGAAATCGGCATGCAGATTACGGCCAAGCTGGCGAAGTCGGTGATGAACGCCGGCGCCGACGGGCTGCACATCTACACGCACAACAATCCAGACATCACGACTGACCTGCTACATCGAATTGGAGTCATCCCATGACCGCATCCTTTCCTAAGGCCACGATTGAGGGCTACCCGCGCGTCGGTGCCCACCGCGAGCTCAAGCGCGCGCTGGAATCCTACTGGTCCGGCAAGATCGACGCGGAGACTTTCGAGTCCGCCGCGCACTCCCTGCGCCTTGACACCTATGCCCGCCTCAAGGAGCTGGGCCTCGCTGAGGATTACGCCATCCCGGCCGACGTTGCTTACTACGACCACGTCCTCGAGACCGCGCTGACCGTGGGCGCTGCCCAGGGCGAGAGCCTCGATGATGAGTTCACCCTGGCCCGCGGTAACAAGGACACGGCGCCGCTGGAGATGACCAAGTGGTTCGACACCAACTACCACTACATTGTTCCTGAGATCACCGATGACCAGACCTTTAGCGCCCGTCCGCAGCGCGTGCTGAAGATCGTCGAGGAGGCCCGCGCCGCCGGCCACACTGTGCGCCCAGTCCTCGTCGGCCCGGTGACCCTGCTGGCGCTGTCCAAGCAGGCTGAGGGCGCCACCAAGCAGCCCCTGGACCACCTCGATCAGGCAGTCGAGTCCTACCTCACCGTCCTGGCTGAGCTTTACGACGCCGGCGTTGAATGGATCCAGCTCGCCGAGCCGGCCCTGGTCGCCGACCTCGCCGCCGCTGACGACGCCACCTTGGCCGCCGCACTCAAGAGCGCCTATGGCCGCATCCTGGGCGCGGAGAAGCGCCCGCAGGTTTACCTGACCACGCCCTATGGTTCCCTCAACGCTGGCCTCGACGCCGTCGCCGAGCTGCAGCCGGAAGCAGTCCAGGTGGATCTTTCCGTCGGCACTCTGGCCCTAGACACCTCCTACCTCGAGCGTGTGGCCAAGCTCGCCGAGGTCACCCACCTCTCCGCCGGCCTGGTCGACGGCCGCAACGTCTGGGCCGCCAACCTCCGCGACCTGCGCGAGAAGCTGGAGTCCCTGGGCGCGGATGTCTCCGTGACCACCTCCGTGTCCCTGCAGCACGTGCCGCACACCGTGGAGGCGGAGACCTCCCTGCCGGTGGACGTCGCCACCTGGTTTGCTTTTGCTGATGAGAAGATCCGTGAGGTCGTAGCACTCGCCGCCGGCCCGCTCGACGCCCCGGAGGCATACGCGCAGGCCGACCGCGCCGTGCGCACCCGCGCCGAGTCCTCACGTATCCACAACCAGGCCGTGCAGGAGCGCACCGCGCAGCTGCCGGAGGGCCAGGTCCAGCGCCAGCCGGAGTTCGCGGAGCGCAACAAGGCACAGGAGGCCCTCGGCCTGCCGCAGCTGCCGACCACCACCATCGGTTCCTTCCCGCAGACCTCTGAGATCCGCGCTGCCCGCGCCGCGCACCGCAAGGGCGAGCTCTCCGACGCCGACTACACCGAGGCCCTGCGCAACGAGGTGAAGTCCGTCATCGAGCTGCAGGAGCGCTTGGGCCTCGACGTCCTGGTCCACGGCGAGCCGGAGCGCAACGACATGGTGCAGTACTTCGCCGAGCTTCTCGACGGCTTCGTCGTCACCGAGAACGGTTGGGTCCAGTCCTACGGCTCCCGCTGCACCCGTCCGCCAATCGTGGTTGGTGACATCTCCCGCCCGAAGGCCATGACCACCGAGTGGGCGAAGTTTGCGCAGTCCCTGTCCGAGAAGCACGTCAAGGGCATGCTCACCGGTCCGGTGACCATTCTGGCCTGGTCCTTCGTGCGCGATGACGTCCACCAGTCCGTCTCCGCCGACCAGCTCGGCGTGGCGCTGGCCGACGAAGTCCGTGACCTCGAAGAGGCCGGCATCGACATCATCCAGATCGATGAGCCCGCCCTGCGTGAGCTGTTGCCGCTGCGCGAGAAGGACCGCAAGGCTTACCTCGACTGGGCCGTGCGCTCCTTCCGAGTGGTTTCCTTGCAGGCGAAGCCTGAAACCCAGATCCACACGCACCTCTGCTACTCGGAGTTTGGCCAGATCATCGACGCCGTCGCCGGCCTCGACGCCGACGTCACCTCCATCGAGGCGGCCCGCTCCCGCATGGAGCTGCTCGAGGATATCGATGAGAAGTTCCACTCCGAGATCGGCCCGGGCATTTATGACATCCACTCCCCGCGCATCCCGTCCGTGGCGGAGATGGCCGAGCTCATCCGCGCGGCGCTCAAGAACGTGCCGGTCGAGCGCCTGTGGGTCAACCCGGACTGCGGCCTGAAGACCCGCGGCTACGAGGAGACCGAGGCCTCCCTGCGCAACCTGGTCCTCGCCCGGGACGAGGTCCGCGCCAGCCTCTAAGTTTAAATCTCTTGATTTAAACTTCTCTTGATTTAAACGAAGTCCATCGCCGTCAGCTCACTGAGCGCGGCGATGTCTCCGTTTCCGCCCCTATCGAAGTGCAGTGCCTTGAGACCCGCGTCACGGGCGCCTTCGACATCATTGGCCACCGAATCGCCCACCATGAGAGTGGCGCCCGGTTCCACCCTTAAGTGCCGACAAGCTTCGAGGTAGGCCTCTGGGTGCGGCTTCGGGTGGCCCATCTCCACGGTGGGAAAGAGCTCAACGCCTGGCAGGTCGAGCCCGCCCGCCTTGAGCTTGCCCTCCTGCATTTCACGAGCCCCGTTCGTTAAAACGCCCACTTTGAGGCCGCGGGACAGGACGTGCTCGAGGGTAGGGAGGGCGTCATCAAGCGCCTGCCAGTGCTTTTCATACGCGGCCAAATACTTGGCATATTCCGCCAGTGCCTCCTGCTCCGTCATCTCTGGGCGCCCCAGGAACTCGCGGCAGCGCTCCACGCGCTGGCCTTGGTGGGTGACCTCGCCGCGCTCGTAGGCGGCGAACCATTTCCTTTCAATCTCGGCGAAGCGCTTGTGGTGCCCGCCCGGCAGCCACTCCTCAACGGCCGCATGCATCGCGGCGGTGTGGTCCATGAGGGTGTCATCGAGATCGAAGAGAATGGCGCGAATCATGCTTGTAACCCTACGCAGATCGCTGACAGCGTCGCGCCGGAACAACGCATTGGTGGAAATTTCCATACAATGGCTGGCATGACTCAGAAGACCGCAACTGCAACGATGCACACCAACTACGGTGACATTGTTATCGACCTGTTCGGTAACCACGCACCGGTAACCGTTGAGAACTTCATCGGCCTGGCTAAGGGCGAGAAGGACTACACCACCCAGAACGCCAAGGGTGAGCAGTCTGGCCCGTTCTACGATGGCGCTATCTTCCACCGCGTCATCGACCAGTTCATGATCCAGGGCGGTGACCCGACTGGCACCGGCCGTGGCGGCCCCGGCTACCAGTTCCAGGATGAGTTCCACCCGGAGCTCCAGTTTGACCGCCCGTTCCTGCTGGCCATGGCGAATGCCGGCCCGGGCACCAACGGTTCCCAGTTCTTCATCACCGTGGCGCCGACCCCGCACCTGAACAACCACCACACCATCTTCGGTGAGGTCACCGATGCGGCTTCTCAGGAAGTCGTGTCCAAGATTGCGAAGGTCTCCACCGACCGCATGGACCGTCCGGCTGAGGACGTTGTCATCGAGTCCATCGAGATCGCCTAAGCGTTCTTAGCTTTTCATCCGAGCCCGCTGCCACGTGAAGTGGTGGCGGGCTCGTTGTTTTAGGAGTCTGCGTGAAGAACTATCTGAAATCAGCACCGGCCACCCTGGTGCTCATGGTGCTGTGCATCGGTGCTTGGTGTGCCACGGCCATTCAAGGCTCGTCCCTCTCCGCGCCCTACTATCGCAGCATGCTGGCCCAAGACTGGACGCTGTGGGGCCCTGACGTGTCCGCACACCCCACAACTGTCATTACCGCGGGCTTCATGCATCTCGACGCCGGGCACCTCTTGGTCAACATGGTGATGCTGTTCTTTGTGGGCAGGGAAGTAGAACGCGCCCTGGGCAGTGCTCTGTATGTGGCGGCCTATCTCATCTCCATCGTGGGCTCTTCCGCCGCAGTGCTGTGGATGGATTACGGCACACCTACGGTGGGCGCCTCCGGTGCCCTCTTCGCGCTCATGGGTCTACTCATTGGTGTGTACCGCAGCCGCGGTCTTGACCTGCGCGCGCCCATCGTCCTCGTGGTGGCCAACGTTATCTACAGCTTCGTGGCGGAGAATGTCTCCGTGTGGGGGCACTTGGGTGGCTTGCTCACAGGACTGCTGTTGGCACCATTCCTCTTTCGCCAACGTGCGTGGCTGCGGTGGCTGGGGATATGGCTTATTGCTGTCGTGGTAGCCGTGTTAGCGGCGCTGCGAGCTGGGCTTTGGGGATAACTCGGGTGTGTTATCCACCAAAACCTTTGTGCGAAAGAATTCCACATAAGTTATCCACATTGTGGATAACTACATTTTTGTAATTTACCGAACGTGTGCGCCAAGATAATCGCAGATCAGCAGCTTAATCGGTTGTATTCGAAGTTTTTGTGCGGGCTGTGGGAAGCGTGAAAACACTTATCCACAGGGTGTGGAGAAAAGCTGTGGAATTCGTTTTCCACAGAGTTATCCCCACCCTGTGGATAACTTTGTACCCAAGGTGTTAACAGTGCTCCGGTTGCGGGGTGTTTGGCATGTCTTAGGCCGATTTGGTGCGGGAAACCCGACCCCACCGCCGAAAACCACCAGGTAGCAGCGCTAAGAGTAGCGTTGCTCATCTACCCACGGCCTAAGTCGGGTCACAACTCATGGCCTGAGAGCATTGCACGTCTCTTCGCGAAACGGATTACCTTCTTCGTTCCCCTCGCAACATGCAACGTCTGTGTATCTCCATCAACATGCTGGAGGAGTTTGGCAAAAGGCATCTGACAAAAGGCATCAGTCATAAGGCGTCTTCACGGCTGAAAACGCCATTTACTCATTGCAGATGGCGTTTTTAGACCCAAAGATGTCTTTTGCCAGATGCCTTCTGTAGGACGCCTTCCTGGCTTAGATTGATTTAGTGCGGAACACCCCCACTCCGCCACCGAGAGTCGCCAGGTAGCAGCGTCAAGGGTGGCGTTGCTCACCCACCCGTGGCCTTGGTCGGGTCCCTACCTAACCAAGGTGTTAACCGTGCTCCGGCTGCGGGGTGGGAGGTGACCAAAAATCAGGCAGTTTGTAGTAGAGCCTGACTTTGAGCGCTAGTTGAGCAGAGCGCGGTACTGCTTGTGGGCCTTCATGGAATGAATGATGGCCTCGGTCCCATCGAAACCGAGACGAAGTTTCGCTATTCTAGGTGGCCTTTCTTAGTGCTTCACGGATTGCCTGTGACCTAGACCATCCATGGATTGCGGCATACTTATCCAGGTCCGCAATTTCATTGGGTGAAAGGCGAATAGAGACAATTTTTGCGGCTTTATTGTCGCGGGGCTTCCGCCCCCGAGTACGAAGAGTCTCCACGTCGTAACCCTTTTCGGCTTCCGTTACCCATTCATCAATTTGCTCTTCGCTGATCGGTTGTCCATTGATAGTTTTCATAACCGTAATCGTATTACGAAAAGGGGCTCTGCCGCTAGAGTGCAGTTCGGACTAGGAGCCAGCGCCACCCAGAATTTTGGTCACGAGGTTCAGGCGCGTGCTGGCGCCGAAGATGGTGATGAGGCGTGAGACGTGCTTCTTCACGGCGGATTCCGAATAGTTGGTGGCGGCGGCGATCTCTGAATTGGAGTTGCCGGCGAGGAGGAGCTTGAGGACGGCTATTTCGGCGTCGTGAAGCTCGTGGCTCTCAATGGCGGCGGCGACGGGATCGCGTGGGGTGGCGGGCTCACCGATGTAGTCGACCAAACGGTGCATGGCGGCGGGTGCCACGACGGTGCCACCCTCCACGGCGGCGCGGACCGCCTCAATGATGGAGCGCGGGCGTTGGTTCTTCAAGATATAGCCCGCGCCGCCCGCCCGCAGGATCTTTAGCATCGTGTCATCCGAGTCGAAGGCGGTCACCGCCAAAAACGTCGGGGGATTCGGTCCGGAGTTAAGGTGCTTGAGCAGCGTAATGCCGTCCATGTGCGGCATGTGAATATCGGCGAGGACGAGGTCCGGCTTGGCTTCTTCAAGCTGGTCTAAGCAATCGGCGCCGTTGGTTGCCTCACCGACCACCATGATGTCCTCGGTGGTCTGGAAATAGACGCGGAGCGTCGAGCGAACGAGCTCATCATCATCAACGAGGAAAACCCGAATGCTCATGGCAACAGTTTAGCGGCACCACCAGAGCTGGGGGTTGTTGGAGCAACGGAAGTGGTCGGTGAATTCGCCCGCGAAAGACTTGTAGAAGGTGAATCCGGTGGACTCAGTGCTCTCAGTAGCGGTGTCAACGGTGGTTTCAGCAGGAGCCTCAGCAGCGCTGGCGATTGGCGCGGAAAACAGCGCGAGAGCTGCGGCGGCAACGGCGAGGGAAGAACGCATGTCTACTAACCTTGTGGAATCTAAGAATCGGCGATTTACCGGGCAAGTTTACTATATTTTTCTTAGGTGGGCAGTGGGAAGAGAAAGGCGTGTGACCCAGAGATTGCCTTCTTTGCCACTGCCGAAGCTGCCGTGCATTCGGCGAACGCGGCGGGCGATTTCCCCCAAACCCAGATTCGTCGTCATGTATTGGCGTGATTGTTGCGCTGCAATCTCGGAAGTGATCACGAGGTCGATGGACTTGGAGCTGCCGGTGGCTTCGATGCTCACACGGGATTCAGGGCGAGCGTACTTGAGGATGTTGATGGCGAGCTCAGAGAACACGAGGGAGAGCTTTTCCGGTAGCGCAAGCTCACCGTTCTTGCCTACATTGATCTGTGCTTCGCAGTGGAAGCCGTGGCTGCTCAGGAAGCTAACCATGGTGTCGAGGTCTTCTTCCAAGGACTTAACTCCCTGAGTCACGCTCTCATTCTTCATCACGCGTAGCAGGTCGCGGACTTCGCCCATGGCTCGGCGGGCGTCGTTAGCAATCGCTTCCGCGGAGTCAGCCGCGGAGGGATCCGTTTGGGTTAACGCCAAGGTTTCGGAGCGCATGACCACGGAGGTCAAGGTCGCAGCCACCGAATCATGAAGGGCGGTCATCAGCGCCTCGCGCTGCTGGGCGGCGCGCTGCTCGGCGGCAAGACGCTGGTCCCGGGTTTTGCGTAGCGCGGCCCCAATGACGATGGACACCGCATACAAGATGAGTGGTGTCGACAGGTTTAACGGGTCGAAATCGGGCAGATAATTAATCGAAGGATCCGTTGTGACGAGGTATGTGTACACCACCGCTGGGGGAAGCGCCCACAGCCAGCGTGTACGAAACGCCACGATGCCCACGATGACGGGGCTCCACGCCAAGAGGAGGAAAGACCGCCAGTCGGGGCACCACATTGCGAGCGCAAAAAGCGCACCGTACCCGCAGGCCGCCGCAAGTGGGCGGCGGATGGCCAGCGGCGTCAGGGAAACGCCGAGGCCGGCAAGTACGAGTGCACCGGGAGTGAGGAAGTTTTTATCCACCGTGACGGTGAGCATCACCAAAATGATGCAGCCAACGCCAGCGATGCTATAGAACCTCGAGGAGCTCATCGGTGGCGATGAAAACTAACGCCAGCCCATCGTCATTAACAGACCGATGATGGCCAGGCCGAAGCCGATGCCGTAATTCCACGGTCCCAGCTCCTGCATGAACGGAATGGACTCACCCGCTAGGTAGTTGACCACCAGCCAGAGCAGGCCGAGGAGCATGAGGCCCAGCATGATGGCGATGTACCACTTCGGGGTTCCCTCAGAGTTGATCTTGACCGGGGTGCGGTTGGTCGCAGAGCTGGAGGACTGCGGGAGTGCGGAGCCCTCCGTCGTGATCTTGGACTTTGGCATTGTTACACCTTCACGAAGAATAGGGGTGGTTAATCTGTGAGATACCTTAGCAGCTGCGGCGTTGAGAGCTACTGCGGCAGCAACGCTGCCGGGTCAAACTCCCAGAAACGGACGTGGATGGTCTCATCCTTGCGGATGACATCGCCGCGGCTTGCCGACGCCCATCCAATCTTGTCACTATCGATCGGGTTCGACGTCGGGATGCGTTCGCCCACGTCGAGGGAACCGGACCAGCCCTTGGCGCGCAGCGCGGATTCAGCTTCCTGCTGCGTGGAATGCGTAATATCTGGTGCCTGGATGAGCATCGCGTTGGAGACCTCGAGGGTGACCTGGCTGCCCTTGGGTAGCTTCTGGCCCTTCTCGACAACCCTGAGCACCTGGTTCTCCGGCAGCTCAGAATCCACCGAATGCACGGTGACGTCAAAGTCCATGGAGGACAGCATGTCCACTGCGCGATCACGATCCATGCCGCTGACGTCTGGGACGCTGACTTCCTTCTGGCCCTTGGACACTGTGACGCGTACCTTCGAACCCTTGGATAGCTGCGCGCCGCCCGCTGGGTTCTGGGAAATGATCTCGCCCGCGGGTGCCTCATCATTCACCTGCTCCACGTCGGTATTCAGCTCTAAGCCGGCTTCCTCCAGCGCAGTGGTAGCTTCATCCAGCTTCATGCCGGTGATATCAGGGACCTCGGTGACCTCTTTGCCAGAGGATACTGTCAGCGTGACCGAAGAATTCTTCTGCAGCTCTGATCCTTCCGCCGGGTTGACGCGGATGACCTTGCCGCGCGGCACATCGGGGCTGGGTTCTTCGTTGACGGTCACCAGCAGACCAAGCTTTTCCAGCTCTTCGACCGCTTCATTGCGCGGGCGGTTGGCCACCTTCGGGACAGTGACCATGTTCGCGCGCTGAGCTGCTTCATGCTGCTCCTGTTCGCGCTCGCGGGCCTCTTGGCGGGAGCTATCCCAGAAATCCCAGGCAAAGTAGCCAATGATGGCGATGAGGGAAGCGGCGAGCAAGGCCGCCAGCCACTTCAAGCCCGATCCGGATTCCTCGTCCTCCGAAGGGCGGGTGGAGGCCACCGGCGCACGGTGTTGTGCGGCTACGGGTGCCACCATCGTGGTGGGGTGATCTTCGTCGTTGACGTGGGAGCGCGCCGCCTCCGGCAGCTGGCCCTGCGCCAAACGGTCAAGGTCATCGCCCATCTCCCAGGCGGATTGGTAGCGATCCGCCGGGTGCTTGGCCATTGCCGTGAGCACGACGGCGTCGACGCCAAGGCGCTCTCTCTCCGTGAGCTCTTCGTCGATGAGCTCTGAGGGGGGCGTTGGATCCTCCTGCACGTGCTGGTAGGCCACAGCGAAGGGCGTTTCACCTTCAAACGGGGTGCGCCCAGTGACCGTTTCATACATGACGCAGCCGAGAGCGTAGACGTCGGAGCGGGCGTCGGCAGGCTTGCCACGGGCCTGTTCCGGGGAAAGATACTGCGCAGTACCGATGACAGCAGAGGTTTGCGTCATCGCCGACGTGGAATCATCCAGCGCGCGGGCGATGCCGAAGTCCATGACCTTCACTTGGCCTGTGTTGGTCAGCATGATGTTGGCCGGCTTGATATCGCGGTGGATGATGCCGGCCTCGTGGGAGGACTGGAGGGCCTCCGCCACCGGCTTGAGCACGCGCGCGGCCTCCGCCACCGACATGGGGCCGTCTTCGCGGACGATGTCGCGCAAGGTGCGGCCCTGCACGTATTCCATGACGATATACGGCACCATCAGGCCGTCGACGTCCTTTTCGCCGGTATCGAAGACGGCGACGATGTTCGGGTGGTTGAGCTTGCCGGAGTTTTGGGCCTCGCGGCGGAAACGCTCACGGAAGTTAACGTCGCGCGCCATGTCAGGGCGCAGCATCTTGATGGCAACAGTGCGCCCCAAGACGGAGTCTTCGGCCTCGTAGACCTCGGACATGCCGCCGGAGCCGATGGACTGGCGGAGGTGGTACCGATCACTGACCATGGCGGGTTACTGGCCTCCCTGTAGTGCGGATTCTTCGGTGGGGTTGTTCTGTGAGTCTAGTTCGGGTTCGGGCAGTGGGCTGTCATCGACCTGCGGTTGCGTCTCCTCGGTAGGGAGCGCGGGTGGCTCCTGTTGCGTTGTGCGATGCGCAGTTGTGGGTGGGGAGGGGATAACCGAGTGCGTCGTGGTGACGGTGACTTGAGTAGGTTCCTCCTCCACGGTGGTGATCTCAACGGTCTCAGGGGCTTCCGTTTCCTCTTCTTCCGTTGTTTCCGGCTCCACCGTTTCGGTCACAATGACCTCCGTTGGTGTGGGCTGTGGGGTCGGTGTCGTGTTCCCCCACAGCCTATAAGCCATGAACCCGATCGCCACGAGGGCCGCGATAGCCACCGCGATGAGCAAACCTGTGCCGAAACCTCCCTGCTTGGCGGGGCGCTCCTCCGTCTGGGGTGCAGAAACGGCCGGACGCACCGTGGTGGGGTGAGCCATGTTGGCCAGCATTTCCGTGGACGCGGAGGGCGAAGGCTCGGCAGCGACGGGCGCGAGCGCCGCGGATTTCGGCTGCGGTGGACGCTGGCCTTGGCGCACGGCGGAGATCGCGTTGGTGAATTCGTTGCCATCGACGAAGCGGGTGTTCGGGTCCTTGCGCAGGGCCATGCCGATCAGTTCACGGGTGGGCGCGCTAATCGACGTCGACAAGGGCTCCGGCGCCTGGCTAATGTGCGCCAGCGCCACCGAGACTGAGGAATCGCCGCTAAAGGGGCGTTTTCCGGCTAGCATTTCATAGCCCACGACACCGAGCGAATAGACGTCGGACGACGGGCCAACCTCATAGCCTTGGGCCTGCTCGGGGGAGACGTATTGGGCGGTGCCGACGACCATGCCGGTGCGGGTGAGAGGCACAGCGGCGGCGGCTTTGGCGATGCCGAAGTCGGTGATCTTGACCTGCCCATTCTGGGTGATCATGAGGTTGCCGGGCTTAATATCGCGGTGCACTAGGCCCATGTGGTGGATCACGGACAGGCCGTGGGAGGCCTGCTCCATGACGTCGAGCGCTAGTGTCTCCGGGAGTGCTCCCTCGCGCGCCAGCAAGTCCGCCAGGGATTCGCCGCGAATGTACTCCAGGGCCATGTAGCAGAAGGTGCGGCCGTTGTCTTCGAGCTCGCGGTAGTCGTAGGTGGCCACGACGTTCTCGGAATCGATGGACTCTGCTGCCTTGGCTTCGTTGCGGAAGCGTGAGAGGAACTCATTGTTATCGGAAAACTCTGGGCGCAGGACTTTGAGGGCGACCTCGCGGTCGTTGCGCACGTCATCCGCCAGCCACACCGTGGACATGCCGCCGTGGCCGACGATCCACTGCAGCTGGTAGTCCTCGCCGATCAGCGCTTGGAGGTGCTCCTTGTTGTCAGCACTATTCACTACTGCTCACCTCCGTATGCGCGCAAGATGGCGCGACCAATCGGTGCGGAAACCTGGCCGCCGGTTGCGCCTTCACCAAGGTGTCCGCCATCTTTGACCACGACGCCGACCGCGATGTCCTTGTCTGGGTCGAAAGCCACGTACCATGCGTGCGGGGCAAGGCCCTCACCGTGCTCCGCGGTACCGGTCTTGGAGGCGAAACCGTTGCCGTCGAAGCCGAAGGTGTTGCGCTCGGAGGCAAACATGAGGTCCTTGATGGTATTGGCCGTTTCTTCATCCACGGCTTCAGCGGCCTGGCGCGGTGTGGTCGCGCGTAGTTCCTTCATCTGGGCATCAGTGATGCGATTGACCAAGTAGGGCTCCATACGCTTGCCCTTGTTGGCGACGGTGCCGGCCATGATCGCTGCCTGGAGCGCTGACATCGTCACGTCGCGTTGACCGATGGCGGATTGGGCGACTTGGGCGCCGTCGCTCAGCTCGCCGAGTGCGCCGGCGGACGTGCCTACACCCAATGAGTATTTCTCACCCACGCCGAAGCCTTCGGCGTACTTGCGCAGTTCATCAGCGCCGATGTTTTCCGACATCTGCACGAAGGCCGTGTTACAGGACAGTGCAAAGGCGGTCTGCAGGGTAACGCTTTCCGCGCCGCCACAAGATTGGTTGCCGTAGTTGGTTAGCTCCGTGACGGTATCGGGCAGCGTGATGGACGCCGCGCCGGTCAGCGTAGAGTTCGGCTCGAAACCGTTGTTGAGGCCAGCGGCGGTGGTGATGATCTTAAAAATTGAGCCCGGGGGCAGGGTGTCCTGCGCGGCGTGGTTAACCAGCGGCGTGCCCTCCTGGTTCTGTAGCTGTTCCCACCTCTCGTTGGCGTTATCGCCGAGGAGGTCGGACACGTTGAAGCTCGGGGTGGAGGCCATGGCCAGGATCTTGCCCGTCGAGGGCTGGATGGCGACGGCCGCGCCGTTATAGCCCGGTCCAGCGAGCTGATCGTAGGCGGCCTGCTGCAGGGCGGGGTCGATGGTGACCTCGACGTTCGCGCCCATCTGGGGCTTGCCGGAGAGCACATCGAGCCAGTTGCGCGCCAGCAGCGAATCATCCTTGCCATTGAGGATGTCATTCTGGGAGGCCTCCAGCTGTGAGGCTCCGAAGCGTTCCGAGAGGTAGCCCGTGATGTTGGCGAAGGCCGGGGAGTCAGCAGGGTAGGAGCGGGAGTAGTTGCCCTCGGCGTCGGCCGTGGACTGCGCCAGGACCGTGTTGCCGGCGAAGATCTGGCCGCGCGGAGTCGTGCGCATTTCCAAGAAGCCGCGGACGTTCTTGGGGTTGTGGGCGTATTTATCGGTGGAAAATGCCTGCACTACCGTGAGGTTCACGAGGAGTATGGCGGTAAGAATCAGAGAAAAAAGGGCCACGAGGCGGATCGATCGGTTCATCGGCTTGCCTCCTGTACGGCAGGAAACATGGACGTGTCAGTGGGTGCGTTTGAGCTCAGCTCACGCGCCGGGCGGCGGGCCGCGTTCGAGATACGCAGCAGAATAGCCAGCAGCATGTAGTTAGCCATGAGAGAGGAACCACCCGCAGACATGAACGGCGTGGTCAAGCCCGTCATGGGCAGCAGCGCGGAGATACCGCCGGTGACGACGAAAACCTGCACAGCCAAGGTGAGCGAGAGGCCTGAGGAAACCAGCTTGCCATAGGTATCACGGCAGGTCAGCGCGGTGCGGAAGCCGCGGGAGACGAGCATGGCAAACAGGACAAGTACCGCAGTAAGGCCAATGAGACCGAACTCTTCACCGATGCTAGCCAGGATGAAGTCCGAGTGCGCCACCGGAACCATGTCCGGATGCCCCTGGCCTAAGCCAGTGCCGGTGATGCCGCCGGAGGACATGCCGAAGAGCGCCTGGGAGAGCTGGTAGCCGGTGGAATCATAATTAGCCAGCGGATCCAGGAAGTTGGAGAAGCGCTGTTGGATCTTCTCCGATACCTGGTAGATGCCGAAGCCACCGACGCCCACGAGGATGACGCCAATGAGCAGCCAGCTCACGCGGTTGGTAGCCATGAAGAGCATGCCGAGCACGGTGCTAAACAGCAGCAGGGCCGGGCCGAAGTCATTGGAAATGCCCATGATGACAATGGCAATACCCCAGATCACCAGGATGGGAGCGAGATCTCGCAGGCGCGGCAACGAAATGCCAAGGAACTTGTAGCCAGCCACCGTAAACAGCGAACGCTTCTGGGTCAGCAGCATGGCGAAGAACAGGATCAACAGGATCTTGGAAAACTCACCCGGCTGGATGGAAAAGGGCCCGAGCCATAGCCAAATGCGGGCGTCCACGCCTGGCGGTTGCGGCCACACGAGGGGTAACGCGAGGAGGATGAGGCCGAGCGCGCCCAAGATATAGGAGTATCGGGTGAGCGAGCGGTGATCACGCAGGAGGACCAGCACCAGCGCGAAGAGGATGAGGCCCACGATGGTCCACATCACCTGCCGCACTGCCAGCCCGCCGCCATTCGCCAGGTCGAGGCGCTGCAATAAGATGAGCCCGGTGCCGTTGAGCACCGCGACGATGGGCAGCATGAGCTGATCCGCATAGGGTGCCAGGAAACAGAGCACCAAGTGAGCGACGGCAAAGACGCCGATGAAGCCACCGATCAGGTAGAGCACATCGAGGGTCAGCACGTTGCCCTGGGAGAGCTCAAGGCTGACCAAGGTGATGGCGAAGACCACGGTAGCCAGCACGAGCAGGCCGAATTCGGTGCCACGGGAGAAGAATTTACTCATCTACTTCACCTCCCGGCAGTTTCCTTTAGACGCGTCTTTATCTTTTCCGTCCTTCGGCGAGGTGGGACAGGGCTTGAGCGCCTTGTCCGAGAGCTGCGAAAGCTGCGTCTGTACCTCGTCATAAGAACCGGAGGGCAGGTTGCCCACGGCGGCACGTTCGGATTCGGGCAAATCCTTCAGCGTGAAGGGCGCGAAATCGCCGTCGCAGGCGCCGTGCCCCAGCTTGAGCGCGTTCTCCTTGCTCAAGCAGGCATTTTGATACGTGTGGTGCAGCGGGCGGCCAAACACTTCATAGTCCGCGCCTTCGTGGATGGCGAGGATACCGTCCTCGTTCGCGGTGACGTAGTAGTTATTGCTCAGGTAATTCTTCATCCAGAGCCCGCCGCTGATGACCAGCACGATGATGATGACCAGGCATGCAATGACCTTCCACCCAATCCGGCTTCGCTGTGGCCGCCGCTGTGGTTCTTCCTGGGGTTTCTCCTCAGCGGCTTGCGCTTTTGGGGGTGAGATCAACTTGGCAGCGCGGCTGGCGGAGGAATCCGGATGCGTGGGCTCCGGGACGACGCCCTGGATCGCGCCCACGGTCATGGGGACGTTCTCATCACCCTCTCCCTCCAGGACCTCCGCCACCACGATGGTGACGTTGTCCGGGCCGCCGGAGCGCAACGCCAGATCCCGCAAGGTGGTAGCGGCTTCTTCGACCGTGCCCTGCTTCAGCGCTTGCTCGATGGTAGAGGCCGTCACCGGATCCGAGAGGCCATCCGAGCACAACAGGAGGCGATCGCCCGGTTTAGCATCGAGCATGAAGAGCGTCGGCTCCACCGGGCGGCCCGTGTAGGCCTTGAGGATCAACGACTTCTGCGGGTGGGAGGACACATCCTCCGGATCGAGCTTTCCCTCATCCACCAGGGACTGCACATAGGTGTCATCCTTGGTGATCTGAGTCAGCTTGCCCTCACGCAGCCGGTAGCCGCGGGAATCCCCCACGTGGCACACGCCGAACTCGGAGCCGTTAAAGAGCAGGGCGGTCAACGTGGTGCCCATGCCCTCGGTCTCCGGGTGCTCGTCCACGTGCTTGCGGATCGCCGCATTAGCGTCTTCCGCCGCCGCGCCGAGCAGCGCCAGCATGTCATTATCGCCCGGATCCCGCTCGAGGGAGGCCATGTGCTCCACCATGGTGGTGGAGGCGACCTCGCCGGCGGCGTGGCCACCCATGCCGTCGGCAAGCACCAGCAGGTGCGGGCCCGCGTGGGCGGAATCCTCGTTGTTTTCGCGGACCAATCCGCGGTCCGTCACTGCAGTAAAAGTCAGGCTTAAAGTCATGCCATCAACCTCACGGTCGTTCGGCCAAGTTTGATATCGGAGCCGACTCCGACTCGTTCTGGCTGGTCAATGCGAACGCCACCAACAAAGGTGCCGTTGCGGGATTCGAGGTCCTCCACGAACCACTCGCTGCCCCTGCGGAACAGGCGAGCGTGGTGGCCGGAGGAGAAATCATCACCGGTGACAAAGTCACAGTCCTGCGCGCGGCCCATCGTACAGTCCTCGAGCGTGCCCAGTTCCATGTGGGAACCACGCAGCGGCCCGTCCACGATGGTGATCTCACGCGGCGCTTCGCGCCGCCTCTGGGATCCCTTCACCGGGGACGATGCCTGGTAGACGCCGGCAGCCTTATTGGCGTCGCGGCGCATGGCGTTGAGTGCGACCAAGATGAACAGCCACAATAACACCAGCAGGCCGATGCGCAGCGAGAGCAGCACGATCGAATCCATGGAAAATCCTTACGCTAAAAATCTGTGAACGTTGCCGGGGGTGGCTTAATAGCCTTGGCTCTCGAGGCCGGTGATGCGCACCTCGATGTGGGAGTGGCCGAGGGTGATCACGTCGCCGTCGGCAAGCAGCCAGTTCTCAATCGGGGTGTCGTTCACGGTGGTGCCATTCGTGGACTGCAGGTCCACCAGCACGGCGTCCTGGCCGTTCCAGGTGATTTCCGCGTGCTGGCGGGAGACACCGGTATCGGGCAGGCGCAGGTCCGCGTCGTTGCTGCGGCCCAGGATGTTGGAGCCTTCCTGCACGTGGTAGACGCGGGAGGAGCCGTCCTGCAGCATGAGTGTTACCGCTGGCCCCTGTGGTGCGGGCTGGTTCGGGGTGGGCGCCATAAAGGCGGTGGTTGCGGCCTCGTCGGCGTTGTGCGGCTGGGTCATAGAGTCCTCCTGACCATGGTCGTGGTGGAAAATCGCATCGAATCCGGTTTCTTCGGTGGGCTCGTGATCCAAAAAAGAGGACACGCGCAACTGCCCAGTCCGCAGCCCCGATTCCTCCGCGATGCGGACGATGACCGGCCCGGCGAGGGACCAGCCACTGTTACGGATGAAGCGGGTGAGCTGATCAGCTAGATCCTTGGGAACACCCCGGTCCTGGGAGAGGTTCTCGATGTCCTTGGAGGATACACCGACGGTCATGACGTTGGGGCTATACAGCTTGCCGTCATCACCGCGGGACAAATTGTCCTGCGCCTCCTGCTTGAGAAGCTCCTCAATCTCAGCGGGGACGACTTTTCCGCCGAAGACAAAGGCCATGCCGTTGTCCAGTCCGCGTTGCAGGGAAGAATCCAGCTTGGCGAGCTTATCTAGCAATGCCATAGGAAGAGCCGTCCTCCTTTCGGGATGTTTTCAGGGAGAGATATAGCAGCGATCAGTATAAGGTGCTTTCCTTGACTTAACGTAGACGCGCGCGGCAAAGTTCCCTGGAAAGTTTGGGTTTGCCAGCGGATTTGTAGAATTTGCTGGACTGCGTGCTAAGGTTAGCTAGTCGCCAAGACATCAATACCCTGCCCGGGTGGCGGAATTGGCAGACGCGCTGGCTTCAGGTGCCAGTGTCCTTATAGGACGTGCGGGTTCAAGTCCCGCCCCGGGCACGCTGAGCAGTTGAACAAACTGCACCACCGGAAGTAACAAACTCGAAAGGGTATGTTACCTCCGGTTTCTTTCATTTTTCAATCTTTGAGGTGCGAAGATTGCACGCGTGGGGATTGAGGGTGTGAAACCCACTGTCGTGGGTTTGATGAGGTAGTCGATGTTGCGGAAGCTTTGGCATCGGCGTGCGTTGTGCTCCGTACGTTGTTTCAAAAACGGGTTTCATCAAACGGAACAAAACCTGGGACACTTCATATCCCACCCCAGGCCTAATGACTTGGGTGCAGCGGCAACGCTCATCCGATTTAGGCAGAGTCGTTGCAGGATCTAGTGGGTCACCTGGTCCGTGGTCTTTGAATTGTCGGGCGCGCAGGCAAGGCCAGCACGGAAGATCTTCTGCAAGCAACGCTTGTTGGTGCACCGGTAGCGTGGAAGGCGCACATGAAGTTGTTGGGTGGCCGACGATGGGCAGATCGACCAGGCTGCGGATGACGTGGTCGCGGAATACTCCAGGCTGCCCGCAGGTAGGGCATTCATTGATCGGCTCGACGGGTTCGGCTTCAATAACAGTGACGTCACCGTTTTCTGTGGCACCGGTGATAGTAGTTCCTAGTTTTGCGGTGCGGCAGATGGTATCGACGATGACATTTCCGTTAGGCTGCACAGTAGGTCCTTAGTTTTGTACGGATGGATTAGATACCTTTTTCCTACAAAGCCAAGGACCCCAATATCTTGTGCCACGCCCGAACCCCCGGCGAACTAATCAATGCACTCTAAAACCGGAAGAGCCCTTTTAGTACTACTGGTGGATTTCGGTTTTGGTGGGGATTAACGCCGCCGGCTTCGGTTTTTCCGTTGAGGAGGTCGTTGACTACTTCCCGATGGTGAAATGGGTCGATGGTGAGGTAGAGAGGAACCAGTCACCTGGAAGAGATCGATCCAGTCGTTGGTGTGCAATCTGGGAGGTAGGGTCGCGGGGTCGATTCCTCGCGAGCGCAACCATGATTGTGTTTCTGAACGTGATGAAAACAACCCTGCCCTTCGGAGAATTTCCCCTATCCCGCGTCCCCGGGCAGTGAAAACGGTGTGCACCATCGCCTGAAAGGCTTTGCGCTGCTCTATCGGAATCTTCGGGTCACCCACCCGGCGGATCACTAAGATCCCCCCGTCAACGTTTGGCTGTGGCCGGAAAGCAGACCTTGGTACCCGAGAACCCAGGTGAAATGTGAACCATGGGGACCACTGAGCCGTCATCATCGTGCTTGCGCCTACCCCGGCCCGGCGGCGAGCGACTTCCCACTGCATGAGGAGTACAGCGTCAGTCCATGCTGGCGCATGCAGCAACTTTCGAAGAATGGCAGTGGTGAGGTGAAAGGGAATGTTTCCCACAATGACGCAGGGAGTGGCGGGTAACCGGAAGTTAAGGAAATCATCATGGACCACTTCGACCGCCGCCGAGGAGGTTTCTTGTGTGATTTTGGCAGCTAGTTTTGCGTCCACTTCAACTGCCGTTATCGCCCTCCCCAAGTGGGCCATCGGGTGAGTGAGGGCACCGCTTCCTGGTCCGATCTCAATGATGGGGCCGGAGGTTTGTTTCACAAGGTCGATGATGGAGTTGATGATCTTGTGGTTGGTGAGAAAATTTTGGCCATGCTCGTGACGGCCGTGTCCGTATGCAGACATCAGGTGTGCTCCTTGGATTTGAAAGGGAGCCGGGCATGACAAATAGCCGCCCGGCTAAAGGACCGGAGCGGTTTTTAACCTACGGGGTAGGAAACCGCCTTAGCGGTTGGTGCGCAACCGCAAGAAAGCGGTACCTGAAATCAACATGGGTCTAATTATATCCATTTTGGGGTTGCCCGCAAATCGTGGACACGTAGTGGA
>NZ_KV803683.1:34596-35321 GCF_001811145.1 Corynebacterium sp. HMSC062A03 | reverse complement strand
TGGTTAGGCAGCTATTTCTTTTCTGCTGGTGGTTAGACCAATGTGGTTCTCGAAGTCGACGGGGCTTACCATACCGAGTGCGGAGTGTCGGCGCCGGCGGTTGTAGACGACTTCAATCCAGTAGGCAACGGCCTTGCGTGCAGCATCACGGGTCGCCCAGCGCTTACGGTCGTAGAACTCGGTTTTAAGCGTTGACCAGAATGACTCGGCCATCGCGTTATCGAAGCACACACCAGTACGCCCCACAGACTGAGCAATGCCCAGGTTGCGGCAAACTTCCCAGAGCTTCTCACTGGTAAATTGCGTTCCGCGGTCAGCGTGAAACACCAGCCCATCAGGAACATCACCGCGCAGCGTATGCGCCATCCGCAGGGCCCGTTCGACCAGGTATGTATCTTGAACGCTATCCATAGCCCAGCCCAGTACCCTGCGGGAATGGCCATCGCGGACTGCACACAGATACAACCAGCCTTCAGCAGTGCGCAGGTAGGTAATATCCGACATCCACACTCGGTTGAGCTCACCAGTATCAAACATGCGCTTGACCAGGTCAGGAAGCGTGGACTTACGTTTGGCTTGGACCGTTGTCACTGGGACAAAGGCCCGCGGTGAAATCCCTTCAATGCTCATCATGCGCATTCGTTTAGCCACAGTCTTACGGTTAAGCGCAATGTGGTAGCGCTCGGTAAGTTCTGCGGTGATCCGCGGAGCACCATAAACCTCAT
>NZ_KV803683.1:34145-34496 GCF_001811145.1 Corynebacterium sp. HMSC062A03 | reverse complement strand
CAGACCGAGATACTTTTAATAGTCGTGCCATGCGCTTGATGCTGTAGTTCGCCTTGCTCTGGCTGCATCAATTTGAACTTTTCTGCTCGCGTTGCCTCAAAGCGAAGAAGGCTGTCGCTTTTGACAAAAACTCGTTATCCATCTTGGCTTCTGCCAACTCACGGCGCAGACGAGCATTCTCAGCTCGGAGATCAGCCTCGCTCATCCCATCTGAGGCTCCTCGGCGTTCACGCTCGAGTTTGACCCACCGGCCTAAAAGCCCGGCAGAAACGCCAATCTCCTTAGCCACATGAGCGATCGGTCGCTCTGACTCGATAACCAGGTTCGCGGCCTCACGCCGGTACTCAGGCG
>NZ_KV803683.1:0-34045 GCF_001811145.1 Corynebacterium sp. HMSC062A03 | reverse complement strand
AAATAGGGTGTCCACTAAACGAGGGTAACCTCAGGATTGTGTTGTCAGTTTCTTGTAGATGACGATTTTTTAAGACTGTTGCTCCGCCGTAGAAGAAGGATTGATTTTCTCACGTGTCGGGAACGCGGTGCGCGCTCTCTGCCGTGATTGGGGATGTAGTCCTCATACGCAAAGTGTCCGATCCCTCTCTTGCGAATGACGGTGAAATAGTCATTACGGGCTAAATAGTCTCTACCAGTAAAGAGCGATGATATCGCCTATCAAATAGCGATTTGAATCATCGTTCGGTGGGTGTAAGACGTTTTCCTCGCTTTTGAGTGGAGCTCCGGCTCCTCGCTCTAAACTAATCGCCTTGCTTCGCAAGCTTCCGATCTCATCGGGATTGGTTTCTGTGCTTCCCCGCGACGAAAGTAAAACATCAACTTGGTCAAATGCATCTTTAAGTTGACGTTGAGAACTATCGGTAACCATTTGAGCTATCTCGTTAACTTGTGGTTCTAGTTGAACCTTGAGTTCCTCATCGTCGGTTCTGATTTGTAAGTAGTAGCGGAGGATTCTTCCTACTGCATCTGAAACTGGTGCTTTTGCTTTCTGCTTGCCGCTTAATATGGAATTCAACTCGGCAACCTCTGCATCAAAGCCCTCTAAGCCAGGCAATCCCCTAGCAACATCGAAGAGCTTGAGGGGAGACCAGCTAGTCGAGGGGGTATCTTGGCTAACTCGAACCAGGGCAATGCACTCGGATTGGTCGAAAAGAAAGCCTCGAACATCTCCCCAATAGTTGTCGAGTTGGGTAAGACCGACAAGACGAATAGGACTATTTGCCTTGCCATCAGATCGACGGATGAGTGTGCTAGCTTCTTCGTCCCAGTCCCAATCAACGAGCTCCGAGTTTATTGGAATTTGGCCGATTAGCATTTGCTGAATTAGTTGGGCGGCCTGGATAAAGGTGTCATCCTGGGAAATTCCAAGCGCTGGAGTATTGGCCGAGGTTTCGACAAGCGCGCTAGCAATGGTGCTATAGGCATAAATTGAATGGGCTTCTAGGCGTATTCTGACCTGAATTAGTTGCCCGCGGTGTAGTCCACCAGGCAGTAACTCTCGTTGAATGCTGGATTGCGGCACGCCGTCCCAGATCTGACTTTCTTTTCCGGCATAGGATTCTCTCGACACAAAATCTCTGAAAAGAGACTGTTCTGAAGAGACTTGTTCGATCTGTAGGGCTCTGCTTTTTCCAGATCGGAAGCTGATAGATGATGTGCCATTCGAGGCCCTATCATTGAGGTGAGAAATGGACGCACCGCCTCCGAGTGTTAATCCTAAGTCCTTTGTTTTCGTCTGAGTAAGGGTCGTTTTGGCATCCTCAGGACCGAACCGGGAGATATACAAGCTACGAAGAGCCAACTCATCGAGATAGAGGAACTGTCTTATGTCACCCAGCGGCGCCGCTTTACGGGAAAGCCGCTCGATTTTTCTTAGAATCCGTGCGCGACGGAAGCTTTCCTGCTTCTTCCTATAGTTTCGGAACCAACTCTTAATATTCACTTTTCTTCGCCTTTTCGTGCATTTCGCGCGGTAGTCGCTTTTTCAAATCCCAAAAGAAAGTGATCATTATATATTCTTGAACGACCTTCGATGACAGCTAACTCTCCTGAGTACTGGAGAATCGACCGTAGTTCTGCGGCAGTCCATCCTTCGGTTTGTGACGAAATCTTATCGAAATCAATATTGCTAGCTAGCGTTGGCGTGCGAGACTTTAGAATCTCAAGACGGTCCATTTGATTCGGTAGACGAAAATATACTTCGCGGTCAAACCTCCCGGGTCGGCGCAGTGCGCGGTCAATGTCGGAAATACGGTTGGTTGCCCCGATAGTTAGGACATTTTCAGGTGCCCCTACTCCGTCCATGTTCGTGAGAAATACATTAACGAGACGGGAACCGTTTTCATACGCATTCGAACGGTCTTTAGTTAAAACATCAATCTCATCAACAAAAATGATTGACATTTCTTGTTTAGCAGCGTCCTCGTATATTGCTTCAAGTCGTTCTTCACTTTGCCCGACTAGCTGACCACCTAGAGACGCGGTTGTAACCAAATAGAAGGCGGACCCAGACTGGGCTGCCATTATTTGAGCTAAAAAGGTCTTCCCAGTTCCCGGTGGACCTGCGAAAAGGATCCCGTGTACAGGATCAACCTTCATCTGTGAGATTAACTCTCGTCCCTCCAGCGTGGTGTACAACTCTACTATTTGTTTTGCGTCGGTCAGTATCTCGTGCGAGCCGACAAAATAGTCCCACTGAAATCTCTCAGGGTCTAGGTCAATACGAAACTTCGAGGCACTGGCTTCATCCTCGATAGTGCTTTTTCGCGCTGCTTCTTGTGGGATGACTCTCAAAATCGAAGAACTCTCATTGAAGAGGGCGTAATCTCCCAGACTCCATCGAGCATTTCTATGCACCAACTTGTGGGAATACCCGTCTGGAGTCTTTATAAGAATTTCGTCGGGGCCGGACTTTTGTTCGATAACCCCAATTTGGGCCTTAACTTCCCAGCTCTCGTCGGATGCGATTTCCCAGCCCGAGGAATACACGAGGATGTCGCCTACCTTAGGGCTCAATGTCTTGATCTCTTGATCCCCGGCTAAAAGCAGCCCATTTGGTAAACGCACCATCGGCGTTCCTTGGGGTGTGAAGTGATCGAGCTTAACCGTGAGTGTTGTTAACGGTTCGTCCAATGATTCGCTTCTTCCGATTGCTCCCGCGGCATTACATGCGAGGTTGATGGATGTTTACGGCCTGAGTGGGCTTCACTCTATAGGTTGAGATTTATTAGCGTCTCAGTATATCCGCATCGTTTAACAGGAAGCACGCGATTCCTTTAGTCATTTGCATCCGCAGGATGCTTAGGATTCCGATTCGACGTGTTGCTGTAATTTTGTGTGCCAAACATTTGAGGTGGCGATGAATGAAGCATTGGTTGCGGATTTGATTCTCTGACGGCGGGTTGCCGTCTGGATAGATCGCGGGCCGATACTCGAATTCTGACTGGGATCGCTGTGTGGTGAAAGTTTGAGCAAATGCGCAGGTCGTTGAGTGATTGTTTAGTTCTGTTGCAAAGTTGGGCGGAGAGCAGCGAAGACTCAGTTTCTCATTTCCTGATGGCCGCTGTGTGTGGGCGTTGTTAGGCCGTCTCGAAGACCCTGTTGACGATCACCGCGTCCGGGTTCGGTTGCCCGTGAGGTCAAACACAGTGCCTTGCCCTTTCCGCAATGAGTGCATCGCCTCCATCCCTTTCAACGTCCGATATGCAGATGTCCGGTTCTTAAACGTGCCTTTCGGCCCGAGGATCCGCTTCAGTCGACCATGGTCGCCTTCTAGGATGTTGTTGAGGTATTTCACCTGTCGGTGTTCCACTGTTGGCGGGCAGGTTCCCCCTGACTTCAACTCGGCGATTGCCCTGGCTAGGGAGGATGCTTTATCGGTGTTGATCACTCTGGGATACCCGGCTGACGCATTGTATCTGAGAGCCTTGGCCAGAAAACGTTTCGCTGCGGCCACGTTCTGCTTCGGAGAGAGGTAAAAGTCCAGGGTCTGGCCACCGGCGGTGATCGCCCGATAGAGGTAGCACCACCTGCCGCCGATCCGGATATAGGTCTCACCACCCGCCAGGAACTGGCCTGCCAGTCAGGTACCTGCCGGTACCACCGTGTTTGCTTGTCCAGCTCAGGGGCGTATTTCTGGACCCAGCGGTAGATCGTGGTGTGATCAACCGGCACACCCCGCTGAAGTCATCATTTCCTCCAAGTCTCGGTAGCTCACCCCTAGCGGCAGTACCACCGCACTGCCCACAGAATGATGTCACGGGGGAAATGACGACCGGAGAAGATACCCATGGCTGTGATTATTTCACGTCGCTCTTCCTACTGCCCCAACTTTGCAACAGCACCCAAAGCCCTGGAATGAACTCCTGTCACCAGGGTCATTCCAGGGCATATTTCCTGACTAAGAGAAGCAGTGACACAGAAGGCCTACCTCAGCGTGGGTCCTGTGGGCGTGCAGGTTCCGTGTGTGGCTGGTGTGCTGCGGCATGGTCGGCAGCGATTGATGACCGACTCTGGAGCGGGTGCCTTGTCTGGTCTCGCGGTTCAGGGTGGGTGGACTATTCGGCGGGTTGGATCTCGCTCTCGGTGACCCACTTGTGGTTGGTCATCGTCATCCCGTCGACGGTGAGTTCAACCATGTAGACCGTCTCCTCGGTGGAGTAATCGATGGTGGCCTCAGCACCCTTCATGCCGGACATGTGCTCGGCATCCAGGACAACGCTCGCCCCGTCGGGTAGGGGGGCCTGACCCGGATCGACGAGCTCCTCATGGACGACCCAGCGGTGGTCGGTAACCGGGGCCCCACCCTCGGTGGGGGTGTAGCTGACCGAATAGGTCGTGGTGTCAAACGCCCCGGAAATGGTGGCTGTGGCCCCGTCCATGCCGGGCATGTGGTCAGCGGTGAGGATGACCTCGGTGCCCACCGGGTACGTGGGATCCTCGGCCTCTTCAATGCCTGCCGGCGGTGCCCCGCCGTCGGCAGGGTGGTCGTGCCCGCCGTGCTCTTCGTCGGCAGTGGTGGTGTCTTCCTGGTGGGTCTCGTTGGTCTCTGCGGTTGCCGTCGTGGTGCTGGTGGTGCCGGCATCGTCGGAGTTGTCGGTGGCGTCGCTGCAGGCGGTCAGCGCCAGGGTGGAGGTCAGTACCAAGGCGGCGAGGGTAATGCTGCGTTTCATGAGCGTTCCTTTCAAAGGTGGTGTGAGTTAGGGGTCGAGAGACAAGGTCAGTCAGTAACGGTTACGGGGGATATCGACCCACTGTGTTCCTCCTTCCCGTCGGTCGGAGCCAGGTGAGCCGGATCCAGATCAATGCGGCGCAACAGCTGGGCGTTCAGGGCCACCACGATGGTCGAGGCAGACATCAAGATCGCGCCCACGGCCGGGGACAGCACGAACCCGATCGAGGCGAGCACTCCGGCGGCTAGCGGCACGGCGAGGATGTTGTAGCCAGAGGCCCAGATCAGGTTCTGGATCATCTTGCGGTAGCTGGCCTGGGACAGCTCAATCATCGACAGCACTGCCCGCGGGTCATCACTGGCTAGGACCACCCCGGCAGATTCCATGGCCACATCCGTGCCGGCACCGATGGCGATACCGACATCCGCGCGGGTCAGAGCGGGGGCGTCATTGACACCGTCACCGACCATGGCCACGCTCAGGCCACGCTCCTGTAACTGGGTGACCTTGGTGTCCTTGTCCTGGGGCAGGACCTCGGCGAAGACCTCATCGATGCCTAAGTCCTGGCCAACCGCCTGGGCCACCTGCTGCGCGTCACCGGTGATCATCGCGACCTTCACCCCGCGGTCCTGCAGGGCTTTCACGGCGGCGCGGGATTCAGGGCGGATCTTGTCCTCGACGGCCACCGCACCGATGATCTGACCATCGCGGACAATATGGAGCATACCGGCCCCACGCCCGGTCCAGGCGCTGGTGGTGTCGGTGAGCTCGGCCGGGGTGGTGAGGTTGAACTCGCGCAGCATGTTCGGCCCACCCACGAGGATCTCAGCGCCATCGACAGTGGCCCAGACCCCGCGGCCGGAGGCGGCGGTGAAACCGGTTGCGCGCAGTGGGCGGCGTGAGGCCTCCGGGTGTGCGGCCGCGGCAGCCACGATGGCGCGGGCCACGGGGTGTTCACTATCGGCCTCGGCGGCGGCGGCCAGGGCCAGCAGGTGCCCTTCCGAAGTACCGGGCACCGGGGCGACACCGGTGACCGCGTGCGCACCCTCGGTCAGGGTGCCGGTTTTATCGAAGAGCACCACGTCGATGGTGCGCATCCGCTCGAGCGCCATCCGGTCCTTGATGAGCACCCCGGATTTCGCGGCCCGCTCGCTGGAGATCGCAATGACCAGCGGAATCGCCAGGCCCAGGGCGTGCGGACAAGCGATGACCAGCACCGTGACCGTGCGCACCACGACATCGTCCGGGCTGCCGATGATGGTCCACACCACCGCGGTGATCAGAGCGGAGATCAGCGCGAACCAGAACAACAACGCCGCCGCCCGATCCGCCAGGGCCTGGGCCCGGGAGGAGGACTCCTGGGCGTCGGCAACCATGCGTTGGATCCCGGCCAGGGCGGTGTCCCCGCCGGTAGCCTCCACCCGGATGCGGACGGTGTTGTCGGTGGCCACGGTACCGGCGACCACCTTGTCACCGGTGTCGCGGAAGACGGGACGGGATTCGCCGGTGATCATCGCCTCATCGAATTCGGCGGCTCCGTCGAGGATGGTTCCGTCGGCCGGCACCCGGGCACCGGCCCTCACCAGCACGACGTCGTCGACGACCAGCTCGGAGATGGCCACGGTGCGGGTGGTCCCGTCGATGACTTTCTCGGCCTCATCCGGCAGCAGGGCAGCCAGCGCGTCAAGCGCGGAGGACGCGGACCCGAGAGCGCGCATCTCCAGCCAGTGGCCCAGCAGCATGATGGTCACCAGCAGGGCCAGCTCCCACCAGAAGTCCAGGTCAAAACCGCCCAGCCCCAGAGTGGTGACCCAGGAGGCGACAAACGCCACGGTGATGGCCATGGCGATCAGGAGCATCATCCCGGGTTGGCGGGATTTCAGTTCTTTCCATCCGCCCTTGAGGAAAGGCGTTCCGCCGTAGACGAAGATGATCGTGCCTAGCACCGGGGGGATCCAGGTGGATCCGGGGAATGCCGGGAGGTGGTAGCCGAGCAGGTGGGCGACCATGGGACTGAAAATAGCGACGGGAATGGACAGAATCAGCGACCACCAGAAGCGGTCTCGAAACATTGCGGTGCTGTGTCCGGCGTGTTCGCCGTGACCATGAACGTGGTGGTCTTCGTCCAGGGCGGAGTGCGGGTGATCGTGGGGCATCGCCTGGCCGTGGGTGTCGGCATCTGCGTGGTGTTCGTGGCTGGCATGATCCGGGTGGTGGGTGTGGTCTGTTTCCGGAGCGGGGTGATCACCATGGTGATCACCCGAATGGTGGGGAGTGCTCATGACGTTCCTTTCGCTCAACCCGGTCGGGGTCGAGATGATGGGTAAAACTGATCAGGATAAGACGGTGTAGCCGGCCTCCTCGATGGCCCGGCGAACCATCTCCGGGGGTACGACACCGGTGACCGTGACGGTGGAAACACCACCAGCAGCGAGATCAATTTGGACGTCGTCGACCTGGGGGAGGGCCTGAAGGGCCTGGGTCACGCTTTTCGCGCAGTGCCCGCAGGTCAGGCCGGTGACCTGGTAGCTAGGGGAGGACCCTCCTGCTGACGAGTCGCTGGCGGCAGGGATGGAGGCGGTGTCGGCAGGTGAGGCAGGTCCACAACAGCTGCAGCCGTGGGAGGCCATCGGCAAGAGGCGGGGCGGGGAGGTGATCATGGGAAAGCTCCTTCGGTTCGGTGGGGTGCGGCGATGCCGCTCTTTAGCATATACCCCCCGGGGGTATATTTTCAGCATACCCCAGGGGGGTATATTTTCAATGGGTCGAGGGCGCGGCCCTCACGCGGGGCAGGGTGTGGTCACCGAGCAGCCTCCTCACTGTCGGGAGGGGGCAGCGGGAGGCGGAGGGTAAAGACCGCTCCGCGACCGGGGCCGGGGGAGGTGGCGGTGAGAGTGCCGCCGTGGGCCTCGATCAATGCCTTGGAGATGGTCAGACCGATCCCGGCCCCGCCGTTGTCCCGGCTGCGGGCGGCATCCCCCCGGTAGAAGCGTTCGAAGATGTGTCCGAGCTGGTCAGGTGGGATGCCCTCGCCGTCATCGGCGACGTGGATGAGCGCGGTGGAAGCCCCCTGTCGGTGGACGCTGATCCGGACCTGCCCGCCGGCCGGGGTGTGCCGTAGCGCGTTCGACAGGAGATTGCTCATCACCTGGCCGAAGCGTTGCCGGTCCACGAGCACCCGGGCGGTGTCTGTAATGGTCTCGACCTGTAAATCGACGCCTTTGTCAGCATAAGCTTCCCCCGCGGCAGCAGCGGCGGTATGGAGCAGATTCCCGAGCCCTTCCTCCGCCAGGTCCAAATCGATCCGGTGTTCCTGGGCCCGGGAGACATCGTCGATGTCTTCCATCAACCGGGTCAGGCGGGTGAGTTGGTCAGCCATGATCGTGTGGGTGGCATTATTCCAGTCCACGACCCCGTCTTGGAGACCATCGAGGTAGACCGTGAGCACCGATAAGGGGGTGCCCATTTCGTGGGCCAGATCAGAGAGCATCTGGCGGCGGACCTGTTCGGTGTGTTCCAGCCGGTCGGCCATGGTGTTGAAGGTATGCGCCAGGGTGGTGACCTCGGGGCCTGCTTTTCCGGCGGGCACGCGGATACGGGAGTTGCCGGCCGTCAGGCTGGTAGCGGCGCGGGTGAGGTCCTGCAGGGGGGTGCGCAGACGACGCGATAACCACAGGCTGGCCAGCAGGGCGCTGATCAAGGCGGTGGGCAGGGCGACGGCCAGGGTGATCAGGTTGGCGCCCCGGTAGGCCTGCTCGGCATGGAACAGCTCCAGCGAGGGGTCCTCCCGGCCGGTCATCAACATATGATCATGGAACAGGGTCGGACCCACCATCGTGGCCACGGCCGAGGCCACCAGCAGGCTAATCACCACGACCAACACCTGGGCGGCCAGGAAGCGGAAGGTCAGGCCGGGTCCGTGATTCATGGTTGCCCCACCCGGTAGCCCACGCCACGCACGGTGTCGATAAACCCCCGGCCCCGGGTGTCGGTGCCGAGCTTGCGACGCAAGTTGCCGATGTGGACATCGACGATGCGTTCATCACCGACCCAGGTGGTGTCCCAGACCTCGGTGACCAGGTCGTGGCGGGTCAGCACCTGGCCGGGGCGCAGGGCCAGGGCAACCAGCAGCTCGAACTCCGTGCGGGTGAGCTCCACGGTCGTCTCCCCCACCCGCACCTGATGGGCGATGGGGTCAAGGATGAGATCACCAACGATCAAGGGGGTGGTCACCTGCGGTGGGGTGGTGCTGGTGCGCGGGCGGCGCAGCACCGCATGCACCCGGGTCACCAGTTCCCGGATGCTAAAGGGTTTGGTGATGTAGTCATCCGCCCCCAGGGTCAAACCGCTGATCTTGTCGTCCTCGCTGCCACGCGCGGTGAGCATGAGGATGTAGCAGTCCGAGAAGGTGCGGATGCGTCGGCACACCTCCAGGCCGTCGAGTTGGGGCAGCCCCAGATCCAGCACCACGACATCGGGGGAAAAGCGACGGGTCTCGTCCACGGCCTGGGTGCCGGTGTGCGCCTGGCGGGTATCGAAGCCGGCCCGGATGAGGTAGGAGGCCACCATCTGAGCCAGGGGTTGTTCATCATCGACGACCAGCACCCGCCCCGGGGGCGTGGCGGTGGTCGGTGTGCAGTCAGTCATAGACCCCAGTATCGCTCCGGGCAGGGAGAATACCACCCTCGCTCAGTGCCCGGCGGGAAATCTTCATCAAATCTTCAAACATCACCCTTCGACCGCCGTCACCCCTGTGCCCCACCCCGGGTCGGCGGCATCGCCTCCCCTGGTCAGCTCAACAGGCGCCACCAGGGATTTCACTGCCTGCACCGCATACCCGGGGCGGGTAGAAGGACATCGCCCACGGCTGTGGGGTGGTGTCCCGGTGGTGACCCAGCCCACCGGAGTCACCCCCTTTTCGCCCTGTTATAAGGCTGTGAGCAGGGTTTTTTATTTCTGGGCCGTCAGGCACCCGTGCTAGATAAAAGTATGGCATTGACCTTGAGGCGGTGTCTTCTCACCGTCTTACCACGATCCAAGGAGATTGACGTGAACCGAGCAGCGATCGCAGCCGCCGCCCTTGCCCTCGCCCTCACGGGGTGTTCGGCCACCGACCCGGAACCCACCGCTGACGGGACGGTGTCCCAGGATACATTCCTGACTACCCATGGCCTGGCCGCCATGGACGCGGTGGAGATCATTGATCACCTTGACCGGCAGAAGGTCACTGAGCGTCCCACGGATCTGATCGCCTCCGTGCGTGCCGATGAACTGCTGCTCTCGAGCGATGGCCAGGAAGTCGTGGTCGATCTTCCCGACAATCAGACGTATGTCTCGATCGCACCCTATCTCACCTCCACCCACGACTGCTTCTACCACAGCCTCACGACCTGCCTGGGGGAACTCGACAATGAGGATATCCAGGTCACGATCACCGATGAGGCGACCGGTGAGGTGCTGGTGGACGAGGCGACAACCACCTTCGACAACGGGTTTATTGGCTTCTGGCTTCCCGATGATGTCACCGGCCTGATTGAGGTCAGCTACCAGGGGCGTACCGGCACCACGGAGTTTTCCACCACCGACGACGGTGCCACCTGTGTCACAGACCTGCGCCTGACGTGATGGCTCAGCAGGGTCCTCACCTGCGACTGTCTCCCGTGTCACTGAAATCTTGCACCAAGGAAGGTTAAATCATGACGAACGCGTTTTCCCGACGACAGTTTCTGCTCGGTGGGCTCGTCCTCGCCGGCACCGGGGCCGTGACCGCCTGCACCAGCGACCCTGGACCCGCTGCCCCGGCACCAGGTCCCTCCCTTCGCCCCACTCCCACCCCCACTGCGCTCAGTGAGCCGACGGTGCGCCGGACACTGACCGCCCGGCCCCTCTCTCTGGATATCGGCGGCATCGAAGCCAAGACGTGGGGATACGTCTCTGACACCGGGGATGCGGCCATTGAGGCCACCGCCGGCGACGTCCTCCAGGTCGATATCACCAATGAACTGCCTGAGAGCACCTCCATCCACTGGCATGGCATCGCACTCCACAACGCAGCCGACGGTGTGCCCGGCATGACCCAGGACCCCATTGAACCTGGCGAGTCTTTCTCCTATGTTTTTGAAGTCCCCCACGGTGGCACCTACTTCTACCATTCCCACTCCGGCCTGCAGCTTGATCGCGGCCTTCACGCCCCACTGATCGTCCGTGACCCGCAAGACGCTGAGGACCAGGACGTCGAGTGGACCATCGTGCTCGACGACTGGGTCGATGGCATTCAGGGCACTCCCGACGATGAGCTCGACAAGCTCACCGGAATGGGTTCGGGCGACCATAACGGGAAGAAGGGGATGGGAGGTCACGGCCAGATGATGCACGGCACCCCGGACCGGGTACTGGGCGGGGATGCCGGCGATGTGATGTATCCGCACTACCTCATCAACGGACGTATCCCCCGTGCTCACCGGACCTTCGAGGCTCGCCCGGGCGACAAGGCCCGCCTGCGGTTTATCAACTCCGGCGGTGACACCATCTTCAAGGTGGCCCTCGGTGGCCACCGCATGACCGTGACCCACACCGACGGCTTCCCTGTCCAGCCTCGGGAGACCGAATCGATCTACCTGTCGATGGGCGAGCGTGTCGACGTCGAGGTCATCCTCGGCGACGGCATCTTCCCGCTCACGGCTTTAGCGGTAGGTAAGGACGACCGCGCCTTCGCCGTCATCCGCACCGCCGGCGGCCAGGCCCCCCACCCCGATGTCGACTTCCCCGAGTTGTCGTCCACCGGACTGCTTCTGTCCTCCCTGAAGCCAGCAGACCGTGCACTCCTGCCCGAGGACACACCAGACCGAGAAGTCAGCATCGACCTGGGCGGGCAGATGATGCCGTATGAATGGAGCATTCTCACCGACGGCCAATCCTCCTCCGCGACCGTGCAGGAGGGCCAGCGTCTGCGGATGGTCATGCGCAACAGGACCATGATGCCCCATCCCATGCACATCCACGGCCACACGTGGGCGCTGCCCGGCAGCGGCGGGCTACGCAAGGACACCGTCCTTCTCCGCCACGGTGAAACCATGATCGCCGACCTAATCGCTGACAACCCCGGTGAGTGGGCATTTCACTGCCATAACGCCTATCACATGGAAACCGGGATGTTCAGCTCGCTCCGCTACGAGTAACCCCCACAGCAGGGTTGAGTGCCGAGGTGGGCGGGGGTGTCCCCCGAGTAGTGGACACGGCGTTGGTGTCAGGGTTGAGCAGTGTATGCCAGGAGTCGACGGGTTGTGCCGTTCCACCGCGATTGCTTCGGACAAGCTCCAACCCGTCCTGAGCAAGGTAGCGATAAGCCAGACTTTGAGGAAACCCGACCTCTTCAATTGCGCTGAGCACAGATCGGCCACTCTCAACCAGAGCGACAACTTGTTGATACTGCTGGTCAACCAAACTCCGCTGAAGCCGAGCACGGTTAAGCCCCTCGCTTTGGCGCCATGCCCTCGCCTGAACCTTCGAGACGCCCAACTCCTTCAGGATCACTGGCACCGGACGCGCATTATGCAGATACGCCTTCACAAACCGCTCACGCAGCTTCTCATCACCTGACATCTACACAACCTCCTAGCTGTATAGATGCATTCACCACCTGAGCCCGCCTGAAGTTTTTCGCTCTTATTTACCGTGAACGACAGTGACAGGTTCGTGAGAAGGCGTGTACCGCCGGCTTAAGCGCTTTGCCAGCGCATCCTGCCATCAGAAGCGGGCGCGCACGTCATCGGGACACCTTTCTTTGATACGCCGCTACCGCCATTGCAATACGCGCCGGGGTGAACGTAGTTCTGTTGTACGGCGGGTGCTTCATAAATAGCGGCGGCCTCTTGCACTGGGGGATTCGCGGCCATCATTTCGTCGGCGCATTGTTGCGTCCAGCCAGAAGTTCCATCGCTGAAGAATGTGGTTCCGGTTTCGTGCAGTGAGACGTCACCGCAGGATTCGATGGTCTTCTCCATCGGAGTAGGCTGCGCTACACCAGGCGCCTCGGTGAAGCCGATGACTTCTTCGTGCGGTTGATCCACGCCGATATCTTCGGCGCTTTCCTCGGCAGTGGGAAGGGTGGGGCGTGGGGTCTCTTCTGCTGTTTCAGTAACGCTGGTGCTTGTGCTTGGTGACGTCTCACTCTCAGGAGTGGATTCAACGTCGAGTGAGGAACAGCCGCTGAGCACAAAGAGCGCAGCGGCAAGAGAGAGAAGTCGCTTCATTTCAGATCCTTTGTCTATCCATCATCATGCTAGTGGCCGCCACCCCACATGCGCACAGAAACCACACAGTAAATGGCCAGCCTTGGAGGATAAGCTAGTGCCTCATGAAAAACGGCTTTCTACAGCGCGCTTTCTTGGCCATCCTCCTCGGCACCGCCGCTCCTGTTCCGGCTCATGCCCAGACCATCGAGACCTCCGCCGCGCAGGATCTCGGTATCAATGATCCTGACTGTAAGCCCACGGGTTCGGTCACCGAGCCGGTCGTCCTTCTCCACGGCACCTCAGCCAACGCGGCCGATTGGAATGATCTCATCCCAAAACTCACCGAGCAGGGCATGTGCGTGTGGGCCTTCGACTACGGCGCCGAGGACATCACGTACCAGAATGCCTATGACTACATGAAGGGTATTGCGGATCTGGATTCTTCAGGGCGCGAAATAGCCGGGCACATTGAGCACATCCGTGAGGTCACCGGAGCACACAAAGTAAACCTCGTCGGTTTCTCCCAAGGCGGCCTGCACACCAAGACCTTCACGCAGCTCTACGGCTCAGCAGAGGAAGTGAACCGAGTGGTTACAATCGGTGCGAACTTCCACGGGACAACGTGGGGTGACAGAGCAACACCCCTCAGCACGGCGGCCAAAATCGCGCCCGATGTGGTTGATTTCCTGGGCACCAGCGCCGGCATCCAGCAGTTGCAGGGCTCGGACTTTATGGAGGACCTCAACCAGCTTCCGGATACCGCGCCTGGCGTGACCTACACGTCCATCTACTCGCCGGCGGATAATACCGTGACGCCAAATCGGACCTCAGAGCTCAGCGCTGTGCCGGGCGCGGACGTGGCCAACGTGGAGTCCGCCCCCGTTGACCATGGGCAGCTGCCACATGATCCGCGCGTGCACGAACAGATCATGTGGGGACTGACGCGCTAATGACACAGATTCACGGAGCGATTGACGCGAAGGGCCGGTGCCGGCACTGGCACACGCCTGTCGACGTCATTGCGAACAAGTGCCACACCTGCGGCGGCTGGTTCGCGTGTTCGCTGTGTCATGCGGAGTTAACGGATCATGACTTCGGGCCCATGCCGAAGGACGAGCTGTGCGTCATGTGTGGGGCCTGCGGCCGAACAATGACCTACGCCGAATATTCGGCATATAAATGCCCCGCGTGCGGGCACGCCTTCAATCCAGGCTGTGCGCTGCACGCGGGGACGTACTTTCTTTAGTTCAGGAAAGTCGACTGGACCTCAGCGATGAGGGCCTTGAGGAATTCCACGATATCCGGGATCTGGAAGGTGAAGTTTCCTACGTGCACCGGGATGGTGTTGAGGGTGGGAAGTGTAAACGGAGCCTTGTTCTGGCCAGCGTTGTTGGCATTGTTGCCGTTGTTTGCCGGAGCACCACCACCATTGTTGGCATTGTGGCCACCATTGTTAGTTGGAGCCGTGTTCTGAGCAGGAGCAGCGTTGCCACCGCCACCGTTCAGGCCGCAGCGAGCGATGGCCTCGTCGGCGCGGGCGACGGCATCGCGGATCTCGGGACCACGCGGGTGGAAGTTAGCGGCAGCGAGTGCCTGGGACTTCTTGCTGTTGTAGTCGGACGGGTTGGTGTAGTACTTGGTGGCCTGCTCACAGGAAATCTGGCCGGCCGGAACCTTAGCCAGGTAGTCATCCACCATGTCGGCGGAGGCGGCAGGAGCGGACAGGCCGATGGCGGCAGCAACGGAGCAGAGGACAAGCTTATTTCTCATGCGCCACATTGTGCCACAGCTTTTACACGTTTGTGCAAGTGCTAACGCGCTAGGAAACGATTTACCAGCGAAAAATACGCCTTCACAGTCAAATCCAAGTCTTCCAGGTAAAGGTGCTCATCGTGGCTGTGCAGCTGCGAGTTTGCGCTGGCCATGTCCCGATCCTCGGCATGCAGTGCAAAACCGTAGGCATTGCCGCCGCGGCGACGAGCCACGCGCAAGTCGGAGCCACCTGTTGCCAGCACTGGCAGCACTTCCTTATCCGGGAAAAACTCGTGAGCGGTCTTTTCGATGCAGCGCCAGAGCTCAGTGTCGGTGGAGGACTGCGTGGCGTCCTCAGTAATAAGGTGCTCGATCTCTACCTCCTCGGCCATATCGCCGAGGGCCTCACGCAGGAACTCGTCGAGCTCCTCCTGGGTCTGGCCGGGGAAGGGGCGGATGTCCATCTCTAGATAGGCGTGGGAGGGCAGTACGTTGATGGCACCACCTGCACGTAGGACAGTTTGGGCAATCGTCGTGTGCGAGAAGGCGTGGGCGTAGGCGGACAAATTACCGAACTTTTCGTAGTCGGCGGCGGTAGCGGAGCCGTCGAGAAGCGCTGCCTCCGTTGCGGGGTCGAAGCGGAAGGTCTTGACGAATCCCTGCCACACCTCATCCGTGGCCACGGGCGGCTCAGCGGCGGCGATGCGGCGAGCGACCTCACCGATCTTGACGATGGCAAAGTCCTTGCCGAAGGGCGTCGAGCCATGGCCGGCATCGCCGTGCACGTGCAGGCGGCGCTGGCCCGCGCCCTTCTCGCCCACGTTGAAGCCGAGCGCGCCGGGCAGGTGGCTGCCGCCGGTCTCCGAGAGGCAGTTGCGCACCGAGTAGGCCTCGGGGTGGTGTTTGTCCATCCAGATGGAGCCTAAACCGCCGCGGGCTTCTTCATCGGCCATGCCCACGAAGGCCAGGGTGCCGCCTGGGTTGCCGCGCTTGGCCACATCGCGAGTCACCGCCGCCATCGTCGCCGTAATAAAGAGCATGTCTACCGCGCCGCGGCCGTAGAGCTTGCCATCCTCGATGACGGCGTCGAAGGGAGGCTTGGTCCACTTCGGCTCGTCGACGGGCACGACATCCGTATGCCCCATGAGCGTCAGCGGCTCCTTGTCCGGGTCACCCGGAACGGTCACCACGATGGTCACGCGGCCTGGGTGCGATTCATAGCGTTGAATCTCCACTGGGGTGCCTGCAAAAAATCGCTCCAAGGTGTCGGCATTGCGGACCTCGTTGCCGGAGTCAGGCGTGAGGTCATTCACGCAGGCATTGCGAATAAGCTCCTGGAGTAATACGAGGGTGTCGTCGTAGAGCGTGGAATCCATGGCATAAAGGGTAGCCGTGCACAATAAAGTGCGTCGATTTACCGCAACTTGAACGGTGTTCAAGTAAGGTTTCCCGCATGAGCATCGTAGATATCGCACGCGAGAAGGCCCTGGAGCAGGGCATCGGCCTGAACGAAGAAGAGCTGCTGCAGGTCCTTCAGATCCCGGATGAACAGCTGGAAGAGATCGCGGACATCGCGCACCAAACCCGCCTCAAGTGGTGCGGCCCGGACGTGTCTGTGGAAGGCATCATCTCCATTAAGACCGGCGGCTGCCCGGAGGATTGCCACTTCTGCTCGCAGTCAGGCCTGTTCGAGTCTCCCGTGCGCGCCGCGCGCCTCAACATCCCGGAGCTCGTGGAAGCCGCCAAGAAGACCGCTAAGACCGGCGCTACGGAGTTCTGCATCGTGGCTGCGGTCAAAGCACCAGATGAGAACCTCCTGTCCCAGGTTGCCGAGGCCATCCCGGCCATCCTCGATGAAGTCGATATCGAAATCTCCCTATCCCTGGGCACGCTGACGCGCGAACAAGCCCAGCGCCTTAAGGATATGGGCGCCCAGCGCTACAACCACAACCTGGAGACGTCCAAGTCTTTCTTCCCCAACGTGGTCACGACCCACACCTGGGAGGAGCGCAAAGAAACCCTCGAGAACGTGCGTGCTGTCGGCATGGAGATTTGCTCCGGCGGCATCATCGGTATGGGCGAATCCCTCGAGGATCGCGCCGAGTTTGCCTACCAACTGGCCCAGCTCGAGCCTTGCGAGGTACCGATGAACTTCCTCGATCCGCGCCCGGGCACCCCGTTCGCGGACTACCCCCTAGTCCCGCTCGGTGAGGCGCTGCGCGCCGTGGCCGCCTTCCGCCTGGCTATGCCGTCTGTAACCCTCCGCTTTGCGGGCGGTCGCGAGCTCTCGCTCGGTGACGACGGCACCGAAAAGGGCCTCCTCGGCGGCATCAACGCCATCATCGCCGGCAACTACTTGACCACTCTGGGCAAGCAGATTGAAAAGGACGTTGACATGCTCGGCCGCATCGACCTGCCGATCAAGGCGCTCTAATGAAGAACTCGACGGAGCTGGCCGCCGCCGTCCTCGCCGGCGAGGAGCCGCTGTTCCACCCCAACACTGGGAAACCACTAAGCGAGGACTTTACCTTGCATCCAGCGGCCGCGGCTGGCCTGGACGTCCCGCGCTATTGCCAGTTGTGCGGGCGCCGCATGGTGGTGCAGGTGCGCCCGGACGGCTGGAACGCGCGCTGCTCGCGCCATGGTGAGCTCGACTCGGACCACCTCTATGAGGAGGCACTTCCGTAAGCTGGGGCACCATGGATCCCGCCGTTGCCCACGCCCACCAGTCCGCGTTGCGCTCCATCTCCCGGGTCGTCGCCGAGATTGCGGAGCCGACTCCCCCACAACAGGCACTGGAGGCCGTCGCCGAGCAGCTGCGCCGCGGCAACGTCATGGTCCTCACCGGGGCGGGAGTGTCCACGGAATCAGGCGTGCCGGACTACCGCGGCCCGCACGGTTCCCTCAGCCGCCACCGCCCCATGACCTATCAGGAATTTCTCCACGATCCGCAGGCCTCGCACCGCTATTGGGCCCGTGCTTTCGTTGGCTGGCGGGTCATGCAGGCCGCACACCCCAACCGCACGCACTACGCGTTGGTCGAACTCGAGCGCGCCGGGCTCCTTACGGGTCTCGTCACCCAAAACGTCGACGGCCTCCACGAAGAAGCCGGGCAGCGCAACCTCATTGCCCTGCACGGGGACATGCAACACGTGGTGTGCTTGAGCTGCGGATACGAAGAAACACGCGCGGACTACGACGCCCGCGCCGCCACAGCCAACCCGACATACCTCCAACGCTGGGCAGTAGACAAAGAGAACGTCAATCCAGATGGCGATGTTGCCCTCAGCCAAGAAGCGGTCGAAGAATTTGTCATGCCCGGCTGTGTGCGGTGCGGCTCACGGCGCCTCAAGCCAGACGTGGTCTATTTTGGTGAGCCCGTTCCCACCCACAAGAAAGATGCTGCCTACGCGATGGTCAACGCATCTGACTCCCTGCTGGTAGCCGGCTCTTCGCTGGCGGTGATGAGCGGCTTCCGCTTCGTTCTGGAGGCCAAGAAACAGGGCAAGCGCGTAGCCACCATCAACGGCGGACCAGGACGCGCGGATGACCGCGTAGACACCCTGTGGCGCACTCAAGTGGGCCCGGCTTTCGATGCGATCCTGGATGAGCTAGAACTCTAGAGTTGCTCCAGTTCTTCGAGGACAAACTGGCATACCCGCCTATCCATGGGCATATCTTCGTGGCGGATTATCGCGCGGCGCTCGATGTCCTGAATATAGATATTTCTTACCTGCTGGCCATTGAGGAAACAGGTGTTGGGAGGAACCACGATGGCATCGGAGCGGGTGGCGATGCACGTATAGCTCACCCCGGGTTCGACCTCACTGCCGCGGTTCGTGTCCTCAATTATCTTGCTGCCGGTTACTTGCTGCATTCCGGCGGGGCCAAACCAGGCGTCGATAAGCGAGCGCGCCACTTCCTCCTGCCTTTCGCTGCGAAAGAGGGGGCTGGCGATTCCACCCTGGGTCGTGCCGTGGTTGGGTGCACTGATACAGACGACGTGCCGTACACACTCTGCGCCGTCGTGCATGCGCATCCAGTACCGAGCCAATAACCCACCTTGTGAATGCCCGACGAGGATTACTTGTTCAGCGCCGGTAACGGTGCGGACGGCGTTGATGTAGGCGTCGAGCTGCCGGGCGGATTCCTGCAGGGGGCCGGTGGCGCGGGTCCCGTAGTCAGGGGCGAAGGTGGCCCAGCCAGCGGCGCGGAGCATTCCTGCGAGAACCTGCCATATCCCCTTGCTGTCGCAGGTTCCGTGGATCAAAACAACCGGCCAAGGTCGTTCGGCGGTGGGACGCGCGGACCAGTCGTCTTCGTAGACGCCGCGCGGACGTCTGCGGGCACCGAGGGGGAGTGGGATCATGGAATTTCAGTTTACTCTTGACCCTTATCCAACTTTCGTACTAAGCTAAGGCTTGCCTAATTTGGTCCGGCGGTGAGCTCCACACCGCACGCGCTACCGGATTAGTCATGGGGATAGGGCCCGCCGCTTCACCGCGGCGGGCTTCTTTCATGGATACACTCGCGGGCATGACCGACCTGCAGCATGTCCACTCCGTCAACGAAGCGGTTGCGCGCCTCAGCGAGCTCTATGACAGTTCTTGCGAGCTGGCACGTCACGCACTCGCCTCGGGGGACCACGACGCCTACCGCCACGTGGTCTACCCGAAGATCACCGTGCATGTGCGTCAGTGGACGCCCATCGACCGCTCTGAACCCTTCGGCTACGTGGACCAAGAGGGCCGCTACTCGGCGGTGATATCAAAGCCATGGCTGATTCGTGGATACCTCACAGAGCAGCTCACACGGCTCACCAATAACTATCCCTGCGATATTTACGTTGGCCAATCAGATGAGCGCATCCCGCCGGAATATATCCGGGGGATTACAGAAATTCCCCAGGACCGCGGCGACATACCCCGGCCCACGCTCGATGCGGTGCATGACGGAATCGTTGACGGCGCCTGGAAAGCCTTCCACGGGAAGGAAAAGCCACTCTTTCACTTTGGCCCGCAGCGCTTCGATATCGCCTGCGCCCGCATCGAGCACTACACCGGCATCGAGGTGGGCACCGTGCAGAAGTACATCCTGTTCACCAACTACGCCATGCACACCACCGAGTTCGTTAAGTTCGGCCTGCGCGAGCTGGCCCGGGAAGACTCGCGCTACACCGCGCTAGTACTGCCCACGGGAGAGACCATCCACCCCAATGACGCGGTGCTTCTCGACGTCGATGAGCTCACCCTCACCTCCCGCTACCAGATGCCACGTTTTGATCTCATTACCGCTGGCGGCGATGGCATCACGATGATCAACATTGGCGTCGGCCCCTCCAACGCCAAGACCATCACGGACTGTCTCGCGGTGCTGCGCCCCGAGGCCTGGATCATGATCGGCCACTGCGCAGGGCTTGATGGCCGCATGCGCATCGGAGACCTCATCCTGGGCAATGCTTATCAGCGCGAAGACCACATCCTCGACGGCACCGTCACCACCAGCAACCCGATTCCCGCCATCCCGGAGATCCAGCGCATGCTGGAGGCCGCCGTCGACGAGGTCTATGGGAAAGACAATTCGCTCATGCGCACCGGCACGGTGCTCTCCACCGATGACCGCAACTGGGAGTGGCGCACCTCCCGGGACTTGTGGGAATGGCTGCGCCACTCCACCGCAGTGGCAGTAGATATGGAATCCTGCACCCTCGCCGCCAACGGCTACCGCTACCGCATCCCGTACGGCACGCTGTTGTCGGTTTCTGATTTGCCCCTGCACGCCGTACCTAAACTTCCCGCCCAAGCGCAGGCCTTTTATTCGAATTCGAAGGAGGCCCACGTCATGTGCGCGGTGCGCGCGGTGGAGGCCTTGGCGGAGAATCCAGAGCGGCTGCGCACCCGCAAATTGCGGCGAACGGTGGCAGAGGTTCCGTTCCGCTGAGGGAGATGATTAAACTGAGGGAAATGCACAATCTGGCGAAGGAGACCTAGACGATGAGCACCCCGGAGTGGTGGAACCCGGAACGCGAGAACCTGACCTGGGAGGTCTTCGGTGAGGCCAGTCGCTTCCTGTCCCAAGAAATCGTGGATTCGGGCTGGTTCCCGGACCTCATCGTGGGCGTGGCCCGCGGTGGATTGATCCCAGCCGGCGCTATTGGCTACGCCATCGGCGTCAAGGAGATGGGCGCTATCAACGTGGAGTTCTACACCGATATCGGTGAGACCCTTCCGGAGCCGATTCTCCTTAACCCGCAGCTAGATACAGACTCGCTCAAGGACAAGAAGGTCCTCGTCGTTGATGACGTGGCGGATTCCGGCAAGACCCTCGACCTCGTGGTCAACCTGCTCGAGCAGACCGCATCCGAGGTCAAGTCCGCGGTGATCTACACGAAGCCGACCACCATCTTTGAGCCGGACTTCTCGTGGAAGAAGACCGACCAGTGGATCAACTTCGCATGGTCCGTCCTCCCGGTCATCACGCGCGATGGCTCTTTCCAGGAAGGACATTAATGTCAGAAGCCTCCGCCGGTTCTTTCCGCGCGGCTTTCAACTCGCCCGCCCGCTTCCGTAAAGAAGTGTTTGGCGGGCTTGCTGTTGCGCTCGCCCTCATCCCGGAAGTTTTAAGTTTCTCCATCCTCGCCGGACTCGACCCTAAGGTGGGTCTTTTCGCCTCCGTCATCATGGCGATGTCCATCGCCATCACCGGCGGGCGCCCAGCCATGATCTCCGCCGCGGCGGGTTCGGTCGCCGTGGTCATCGCACCACTTGCCCACGAGCATGGCCTGCACTACGTCCTCGTCACCATCTGGATGGCGGGAATTCTGCAGGTGGTGATGGCAGTGCTGGGCGTCGCCAAGCTCATGCGTTTCATCCCTCGCAGCGTCATGCTGGGTTTTGTCAACGCCTTAGGCATCCTCATGTTCACCGCGCAGCTGAGCCATCTGTGGAACGTGCCGTGGCTGGTGTATGTCCTCGTCGCCTTGGGCCTGCTGATCATGGTGGTGTGGCCGCGAATCACCACGGTAATCCCCGCCCCGCTCATGGCGATCGTGGTGGTCACCATGTTGACTGTGATTTTTGGGTGGCAGGTTCCCGACGTCGCGGATCAAGGTGAGCTGCCGACCTCCCTGCCTGGCTTCATTATTCCGGATGTTCCGTGGACGAAGGACACTCTCCTCCTCTGCCTTCCCTATGCACTGGGCGTGGCGTTGGTCGGCCTCATGGAATCCCTGCTCACAGCCAAGCTTGTCGACGACCTCACGGATACCCACTCCGATAAGACACGCGAATCAGTTGGTCAGGGCATTGGTAATATGCTCGCCGCGGCCGTCGGCGGCATGGGCGTGTGCGCGATGATCGGGCAGACCATGATCAACGTCAAGGAATCGCAGGCGCGCACGCGCTTGTCGACGTTCCTCGCCGGTGTCTTCCTCCTCATCCTCATCCTCGTGTTGGGGGATACTGTCGGAGAAATTCCCATGGCCGCGCTCGTGGCGGTCATGTTCATGGTGTCCTTCCACACCGTGGATTGGCACTCGGTGCGTACGATTCACCGCATGCCGTTGAGTGAAACCCTCGTCATGCTCGTGACGGTCATTGGCACCTTGGCCACGAATAACCTGGCGGTCGGTGTGATCCTCGGCGTCCTCACCGCCTCGGTGGCCTTTGCGCGCCGCGTGGCGCACCTGGTGTCGGTGGAGCTGGAGGGCAACGTCTACACCGTGCGCGGCCAGCTTTTCTTCGCGTCGTCCAACGATCTGGTCTACGCCTTCGATTACACCCTGCCGGTGGACAAGATCATTGTGGATTTCTCAGAGGCCGATATCTGGGATGCCTCAACCGTGGCGGTGCTTGAATCCGTGGAAAACAAGTACGCAAGTCGTGGAGTAGCGGTGGAATTCCGCGGCCTCGATGGCGTTAGCCTCGCGCGTTACCAGAGGATTTCTGGTTTGGGTTAGGTAAACCTACCAGAAAAAGTGTTATGACGTGCGAGTTTGCTTAAGATCGCCTTGCTAGCGCGTCCAGAGAATTTCTGTATTGTGGGAACAACACACGAAATTGTGGGAACAACACACGAAAGGATTAACTCTCATGGATGAGAAACTGCAAACGCTCCTCAACGCCCAGGTCAATAACGAGCACGGCGCAGCCCTGATTTACACCCAGCTGGCCTACGAGATGGACAACCTGTCCTTCCCGGGCATGCGCGATTGGTTCTTCAAGCAGGCAGAGGAAGAGCGCGAGCACGCACAGAAGTTCGCCGAGCACCTGTTGGACCGCGGCTACCGCGTCGAGTTGGAGGATATCCAGGTCGGCTCCGTCAAGGCCGCCACCCCGCTCGATGCTTTTGAGGCATCCCTCGCGCATGAGCAGAAGGTCTCGGAGCAGATCCGGGAGATCGCCCGCACCGCGGATGCCGCTGGGGATCTCGATTCCCGCGCCCTCATCAACTGGTTCCTCGAGGAGCAGGTTGAGGAGGAGTCCACCGTGTCCGAAATCATTGACCAGCTCAAGCTGGTGGGCAATGACGGCTCGGGTCTGCTGCGCATCGATGGTTCGCTGGCGCAACGGTAACGAAGCCATATAGTTTCTAGGAATTCTCCCACAGCCCCCTGCGGTTGGTGGGAGAATTTCTTTTATGACTACAACGCGCCTGATGCTGATTTGCGGTGCCCTGGCCGGCCTTGTGATCGCATTGGTCGGCGGCACGTGGCTGGCCGCAACGAACATGGCGCTGGGAACTTTCTTCTTCGCTCTCGCCGTGATGCTCGGCCCGTTCGCGGGTCTAGCACTGTTGCTCTGCGCCGCTGCTGCATCGACGGCGTTGAGCCGCTCCCTGTTTAGCGTCGGCGGCTTGTTCCTCGTGGGGGCCACCTCGACGTTGTGGGCGCAGGGCACGCTGTCGCTCCCGCTCTTCGTGGCGGGCACGCTGACTGGAGCTAGTGCGGTCTGGCTACACTGGGCGCATGGCAAGTTTGCTCTTCGACCTTTATGGCGTGCTCATGCGGCCCGCCGGGAACTCTGAGTTGGAGGATTACCTCCGTCCCGAAAATGTAGAGCACTTTTGGTCCATCTATGAGGAGTTTCGCCCTGCCTATAATGCTGGGCACCTGAGCGATGCGCAGTATTGGGGCCGCATTCGCGCGCTGACGGAACTGAGCTCCTTTGACGTCAGCCACGCGACCGAACTGGACACCGAGCGCCTGTTGGTCGCCGATGAAGAGATGGTGCGCGCGGTCCTAGGGTTTATTGCTCAAGGGCATAGCGTCGGCATTTTGGCGAATGTTCCGACGGTTCTGGGAACTCGGATCCGCCAGACGCAGCCTTGGCTGAAGGAATGCGCTGCCGTGACGCTGAGCTGCGATATTGGGGTAGCCAAGCCGGATCCGGAGGCCTACCTCGTGGCCGTGGATGCCCTCGGCGCGCAGGCCAAGGACACGCACTTTTTCGATGATCGGCCGGACTTCGTCACCGCCGCCCAGCGTCTCGGGCTCAAGGCCCACCTTTTTACGGGAATCGACTCGGTTTACTTTTAGGCAGCTTTCGCCTCGCGGCCAAGCTCCAGCGGAACGCGCAGCAGCGGATCGAGCGCCACAGCGCGGGTGCAGGCGCGAACAATCTCGGTGTGCGAGGGAATCATGCGCAGCTCCACTGGGTGATCGGTGGCCTGGCGCACGGCGGAAGCAAAGAGCTTCGGGGCCGCCGGATCATCGGAGAAGGCGCCGCCGGCGACTACGAGGGTATCGGGCTTATGCTGCGTTAAAAGTTCAGCAGCGGTGGCCCCGAGGGAGCGCGCGCGGTCGTCGAGAAGCGCCCGCGTTTCTTCATCAGCATTCGCCACCACGTCTGGGAATGAGTCTCCGCCGGTCTCATTCAGCATCGCCTGCGTGGCCAGGACGTCAGCTTCGTCGAGTTCGAGCTGCACAATTTCATCGCCCAAGGTCAGCGCGGCGCCAACGGAGTCATCCGCGTAGAGCACCATGACGGGCTTCTCCGCGCCCAGCTCCGCAGACTGCGTCTCGGATCCCAGGATGGCAGGGATGACGGAAGACACGACAACCGGAACGCCGAACTGGTACTCCAGACGGCTGGCGATATCCATCTCGTCCCAGCCCAGGTTGTGGGCGGTAATGCGCCCAGCTTCGTTCACGCTGCCGGAGGTGGTCACGCCGACTGAAACCAAACGTCGATCCAGGCCGGTCATCAGGCGGTTGACACCAGCAATGATGTGCTCGATAACATCGCTTGCACTCAAGCGCGACACCGGGGTAGCCACGTCTTCCTCGCGCAGGGTGCGTCCCTTGGTGTCGAAGAAGGCGATGCGGGTAAAGGCGGTGCCAACCGCAATACCAACCAGCATCCAATCATTATCCGCCACTTCCAGGGGCACGGTGGGGCGCCCGCGGCCGCGGGACTGCGTCAAATCCGTGCGCTCACGAATCAGTCCAGCACCCAGCAGCGCGGCAGTGGCGCGGGTAATCGTCGGCTGGGAGAGTCCCGTGGCTTCGACAAGTTCACTGCGGGTAACAACGGGGTTGAGTCGAATGATGTGGAGGCACTTCGCCGCTGGGGTGCGGGGGCGAGTGAACACGGGACCAGATTTAATCATGGCGCAAGTATAAATTCAGCAGACCGCATTGTCTAATAGAAATTGGGATTCAGTAGACATCATAGTCTAGAAGTGTGCCTGCGTTAGAGTAGTGTTCATGGATTTTGTTGCTGTGTACTGCGGCTCCGCCGCTGGAAACTCTGAAGCCTATGGCCAAGCCGCACACCTTTTGGGGGAGGAGCTCGCGCGGCGCAACCTCACCCTGGTTTATGGCGGCGGTGACGTAGGCCTGATGGGCATCGTCGCAGATTCCTGCCTTGCCGCCGGCGGCACCGTCATTGGGGTTATCCCGCGGCAGCTCGTTGATTACGAGATGTCACACCAGCGGGTAACCAAACTCGAAGTCGTGGACACCATGGCGCAGCGCAAAACGCGTATGGAGGAACTCGCGGATGCCTTCGTGTGCCTGCCGGGTGGCGTGGGAACTCTAGAGGAGCTCACCGAGGTGCTCACCCTGCAGCAATTAGGCAACCTCGACGGCCCGGTGGGCCTGGTAGACGTCAATGGTTTCTGGCAGCCCTTCGTGCATATGTACTCTGCAATGGTGCAGGAGGGATTCGTTCAGAAGCGCTTCCTCGATGCTCTCGTGGTGAACCCCTCTCCTGCTGAAGTGCTCAACGAATTTACATCCTGGACAAGCCCGGGAAGTAAGTGGAGCAACAATTAGCTAACAAGCTGGTAAATAAGGCGGCGCTGGGTTGGCCCAAACCCCTGGATCTTCGTTAGACTTCGCCCTTATGAGTTTTGACCAGAACGCAGAGCGCCAGCCTTCGCTGCTGGACGCGTCGTGCGATAATTTCGTCCACGACCTCGCGCAGCTCACGCCCACCGATGCCACCGCGTGGGGAATTCCCGGCTTCGACGGTGAGTTGGAAGATTTCTCCCCGGAGTACTACTCCTCCGTGGCGGATCGCACTCGTGAGATGATGGCGGATCTCGATGCCCTCGATGACACCACCGACGAATCCGACGATGACGACGATTTTGACGAGGTGGACTACGTCACCGCCGCCGTCTTGCGCGACCGTCTCTGCCTGGATCTTGACCTGCACCATGCCGGTGAGGACATTCGCTGCCTTAACAACATTGCCTCCCCGGTGCAGACCATTCGCGACACCCTCATGCTCATGCCGAAGGACACCCCGGAGCAACTTGATGCATTGCGTTCGCGCCTGTCGAAGGTGGCAACCTCGCTCAACGGCTACAAGGAGTCCCTCACCGAGGCGGCTTCGCGTGGCATGGTCGCGCCGCAGCGCCAGATCTCCGATGTCTTCGTGCAATGCGAGCGGCTTGCCGACGCCGGCTCCATGCTCGAGGACCTTGGCGTTGAAGGCCCAGAGGTGGACGCGGCCAAGGAAGCCTTCGGCGAGTTCGCCGATTGGCTCTCTAACGAGCTGCAGCCGCAGGCACCATCGCAGGATGCGGTGGGCCGAGAGCGCTACGAGCGCTTCTCCAAGCTTTTCGTTGGCGATGCCGTGGACCTCGATGAGGCCTATGAGTGGGGCATGGACCAGGTGCGCTCCATCAAGGCGGAACAAGAAAAGATCGCCCACGAGCTCTATGGCTCCGACGTCACCGTGCGCGCGGCCATGCGCAAACTCAACGAAGAGGAGCGCTACCAGCTGCACGGCACCGACGCGCTAGTGGAGTGGATGCAGTCCACCGCGGACCGCGCGATCAAGGACCTCGACGGCAACGCCTTCGACATCCCGGAGGCCGTTAAAGAAATCGAGTGCTGTATCGACCCGGCCGGCACCGGCGGCATCTTCTACACCTCGCCCTCCGATGATTTCTCCCGCCCCGGCCGCATGTGGTGGTCCGTACCGGCTGGCCAGGAGCTTTTCCACACCTGGCAGGAGCTGACAACCGTCCACCACGAGGGCGCGCCGGGCCACCATCTGCAGATTGGCGCCGCGCTGACCCAACCGGACCTCAACCTATGGCGCCGTGCGGTGACGTGGAACTCTGGCCACGGTGAGGGCTGGGCTCTATACGCTGAAGCACTCATGGCGGAGCTGGGATACATGGATGATCCGGGCTTCCGCATGGGGCTTCTCGACGCCCAACGCTTCCGCGCCGCCCGCGTCGTGGTGGATATCGGACTCCACCTGGGCAAGGCGTTGCCGGAGTGCACTGCGTCCGGCATCTGGGACAAGTCCCACGTCAAGACCTTCATGCGTGAGAACACCGCGATGGATGACGCTAACCTCTCCTTCGAGGTCACCCGTTACCTGGGCTGGCCGGGCCAGGCGCCGTCTTATGCTCTGGGCCAGCGCCTGTGGCAGCAGACCCGCGACGCTGCCGTGGAGCAGGGCATGGACGTACGTGATTTCCACTCCCAGGCGTTAGCCCTAGGTTCTGTGCCGATGTCGATTCTGCGCGAGACCATTCTGGACTAGTTGTCAGACTCTTGGATTTATCCACTAGCGGCGGAATAGCCCCAAAATCTGGGGCAAATATCCCGCGATGACGAGCACGATGATGAGCCGGATAATCTGCACGGCCACCACGGCGGGGCCGGCGCCGCCTTCCGCGGAGAGCGCGAGGACGGTCTCCAGCGCGCCGGGCGAAGTGGCGAGGTAAGCCTCGAAGTAGGTGATGTCCAGCCATGCGGTTAAAGGCACAGCAGTGAGTGCGCACACTCCGATGACGACAATGATGAAGAGGATCGTCGCCGGCAGCTGCTTGGCGAAGGCCCGCAGTGCCGGTACCGACAGCCCACCACCGCAGACCCAGCCGATGGACATAAACGCCATGATTTTGAAGACGTAGAGCGGCTCCAAGGTATGGCCGGCTGGAATAACCTGGGCGACCAGCACGGTCAAGAGGAGCGGCCCCAAAACAGCAGCAGCTGGCAAACGCACCAGCTTGCCTAGCTTTTCACCAACCACGGCGATGGCGACCGTCAACCCCACGATCCACCACGTGACCTCGCCGTCAACGCTCATGTCGACGCCTTTGCCCGCGGGGGCGTCTAACAAGGAGACCACCAAGGGGAGGGACACCGACACCGCCAGAAGCCGCAGGTATTGCGTCAGCGCCACGTAGCGGTAGTCCGCACCGAGTTCGCTGGCTAGCGCCGGCATGAGCGAGGCCCCGCCCGGCAGCATGGATAAGATTCCGGTCTCCCAGGAAATATCTTTCGGCTGTGAGCGGTGTAGCAGCACGCCGCCGGCGACACCGATAAGCACGGTGATGAGTGACATCGTCACCGCGGCTGGCACAAAGCCAAGGAGCGTGGAGGCAGGAACTAAGGTCAGTGGTATGCCCGCCATCATTCCGATGAACCCGCGGGCGACAGAATAAAAGTGCTCGTTAACGGCGAGTTCTTTGCCCGTCGTCAAGGCCATGGCTCCCGAGACCACGATGGCGCCGAGGATCCAGGCTGCGGGTACGTGAAGGTAGCTAAACAATGCCCCCAGTGCTGCAGACCCCGGGGCCACGATGACCCATCGCGTACGAACAGACATGGAATCGAGTTTAATGATGGACATGGATTTCGGATTAAGCGGTTGGGCGATTCTCACCATCGGCGCTACCGCGGCCGGATGGATCGATGCCGTCATTGGTGGCGGCGGGCTCGTGCTCATTCCGCTCATCCTGGCGGTCGCACCCCAGTTTGCGCCCGCCACAGCCCTGGCCACGAACAAGGTGGCGGCGGTCTCTGGAACGGCCTCTGCTGCCGTAACGCTCGTCAAGAAGGTTCGCCCGCCGAAGGGCGAGCTCATGCGCATGGGACTCATCGCGCTGGTGTGCTCTGGACTCGGGGCCACAGCAGCCGCACTCATGGACAAGGACGTCATGCGGCTGGTCATCATCGTGCTTATGGTGGCAGTCGGCATCTTTGTGGCCTTTCGCCCGGACTTCGGCAGCGGCGACGGAATCCGCGGCGGCTGGCGCACGTGGGCAGGGTTAGCCGCTGTCGCTGCCATCGCCTTCTACGATGGCATCTTTGGCCCCGGCACCGGCATGTTCCTCATCATGGCCTTTACCGCTATCTTCTCGCAGAATTTCCTCACCTCCGCAGCGATGGCGAAAGTGGTCAACACGTGTACCAACGTCGGTGCGCTCGTGGTGTTTATCGTGGGTGGCCACGTGGTGTGGGGTCTCGCCTTAGTTCTCGCGGCAGCAAATATCATTGGCGCGCAGCTGGGCGCGCGGACTGTGCTTGGCGGTGGTGCAAAGCTCATCCGCTATGCGCTTCTCGCACTCGTCGTGGTGATGAGCGTGTACCTGTCCTGGCAGCAGTGGGGTTAAATCCGGTTCTTCGTCTTCGCCGTGGCCACAGCGTTCCATGGATCCTCCGGCCACGGGTGTTTGGGGTAGCGCCCGCGCATGTCGGCGCGCACGCCGGCATAAGGCCCAGCCCAGAAGCTGGCTAGGTCATCGGTGACGGCGAGCGGGCGACCGGCGGGGGACAGTAGATGAAACTGCACGCGGTGGCCGCAGTACTCGGGCGATTCAGCCAGGCCGAAGCATTCCTGCAGCTTGATGGAGACCACGGGACGCTCGCCGGACCAATCGATCCTCGCAGCACGTCCGGACGGAACCGCTAACCGTTCCGGCGCGAGCTCATCCAAGCGGCTAGCTTCGGGCCAGGGGAGCAAGCGCTGCAGCGCCGGGTACATGTCTGGCCGCTTCCCGGCAGCCAGCTCATGCAGCTCCGGCTCCAGCCAGCTCAGATCATCGCCGTCCACGTCCGGCCACGGATTCCCGTATGCCCTATGCAGATGACGCATACGTTCCCGCAGGTTTTGAGCCTTGTCACTGAAGTGAAACAGATTTAAACCCTGTCCGGAGTTGCGTAGTGCCTCCACCGCCTCATCACCGGAGACCTTCACTGGGGTTTCCGACAACACGATGGAGCCTGCCGCACGCACGCGCATGCCACGGACCTTGGGACCGTCGAGAAATGCTCGCGTCTCTTCGGTCACGCCGATGATGTCGAGTGCGTCCTTTTCCGCAATGGGCACTGCTTCACGAATGATGGCGTTTCCAGATCGCGCCAACGACACCTCAGCCACCGCCAACCAGTCGTGACCATCCTCGAAATACCGCGCGCGCGTACCGCTGGCGAGCAAAAACTCCTTGTCGCCCACGCGCTTAGCCACGAACTCCGGGAAGGCGCTAGCGACCACCACGCCTGGGTCCACCGGACCCTTGTTGGGCACCAAGCGGGCAAGCCGCTTCGGATCCGAATCATCCAGGCGGGCAATCGTCTGTGCTGCTCCCGCGCCGTACTTCAACAGTGCCGCGCCCCATCGTGGGTGCGTTGGCAGTAACGCCAGCTCTTCGCCAGCGTTGAGCAGATCTAGGGTGCGGTGGGCGTCGGCAAGCGCGGGCCCCGGTGGGGGATCCAGCAAGGGGAAATCCGGTCCCGCGCCCCAACTATCCATGAACAGTGCCGCCTGCGTGAGGTCCGCAGAAAGAATTTCTGGAATCACGTGCGGGGAAAAGTGCTGGTAATCCTCCTGCGAATAGCAGCGGACGACGGTACCCGGCGCCTCACGTCCGGCACGTCCGGCGCGTTGATCGGCGCTGCTTTTCGACGTCGACACTGTCACCAACCCACTCATCCCGCGCTGCGCATCCCGCTTGGGCACGCGGGATAGCCCGGCATCGATGACGGTGCGCACGCCTGGCACGGTCAGCGAAGATTCCGCGATGGACGTCGCCACCACGATGCGCGGCTCGCGCGTATAAAGCGCCGCATCCTGCTCTTGCGTGGTCTGGCGGCCATGGAGCGGAAAAACGTTATGGCCACTCAGTGCATCACACACCAGGTTGACCTCGCGCACGCCGGGAACAAAGACCAGCGTGGACTCGTGCTGCCGCGCGGCAACCCTCGCCACGCCTTTCCAAAAGTCTCGATCTCCCGCAGCGCGCCCCGGAATCGGTTCATAGGAAATATCGAGTGGGTACGTGACAGCCTCAGTGGAATGGATCGGCGCATTCCCCATAAGCTGGGAGAAGCGGGTGGCGTCGACAGTCGCGGACATGGCAATAACCCGAAAATCATCGCGGAGCTGCGCCAACTCTAAGCACATACCGAGTACGAGGTCAGTATCGAGCTGGCGTTCGTGGACCTCGTCGATGGCCACGGCGGAAATCCCTTCAAGTTCCGGATCCCGCAACAGTCGGCGTAACAAAACACCTGGGGTAACAAACTCGACGTCCGCGCCTTTGCGGGAATCACCGCGCACCGCATAGCCGATGCGCTGGCCTGACAACTCCTGAAGGCGGTTTGCCGCCGCACGCACCGCCACGCGGCGTGGTGCGGTGACGAGAACCTTGCCCTCTACCTGGTTCGTTAATGCCGGTGGAATAAGCGTGGTCTTACCGGTGCCGGGCGGGGCCTGGACCACGACGTGGCCGTCTGAAGGAAGCGAATCAATGGTCTCTAGGACGGGAAGTCCCTTGCCGATTGCCTTGAGATCAAACATCGAGATCTTGGCGCTCCCACCTATCTTCGTTGTCCTCCAGCTTGCGCACCACGCGCCCCGGTGAGCCCAGGACCAGCGAGTTATCCGGTACGTCGCGGGTCACCAGTGAGCCTGCGCCTACGACGCAGTTCTTGCCCACGGTGACGCCAGGCAGGACCGTGACGTTGGCGCCAAACCAGGTGTTATCACCGATGGTGATAGGTTTAGCTATTTCCCAGCCCTCCGCCCGCATCTCATGATCGTTGACGGGGTGGCCCACCGTGATGAGCGAACAGTTCGGCCCCATCATGACGCGGTCTCCGAGGGTTACAGGCGCTTGCGCCAGGATTGTCGCACCAAAGTTGATGAACACCCCTTTGCCAACCGTGACGTTGCGGCCGTATTCCAGGTTAAGCGGCGTGTGGAGGCCGGGTACTTCGGACTCGGGGGAGAGCAGCGCGCGCAGGATGTCGTGCGCGCGGTCGCGATCGGTGTTGTGCAGCTCGTTGAGTTCTTTGACCAACCGGAATCCGCGCTGGTGCTCGGCGTTGACCTCCTCGTTGACACTGGGCATGAACCACTGCCCGCTGGTCATGCGCTCAATGGATCCGTGATCCGCCAAGTTCTCCTGTGACATGGCAAAAGAATAAACATGTTGAGCGGAAATGTCGATCGCGTGAGCATATCGGCGTACGCTCAAACGTTGACACGTTAACAAAATGTGAAAGGCACATTTATGGCAAAAATCGGCATCATTCTTGGCTCTACCCGCGACGACCGCGCCGGGCTGGCCATCGCCCAGTGGGTCACTGATCTCGCGCAGGGCCGCGACGTGGACTACGAGCTCATTGACCTCAAGGCCTTCGACGTTCCAATTCTCACTTCTTCCGTCATCCCTATGGCGGCAAACAAAAATTACGAGGACCCGAATGTCCAAGCTTGGTCCGATGCTGTCGATTCCTGCGACGGCTATATCTTTGTCACCCCGGAGTACAACCACTCCGTGCCGGGTGCGTTCAAGAACGCCGTCGATTCCTTGGGCGCTGAGTGGGTGGCCAAGCCGATTGCCTATGTTGGCTATAGCTTTAGCGGCGGCATCCGCGCGGTGGAGGCGTGGCGTCTCATCATGGCTAATTTCTCCATGAAGCAGCTGCGCACTCAGCTTGATATCTCGCTCAACACCGACATGACGGATGGAGCTTTCACCCCGGCCGACTTCAAGATCGAGATCGTGGAAAACATCTGCGCCGAGCTGGAAGAAGTCCTATCCTAGGGCGCATGGAAAAGGTAGCAGTTGTCACAGGAGCGTCCTCGGGGATCGGGGAGGCGTCGGCAAGAGCGTTGGCGGCCGACGGTTGGCATGTCGTCGTCGGTGCGCGTCGCGTAGAGCGCCTTGAGGCCCTCGCGAAGGACATCGGCGGCGAGGCCTATGCCCTCGACGTAACCTCGGACGAGTCCGTGGCTGAGTTCGTCTCCCACCTCGACCGCGTGGACCTCTTGGTCAACAACGCCGGTGGCGCGAAGGGCTTGGAACCTCTCGTGGAGACCACCGTAGAGGACTGGCAGTGGATGTACGACGTCAACGTCCTCGGCACTGTCCGTATGATCCAAGCCCTCATGCCGAAGCTGCGGGGTGGGCTCATTATCAACATGGGATCCGTTGCCGGGTGGAACGTCTACGAGGGCGGCTCCGGCTACAACGCCGCCAAGCATGGCGTGCGCGTGATTTCTCGTGCATTACGTATCGAGGAGCACGGTGTCCGCGTCACCGAACTCGACCCAGGCCGTGTAGCCACGGAAGAATTTTCCCTTAATCGTTTTCGGGGCGACACCGAACGTGCCGCACAGGTGTATGACGGCGAGCTCAACCTCACCGCAGAAGACATCGCTGAGGCCGTGCGTTGGGTGGCCTCGCTGCCGGAGCACGTCAACATTGACACCATGACCATTAAGCCGCGCACGCAAAGCTAAACCGTGGTGTGTGCCTGCCACTGAGGCCCCGCGTTCTTTTCTGGACCGCGGGGCCTTAGCGATATCTGTTCCTACGAACTACTGTAACCTGACTTAGGCCAATTTAGTGCGGAAGTTCGCGGCCGGTGATTGCTTGGATGGTGGCGGTGATATCGGGTGGAAGCGGTACGGCGGCGTGGATGGTTTCGCCGCCAACGACGAGTTCAAAGCTGCGGTATTTTTTGAGTGTTCTCACCAGGCGTTTGATGGATGGGCCTGACCCCCGGAAAGTAGACACGTCGGGG
>NZ_KV803682.1:0-370 GCF_001811145.1 Corynebacterium sp. HMSC062A03 | reverse complement strand
CCCCGACGTGTCTACTTTCCGGGGGCCAGGCCCCGATGATGCGCACGGACGATTTGACACCTACGGATGAATTGTTAGGAGTAATTGGTGTTGATTAAGCATGTTGCAACCCGTGCTTACAGCATGGTTTGTTCGACGTATCCTGGCAAAGATTGGGACGTAGAGGTATGTGTACACCCAGACGGAACCGTTGCAGTGTTTCCAGGGGAGAACGCAGATGATGGGGATAGCGCCGCGCTGGTGAAGCCCGACGGCACGGTGGAGCTACTAGGAAGTTCCCCTGTTGATTTAACAGCTTTTGTTGAAGCTGGGGACTGGGTAACCACTCAATAAAACTGAAGCGTCCTGGGTTTAGTTCCGCTTCTTTTAC
>NZ_KV803681.1:0-824 GCF_001811145.1 Corynebacterium sp. HMSC062A03 | reverse complement strand
AAAAAATGTTTGCCGCGGCTTCGGCGGTGTGCTTGAGCCCCACTACATTGTCGGCGCAGGACCACTCGACCAGTGAGCTATTACGCACTCTTTCAAGGATGGCTGCTTCTAAGCCAACCTCCTGGCTGTCTTCGCGATCCCACATCCTTTTCCACTTAGCACACCCTTAGGGGCCTTAACCGGCGATCTGGGCTGTTTCCCTCTCGACTATGAAGCTTATCCCCCACAGTCTCACTGCCGCACAACACAATTGATGGCATTCGGAGTTTGGCTGACATTGCTAAGATTGTAGTCCCGCTCAACCAACCAGTAGCTCTACCTCCACCAAGCTAATGCGACGCTGCACCTAAATGCATTTCGGGGAGAACCAGCTATCACGGAGTTTGATTGGCCTTTCACCCCTACCCACAGCTCATCCCCGCAGTTTTCAACCTACGTGGGTTCGCGCCTCCACAGCATCTTACTACTGCTTCACACTGGCCATGGGTAGATCACCCCGCTTCGGGTCCAGGACACGCCACTAAAACACCCCATTAGGATTCGGTTTCCCTACGGCTACCCCACACGGGTTAACCTCGCGACATGCCGCTGACTCGCAGGCTCATTCTTCAAAAGGCACGCCATCACACAACAAAAAGTGCTCTGACGGATTGTAAGCACATGGTTTCAGGAACTATTTCACTCCCCTCCCGGGGTACTTTTCACCATTCCCTCACGGTACTCATACACTATCGGTCACACTGAGTATTTAGGCTTACCGGGTGGTCCCGGCAGATTCACAGCAGATTCCACGAGCCCGCTGCTACTCGGGCAACCCAACAACC
>NZ_KV803680.1:189170-189873 GCF_001811145.1 Corynebacterium sp. HMSC062A03 | reverse complement strand
GCAGGCTCGCCGCATCCGCCGACCCGGCAGGTACGGTCGCGTCCTTCGACAAGTTTGCGCATGATGATTCCTGGTTGGTAGCCGTCGGCTTCTTTTATCTCTTCGGTTAAATCCCGCGTCTTGTCATGTGGCATGGGCTCAGCCCGCCAGCCGAAGCCTTCAATAAAGGTTGGTGCGTTATCAATATCGCGGGCTTGGTAGGTGTGGAGTACTACGGTGGCTGGTGGCTGTATTTCACCGGAAAGCAGTTTGATGACTGCCTCAGCGACAGTGATGTCTTCCTTGGTTGCGGTCTGGTGGATGAAGGCATCGAGTTTAATGCCGGTGTCTTCTTCAACCTGCAGTTCCAACCACGCTGAGGTGCCGTTAGAGGAAAACCGGTAGGTATCTTTAGGGCGGGTATCCCGATAGGCGATGGAATCATCCAGTGTTTTACATATATCGCGGACTTTGCGCCTGATTTGACTACGTGTAGGAAAAGCTTGGTTCGGCTTAGAAGGGGTGAAGAAGTCAGCCAGGAGGGTGTCGATGAACTCTAGGGTTTCATCAGTCAAGGCTGTCAGTGCTGCCATGGGTTGATCAATAGCGATCAAGGATTCAATGTCGAGCAGGCAGTGGGTGTCTTGTATGGCTTTGACTTTCGGCAGACTACCCAGCCGGTGGATAGCACGCAGGCCGGATTTGATGTGGCCTTCCGGCAGTG
>NZ_KV803680.1:0-189070 GCF_001811145.1 Corynebacterium sp. HMSC062A03 | reverse complement strand
AGGTGGCTCTCCGGGCTTGAGCACGAGCCATCGCATGTGGATTATTAGGGTTGGTGGTGGAAAAGAAAAAGGTAGGCGGGCGTGTAGCAGTAGTGGTCATGGTCTCCCCCGAGATCAACATGAGTTAGAAGAAGTGTTCTAACCATGATTCTAGCGGCCACCGCCCCACATAGCCATAGCCAGCACTACATTCATGTCAAGTTGTCACTATAAACGGGGGTAGTCACCATGGGTTAGCCAGGACATTCGATGCCGAATGATTTGAGTGGTGTCGCCTGTGTCCGCAACGAAAGGAAGAAAATGCGTATTAAAGGCAGCCTTTTGAGCCCTGTCTGAAACCTCGCCGGTGTCAGGGATAGACTGGGCACAGTTAACCGCACGAACACGTATGAAGGGATTGTCAATGACTATCAAGGTAGGCGTCTTGGGGGCTAAAGGGCGCGTGGGCCAAGCAATCGTGGAAGGCGTTAATGCGGCAGAGGATTTGGAGCTAGTTGCTTCCATCGACCGCGAGACCCCGTTGGAGAAGCTGGTTGAATCTGGTGCCGAGGTCGCCGTCGACTTCACCCAGCCGGCATCGGTCATGGATAATCTAGAGTTTTGCATCGCACATGGCATCCACGCTGTTGTGGGGACCACGGGATTCGATTCAGAACGCCTAGCCAAGGTGGAGGAGTGGACTAAGAAAGAGGGCGCCGGTAACGTTCTCATCGCCCCGAACTTCGCTATTTCAGCTGTACTGACCATGGTGTTTGCCGCACAGGCGGCGAAGTTCTTTGACAGTGCCGAGGTAGTCGAATACCACCACCCGAACAAGCTCGATGCGCCGTCCGGTACCGCGGTTCACACTGCGCAGGGCATTGCAAAGGCTCGCCAGGAGGCAGGCTTGGACGCTATGCCGGACAAGACCGAGCAGTCTCTCGATGGAGCGCGCGGCGCAGACGTCGATGGTGTTCACGTCCACGCAGTCCGTATGCAGGGAATGGTGGCTCATGAAGAAGTTATCTTCGGCACTCAAGGCCAGTCCTTGACCATCCGTCAGGATTCCTATGACCGCTCTTCCTTTACCCCCGGTGTTCTGCTGGGTGTACGAGAAATTGCATCCCACCCAGGCTTGACCGTGGGACTTGAGAAGTACTTGGGGCTGTAATGGCAAAAGTCTCTGAGCTTGATGTCCAGCTCATTGCGGCAACCGCTTTCCATGCGCCGCGAGGAGTGGACTGGGAGGTTGATGAGGGGGCGTCGGAAACCGAGGCTCTAGTCGAATTTGCCGGGCGCGCCTGTTATGAGTCCTTCGACAAGCCGAATCCCCGTACCGCCTCAAATCAGGCCTATCTGCACCACATTCTGGAGGTCGGCCACGATGCATTGCTGGAGCATGCCACAGCGACGCTTTATATACGGGGACTGTCGCGGTCGGCGTCGCATGAGCTGGTTCGCCACCGTCATTTCTCCTTCTCGCAGCTCTCGCAGCGCTTTGTGCATTCCGAGGAAGCAGAGGTAGTTCTGCCCAAATTCATTGCGGAGGATGAACAGCTAACGCGGTTGACCTTGCAGGCGGCCGACGAAGCGAGGTTTGTCTACGAGGAGCTCCTTGACGCTCTCGAGTCCAAGCTGGAAGAGGAGCCAAATGCATTGCTGCGCAAGAAACAGGCTCGACAAGCAGCGCGTGCGGTATTACCCAATCTCACGGAATCCCGCATCGTCGTGACGGGAAACTATCGCGCGTGGCGTCACTTTATTGGCGCGCGGGCGACTGAACAGGCCGATACAGAGATGCGCCAGCTCGCCGTCACGTGTTTAAAGCTCTTGCGGGAGCAATCGCCGGTGCTTTTCGACGACTTCCATATCACCACCCTGGCTGACGGTACCGAAATGGCCTCGAGTCCCTACGCTTAAAGCACTCAGTAGGAGACTCGCGCACGACCCCGATGCGGCCAATGGGGGCGAAAGCAGGTAATCTTGACGCCTATGAGCACAGGTATGACAGCACAGGCAGGCGTCGACACCTTCGGACGCGTAGGCGTAGCTATGGTCACTCCATTTGACCAGGACGGCGGCTTGGACGTGTCCGCTGGTCGTCGCCTAGCAGCTCATTTGGTTGATAACGGCGTAGATTCGCTCATTTTGTCTGGGACCACGGGCGAATCACCGACGACGTCGTTGGATGAGAAACTGGAGCTGTTCGCAGCTGTAAAGGAAGAGGTAGGCGGCCGCGCTAAGTTGTGCGCTGGTGCGGGAACTAATAACACCGCCACCAGTATTGAGGCAGCGCGCGCTTTCGCTGATGCGGGAGCAGACAGCCTTCTGGTCGTGACCCCGTATTACTCCAAGCCTTCCCAGGCTGGTGTGTACGCGCACTTTAGCGCTGTGGCTGACGCCGTGGACCTCCCAATTTGTCTGTACGACATTCCTGGCCGCTCGGGCATTCCGATTGAGACGGAGACCCTTCTTCGCCTCGCGGAGGTGCCGAACATCAAGGCTGTTAAGGACGCCAAGGGCGACCTTGTAGCAGCCGCACCGCTTATCCAGGAAACCGGTTTGGCATGGTACTCCGGAGATGACGGACTGAACTTGCCGTGGCTGGCCCTCGGTGCTTCGGGCGTTATTTCCGTGATTGGCCATATTGCTCCGCGGGCCCTGGCTGATCTCTGCGTAGCCTTCGATGAAGGCGATATTGCACGTGCACGAGAGATTAACGCGAAAACTTTGTCCCCGCTCGTCGAGGCACAAGGTCGCCTCGGAGGAGTAACTCTTGTTAAAGCTGCCCTGCGCCTGCAGGGTATTGAAGTTGGAGAACCTCGTCTCCCAGTTACCGCGGCTGACGCGGAGGAGATCGAGGCTCTCCGCCACGATTTGGAAAAGGCTGGAGTCCTTTAAGAATGACTGAATCCCGTAATCGCTCCCGCAAGGTAACCCGTAAGGCGGGTCCGCCTTCGGAGACTGAGACCGCCTCGAATGAGGCGGCTTCGCCGGTTTTCCAAGCGCCGAACGAATCGGCTGCTTCCGGCGCCACCTCTAAGGAGTCTGGAAACTCTGACGACGGCAACCGTCGTTCCCGTTCTCGTGGTTCCCGTGGCGGCCGTGGTCGCGGCCGCGGCGGCAACAACAACCACAACAACGGCAATAGCAACAACGGTGGTCGTAACAACCGTAACCGCAACAACAACCGCGGTCGCCGCAATGTGCCCAAGTCCATGCAGGGCGCGGACTTGACTAAGCGTCTGCCAGAGCCGCCGAAGCAGCAGAAGGATTCGCTGCGTATTTATGCTCTGGGCGGTATTTCTGAGATCGGTCGAAACATGACCGTCTTCGAGTACCAGGACGAAATGCTCATCATCGACTGTGGTGTGCTCTTCCCGTCCTCCGGTGAGCCGGGCGTGGACCTGATTCTCCCGGACTTTGGCCCGATTGAGAAGAAGATTCACAAGGTCAAGGCGCTCGTCGTCACCCACGCACACGAGGACCACATCGGTGCGATTCCGTGGCTGCTGAAGCTGCGCCCGGATATCCCGATCGTGGCTTCGCGCTTCACCATTGCGCTGATCGCGGCCAAGTGTAAGGAGCACCTCCAGAAGCCGAAGTTCGTAGAGGTCAACGAGAAGTCCGATGTGAACTACGGTCCGTTCCGCTGCCGTTTCTGGGCAGTGAACCACTCCGTCCCGGATGCGCTTGGCGTCATGCTGGGCACCCCGGCCGGCAACATCATCCACACCGGTGATATCAAGCTGGACCAGACCCCGCTGGATAACCGCCCGACGGATCTGCCGGCCCTATCGCGTTACGGCGATGAGGGCGTGGACCTCATGCTGTGTGACTCCACCAACGCCAACATTCCGGGTGTGTCTGCCTCTGAGGGCGACATTCCGGCAACATTTAAGCGGCTGGTGTCTGGGGCCAAGCAGCGCGTAATCATCGCCACCTTCGCCTCCAACGTTTACCGCGTGCAGGCGGCTATCGACGCCGCCGTGGCCGCCGGCCGCAAGGTTGCCTTCAACGGTCGCTCCATGATGCGCAACATGGAAATTGCGGAGAAGATGGGCTTCCTCAAGGTGCCGCGCGGCACCATTATCCCGATCGATGAAGCAGCCAAGATGGCTCCGCACAAGGTGCTGCTCATTACCACCGGTACCCAGGGCGAGCCGATGGCGGCGCTGTCCCGCATGGCCCGCCGCGAGCACCGCCAGATCACGGTCCGCGATGGTGACCTCATCATCTTCTCCTCCTCCCTGATTCCGGGTAACGAGGAAGCCGTGTTTGGCGTTATCAACATGCTCTCTCAGATTGGTGCTGAAGTCATCACCAACAAGGAAGCTAAGGTTCACGCCTCCGGCCACGGCTACGGTGGCGAGCTGCTCTTCCTCTACAACGCTGCCCGCCCGAAGAACGCGATGCCGGTGCACGGCGAGTGGCGCCACCTCCGCGCGAACAAGGAGCTGGCTATTTCCACCGGTGTGGCCCGCGACCGCGTGGTCTTGGCTCAGAACGGTGTTGTCGTCGATCTGCGCAATGGCCGCGCTGAAGTTGTCGGCCAGATCCCTGTGGGTAACCTCTACGTCGATGGTGTGTCGATGGGTGATGTCGACGCCGATACCCTGGCGGACCGCACCAACCTGGGTGCTGGCGGCGTTGTTTCCATCACCTGTGTCATTGATAACCGCACCTCGCGCCTGCTCGAGCACCCGACGGTGTCCACAACGGGCTTCTCCGACGATGACCGCGGAATCGTGCCCGAGGTGGCTGAGATGGTGGAGAACACCATGAATGACCTCGCAGCGGAGGGTGAGAACGATACCTACCGCATGGTGCAGAAGCTGCGCCGCAAGGTGTCGAAGCTCATGGATTCCAAGTACAAGCGCGAGCCGGTGATTCTGCCGACCATTGTGCCGACGAACTCGGATATCTTGCTGCCTGACGACGACGAAGTTCACGCTTCCCGTGAATCGCTCTAGGCTTTAGGCCAACAGCGCCCCAGCGTTCCCGTCTTTGGTGGGTATGCTGGGGCGTATGTCGTTTTCCTCAAGCGAGCGCGCCAAAATGGTGGCGTTATTTCATGAACTTGGTCCCGACGCACCGACGTTGTGCGTGGGCTGGTCGGCCCATGACCTCATAACGCATTTGTGGGTTCGTGAGAACCGCCCTGATGCTGCGATCGGGGCTTTTATCCCGGCACTGTCTTCTCATGCTGATGACATCGCTAGGAAGATTCGTGCGCAGAAGGCATATGAGGAGCTTGTTGATTCCTGGGGTAGGGGAGCGGGCAGACTCAATCCTCTGCGCTATGCGGACCCAGTATTCAATGCTGCGGAGCACTTTGTCCATCATGAGGATCTTCGCCGCGCCAATGGTCACACTGAACCGCGGGATTTGTCACGAGCCGCACACGCCGAGCTTCTTGCGCCGTTGAAACTACTAGGCACACGGCTGTTATCACGTTCTCGCCGTCCTGTCGTGCTGGAACCACAGGGCTTTCCACCGATCGTGGCCGCGGATAAGCGGCGCGTTTCGGAGCAAGGCGATGCAGTGGTGCGGGTGCGTGGCACCGTGGCCGAATTGCTTTTGTGGGCTTTCGGCCGCGAGGCCGCGCGGGTTGAGATCGAGGGCGATACCTCCGCCATCGTTAGGTCAAGCCTGTAGGCTGAACTGCGAAAATTCTTTAGCATGCGCGTGTGGCGCATGTGGTTAATGGTGCGTTTGCTACTAGAGTGGCAGGCATGTCTGTCAAGAACGCTCCGTCTCGCGCCTCCGGTCGAGGTCGCACCGTAAATCGGGCGCGGCCGTCGGGCCGCACAAGCTACTCGCTGACGTCTGCAACCCGCGCTGCCGAGACCTCCGAGGAGAGGACCGGCAGCGCCTTTCGTGCCGTTGGCCGCGGACTCGGCAGCGTTTTTGGCGCCACCGCCAAGGGCATGGGAAGCATGGCGCGGGGAGTCGGGCATGGCCTCGCTGGGCTTAAGCCAGCTGAAGCGGGAAGCCGGGACGAGGATCTCTACGATTCTGCTTATGATGCGCCCCATGATGAGGGGGCAATTGATGATTACGACGAGTTGAGGGAGCCAGGGGAAATTTCTGGACGCGCGAAGAATAAAAAAACTAGCAAGAGGGCAGAGGGCGCTGCTTCGTCGAAGAGCAAGGTGACCCGGGCCCATGACGTCGACGGTGATATGCCGACGACCGTTATGGAGCGCCCTACTCGCATGGAGAAGAGCATTCGTGTCTCTAATCCAGATGCGGTTGCGCTCGTGCTGATTGGTGTGGCCATCATCCTTGCCTGTGCAACGTGGTTCCAAGTCGCCGGCATTATCGGTGAATACCTCACCAATGCTGTTCGCTACGTCATTGGTGCAGGCGCCTATGTCCTTCCCGTGGCATTGATTGCGGTTGCCATCGCGCTCATGATGGACCTGTCCGGTCCCGCGGGCCATTTCAAGCCGCGCGTCGTGGGTGGCACCGCCCTCATCGTGGTGTGCATGCTCAGCCTCATCCATATTTTCGCTGGGCTCCCGAAGCTGACCTGGAAGGACAATGCCGCCGGAGAGGCCGGTGGTGGCATCGGGTATCTAGTAGGCGAGCTATTGGTAGCGGCCTTCTCCAGCTATGTGGCGGTGCCACTGCTTTTCCTGCTCATCGTGTACGGAGCGCTCAATATCACTGGCATCACCCTGCGCGAGGCATATGACTTCGTGGCCGCCCAGTTTTCCGCGCTCCTCGGCGAACTCCGCGATCGGAAGAACCGCTCAGATGAGGAGCTGCTTGACGACGCTCCCGCGGACGATTACGGCTACGCCAGCGAGGACATCGACGCCATCGCCGAAGGGCGCGAGCGTCCCGCACGCCCGGCGTATACTCCGCGCCCGCGCCCGAAGCTGACACCGAAGCAGCCCCCGAGGCAGATGCCGGATGAGAATGCCACGGTTTCCTTTGACTCCGCGGCACAGCCAGTATCCCAGGAGCCGGTACAGCACGGCCGCCCAAGCCTTGATAGCCGAGTCGATGACACAGATGAGATCCCTGTCGTGCCGGAACCGGAGCCTGCTCCGCAGTCGGAGCAGAAGGCGGCACCGCAGTCAGTATCCAAACCAGCACCGAAAAAGCGTCCCCGCGTGGACGTCGGCGGTGCCGCCGGTGCAGCACTGGGAGCGGCGGCTGCCGAGGCGTCGGCAAGCGCAGCGTCGGCTGGCTCAGCGGGAGAGGACGTGGTCTCCGCCGCTCATTCCGAGGCAGTGCGCATGTTCCAGGAACGATCCGGACGTGATGCGCGAACGGGTGCCAAGATTGAGGATGAAGCCCAGAGCGTAGCCGAAGAAACACCCGCAGCTCCGAGTGGTGCGGAAGACACTGCCCTGGGCGGCGGCTACGATGTGCCGACGACGGACCTGCTCACCGCCGGCAAACCTGCGAAGGCACGCACGGAGGCTAACGATCGCATCATCGAGGCCATCACCGAGGTCTTCGAAGAATTCAAGGTCGATGCCCAGGTCACCGGTTTTAGTCGTGGTCCGACAGTCACGCGCTATGAGATCGAGCTGGGCCCTGGCGTCAAGGTCTCGAAGATTACAAACCTGCAGTCCAACCTGGCCTACGCCGTCGCGACGGATAACCTGCGCCTGCTCACCCCGATTCCGGGCAAGTCCGCAGTTGGCATTGAGGTGCCCAATGCGGACCGAGAGATGGTGCGTCTGCGCGATGTCTTGGATTCCCCGGCACTGCGCGCCGACCATGACCCCATGCTGATTGGCTTGGGCAAGGATATCGAAGGCGAGTACACCTCCTTCTCCGTGAAGAAGATGCCGCACCTGCTCGTGGCCGGCGCAACCGGTTCGGGTAAATCGGCGTTCGTGAACTCCATGCTGGTCTCGCTGTTGACCCGCGCGACGCCGGAAGACGTCCGCCTCATCCTCGTCGACCCGAAGATGGTGGAGCTCACACCGTACGAAGGTATCCCGCACCTCATCACTCCCATCATCACGCAGCCGAAGAAGGCTGCGGCGGCCCTGCAGTGGCTGGTGGAGGAGATGGAGCAGCGCTACATGGATATGCAGGCTGCCCGCGTGCGCAAGATCGAGGACTTCAACCGGAAGGTCCGCAGCGGCGAATACCAGGCTCCTGCCGGCTCCCAGCGAGAGATGCGCCCGTACCCGTACATCGTGTGCGTCGTGGATGAGCTCGCAGACCTCATGATGACAGCCCCGAAGGAGATCGAGGACTCTATCGTCCGCATCACCCAGAAGGCGCGCGCAGCCGGCATTCACCTTGTGCTCGCAACGCAGCGCCCGTCCGTGGACGTGGTGACCGGTCTTATTAAGACCAACGTTCCTTCTCGTCTGGCTTTTGCGACGTCCTCGCTTACGGACTCTCGAGTCATCCTGGATCAGGGTGGAGCCGAGAAACTCATTGGTATGGGCGATGGCCTCTTCATCCCGCAGGGCGGCCGCCCAGTGCGTATGCAGGGTGCGTTCGTCTCCGACGAGGAGGTGCAGGCGGTTGTCGATGCCGCGAAGGCACAGGGCTCGCCGAACTACACCGAAGGCGTGACGGACGATAAGGCCTCGGAGGCGAAGAAGGAGATCGACGAAGAGATCGGCAAGGATATGGACGACCTCTTGGAGGCCGTCGACCTTGTGGTCACCTCCCAGCTGGGCTCCACGTCGATGCTCCAGCGCAAGCTGCGCATCGGCTTTGCCAAGGCCGGTCGACTCATGGACCTCATGGAGTCGCGCGGTGTGGTTGGGCCTTCCGAAGGCTCCAAGGCGCGTGAGGTATTGGTCAAGCCGGAGGAGCTCGACACCATCATCTGGATGATCAAGGGCGCTGACCCAGCAGAGGCCCCGAAGGAGGTCCAAGACGCTGAAGATGCCGGCGGGGTAGATGACGCTGAAGCCGATACCCGCACCGTAGAAATCTCCGCTAACCCCTCCACAGGTGCGTTCTAAGCTCCGTGTAGGATAGGACGAGTCTTGGAGGGGAGTACCCCAATCCACGGCGTCGATCGTCAACACGGCAACTGCGGTACAGTTCCCGGTCGCGCCGGCTAGCGGGACTGTGCATAGAGCCTGCTAGCGGGGGAGACCTCCGGTCTTTATTGTCGCGTCGACCGGAGGGATAACTCATTATGCATGTGCCACTATGGGTCTGGGCCATCACCATCGCGGTGATCTTGGGCTTTTTTGTTTTCGATTTCTATAGCCACGTCCGCTCACCCCACGAGCCCAGCATCAAGGAATCCGGTGGGTGGACACTGTTCTACATGGCCGTCGCCGTTGTCTTTGGCGGAGTTGTATGGGTGCTGTGGGACAGTGAACATGCGGCACAGTTCTACACCGGTTGGGTGACGGAACAGGCGTTGAGCGTGGATAACCTGTTCGTGTTCTCGCTCGTCATGGGCTCCTTCAAGATTCCCCGCAGGTATCAGCAGAAGGTCCTGCTCATCGGTATCGTCCTAGCGCTGGTTTTCCGCCTTGTCTTCATCTTGATGGGCGCGGCCATTATTGCGGCATGGTCGGATGTCTTCTACCTGTTTGCCATCTTCCTTATTTACACCGCAGTCAAGCTGCTCATCGATGAGATCAACGGGACGCCCGAGACCGACCCCAACGACATGCTGGTAGTCAAGTGGCTGCGCAAAGTGGTCCATGTGACCCCGCGCTACCACGGTGACAAGCTCACCCACCGTGAGGAATCCGGTGAGAAGAAGGGCAAATTCGCCCTGACGCCGCTTTTCGTTGCTTTGGCGGCTATCGGGCTGATCGACGTCATGTTTGCCTTCGACTCCATCCCAGCTATCTACGGCATTACCTCGGAGCCTTTCCTCGTCTTCACCACCAATGCCTTCGCTCTCATGGGGCTGCGCCAAATGTTCTTCCTCATTGATGGCCTGTTGGACCGCCTGGTCTACCTGCCTTATGGCCTGGGTATTATCTTGCTGTTCATTGGTGTCAAGCTGCTCTTCCACGCTCTGCACGAGAACAACTTGCCCTTCATCAATGGAGGTGAGAATGTCAGCGCAGTACCGGAGATTACGACCCTTGTGTCGCTACTGGTCATCGTCGGCGTCCTCCTGGTTACGGTGTTGCTGTCAGTGTGGAAGGACAAACGCGACCAAGCCCAGGGTGGCGTGGTGGTTTCTCACAACCACTATGATTGGGACGATTTTGGCAACAAGATCGTACGCAACAAGGAGGGCGAGCTCGTCGGCAAGGCGGACGAACTTCCCAAGTCCGAGCTGCCTTAAACTCGGGCCGCGGGGATTTAGAAGGAATTAATAACGGGATTCCACTCGCGGAAAGCGCGCCCAGTAACAGCGCCTTCGGTGTAGAAGGGATCCTGGTCCATGAGGGCGATGACATCGGCCACCTTTACGGACTCATCCTCAAATTGCAGGACGATGAGCGCCCCGCCCTTGGAATCGGTGTAGGGGCCAGAGCCACAGATCTGGCCCTTGTCGTGGAGTGCGCCGATGAATTCGCGGTGCTTCGGGCGAACCTCAGCAATAACCGGGTTAGATGGATTGTATTCATAGGAAACTGCGAAATACTTCATACCGACCATGGTAGTGCTCGCCCGAGGGGCAGGCAGGCCACGGTAGGATGAAGAGCGTGAATGATTCTCAGGCTGCGCACAAGCAATCTCAAACTACGGATGTTAACCCCGAGGTCTCCAATTGGAACCTGCCCAACATCCTGACCAGTTTGCGCATCCTCTTTATCCCCCTGTTTGCCTGGCTGGTGCTCGCTGGCCATGAATGGTGGGCTTTCCTCTGCTTCGCGCTCTTGATGCTCACGGATAAGTTGGATGGCGATATTGCACGCGCGCGGGGACTCATCACTAACTTTGGCAAGATTGCGGACCCGATCGCGGATAAAGCCCTGATGACCGCGGCCCTCGTGTGCCTCAATATCACTGGGGCTTTGCCGGTGTGGATCACCGTGCTGATTCTGTTTCGCGAATTCGGCATTACGATTTGGCGCTTCTTCTTGCTGCGTCAAGGGAAGGTGGTGCCGGCTTCCCAAGGCGGAAAGCTCAAGACGGCTCTGCAGACTGTGGCGGTGGCGTTGTATCTTTGTCCGCTGCCAGGGTGGATGGACCTTCCGAGCCTCCTCGTTATGTTGGCCGCCGCCTTCGTTACCGTCCTGACCGGCATCCAGTACCTCATTGATGGCCATAGGGAGAACCAATGAGCATCGAGGCGCAACTAGTATCCACGCTCAGCGAACGCGGTGAAACTGTGGCGTTCTGTGAGTCCCTTACTGCTGGTCTAGCCGCTGCGACTGTGGCGTGCATCCCGGGAGCCTCGGCGGTGCTGCGGGGTGGGCTGGTGACGTATGCGACAGAGGTCAAGGCTCATTTTCTCAACACCACCGTGGAAGAACTTGAGGAGCAAGGCGTGGTGTCTGCTGCGACTGCTGCGCAGATGGCTGAGGCAGCGGTCGTTGAAACGCGTGCAGATTGGGGGGTAGGGCTGACTGGTGTAGCCGGGCCGGACCTCCAGGAAGGCAAACCCGCGGGCACGGTGTACGTGGGGTTATGCGGGAGGGGTGGCGGGGGCGTCGCCAAGCGCGGCGTCCTTTATGAGCTTCCTGCTGAGGGGCGCAACGCGATTCGTTTCGCTGCCGTTGAGGCGGCATTGAGTCTTCTCCTATCAACTCTTGAAGAAAATTAGTTGATTGTGGGAACAAGTACGACTGCTGAGCCGTTGTATGGGGTGATGAACACTTCAGTTGCACTACTCGATAAACCCACCCAGTCCCCGGCGCGGTCGACGCGGACTCCTGAGCCGCTGCTGCGTGAGGCCCTCGGATTAACGCTTCGCGCCTTCCGCGCGGATAAAGGCGTGACCCTCCGCGAGCTCGCCGGTGTGGCGCGTGTTTCCCCGGGATATCTTTCGGAGCTGGAGCGTGGCCGCAAGGAGGTTTCCTCCGAGCTGCTGGCCTCTGTCTGCTATGCACTTGATGTCAGCGTCTCCGATGTCCTCATTGAGGCGGCCGGCTACATGGCGTTGCCGTCGATGGATGAGGAACTTGCATCCACTGCGCCAGCTGCATCCGAGTTATAGAACTGCGGCGTAGCTCTCCTTGCTTCGCTAATATTAGGCAGGCAGAGAATACTCTGATTACCCATTTATCCACACAACGAACTGCTGAGAAAGGCACCTTCTGTTATGGCGAATCCATTCGTAAAGGCCTGGAAGTACTTGATGGCTCTCTTTGACTCGAAGATCGAAGAGAACGCTGATCCGAAGGTGCAGATCGAGCAGGCGATCGAGGACGCGCAGCGCCAGCACCAGGAGCTATCCCAGCAGGCCGCTGCGGTGATTGGTAATCAGCGTCAGCTGGAGATGCAGCTCAACCGTCGTCTTAGTGAGATTGAAAAGCTGCAGCAAAACACCCGCAACGCTCTCAGCTTGGCGGACAAGGCCCGTGCTGAGGGTGACGTGCAGAAGGCTACCGAGTATGAGAACGCAGCGGAAGCCTTTGCCGCCCAGCTGGTAACCGCGGAGGAGTCTGTTGAAGACACCAAGAAGCTGCATGATCAGGCACTGCAGCAGGCGGAGCAGGCTAAGAAGGCCGTCGAGCGCAATGGCATGGCTTTGCGTGAGAAGGTTAACGAGCGCTCGAAGTTGCTGTCCCAGCTCGAGCAGGCCAAGATGCAGGAGAAGGTCTCCGACTCCCTTAACTCGATGAACGAGCTTACCGCGAATGGCAACACGCCTTCCCTAGATGCCGTGCGCGATAAGATTGAGCGCCGCTACTCCAAGGCTTTGGGTCAGGCGGAGCTCGCGGAGAACTCTGTGTCGAACCGAATGCATGAGATTGAGCAGGCCGGTGTGCAGCTGGCTGGCCACTCCCGTCTTGAGCAGATTCGCGCCGAGATGAACAATCCGAAGGCTGTAGAGGGCAACTCCCAGCAGGCAATCGGTTCGGCTGAAGCTAAGGCTCAGCCGAACATGCAGGATGATGCCGTCCAGGCTCGCCTGCGTGAGCTGCGCGGTGAATAAAGTTTAGTCTCCGACGCCGCGCGCTTGCAGGGCCTCGCCCATGGCGCGTGCGCGACGGATCGAGCGAATGATAACCGGGGTGCCAAAGGCGGTTAGTGATGCCGTGGCACCCCGGGCTTTTCGTGCGTCCAGCACCTCGACGACCGTCCCTAGCATCAGGGGAAGTAAACGAATGGTCAGGGACATCGCTAGCGTGATGTTCTCAACGGGGACCCCGAGGCGCCCCAGAGGAGCCAGGGCGCGATCCAGGGAGTCCATCATCTCCGAGACCTTTGTGGTGAGTGTTAGCAGCACCGCCGCGCTAATGGCGGCGTAGATGGTGAGGAACATGATGGCAGCCGCCGTCAGGTCTTTCTGCCACCACTGGAACGCGGCGAGCGCGAGGAGAAGGTAGAGCGGCGGTGCGAGTTGGCCAAACGCAACGCGGAAAGGAACTCGGGCAATAGGGAAGAGGCCAAGGGGGAGAGCCAGGCTCACCGCCGCCCAAGGGATCGTGTGCACCGCCAGCGATGTTACGAGAATGAAGGCGATGAGTAGTAGGAACTCCACCGCGGCGGGGATGCGGTGAATGATGGTATCGGCGTCGACATAGAAGCCGAGTGGGATGTTCTTGGGCATGAGTTAGAGCGGGCGGGATTCCATAAGGTTCGTGTAGAAGGGGATGACCTCCTCGGGTGCTCCATCGGCAACGACGCTGTGGTTGTCTATGCACAGAACGCGGTCGAAATCGGAGAGGAAGTCTAGATCGTGAGTGACGACGATGAGCTGTTGTTCCAGACGCGCGAACTCGCGGCGAATGCGGTCGCGGTTGCGCAGGTCGAGCAGGGTGGTTGGCTCGTCAGCGATGATGATGGTCGGTTCGATGACCAGTACTGAGGCCAGTGCAAGGAGCTGTTTCTGCCCACCTGAGAGCGTGTGCGGAGACTGCTCTGCCAAGGGGCCTAGGCCGAAGCGTTCGAGGGCGGCGTCGACACGCTTGGTACGTTCTTCCCGAGACAACTTGAGACGACGCAGGGAGAACTCCACGTCATCGCGTACCTGCGGCATGACGATCTGGTTCTCGGCATCAGAAAAGACGAAACCCACGCGGCGTCGGATTTCCTTGCCGTGCTTGGCGACGTCCAGGTTGTCCACCACCACCTGACCGCTGGTGGGTTCACCGAGTCCGTTGATGAGCCGAACGAGCGTGGACTTGCCGCCACCATTGGCACCGATAATGCCGATGCGCTGTTCGCTCAAGCAGAGTGAAATGTCTTTGAGTACGGGGGTTTCGTCGAAGGCGACGGAAACATTGCGGAAATCGATCTGCGGCACGGGAGTTACTTCGCTTGAGCGCGTCGACCCATCAGATCGGGGAATGCTGCATGGACACCGACCGCGATAATGACCATGACGGCGACCTTGATGAGATCGGGGATGATGAATGGGCCTTGGGCAATGATGGCAGCCCCGAAGGACATGTCAGAGCGGAACACTAGGCCCAGGCTTCCACAGAAATATTGCACAGCTAAGCCAACAAGAGCAGCAATGGCGAGGATGGCGGTCATGCCTCCCTTGCCGCGCGGCGCCCGGTAGGCGATAAGACCGGTGATGGCCGGAGCGACCACATATCCAACGAGGTAGCCCACCGTGGGGCCGGCGATAGCACTTAACGCGCTGCGCCCGCCAGCCAGGATGGGAAGACCAACGAGGCCGAGAGCTATAAAAAGCAGACCGACGAAGAGGCCGCGCCGGCCGCCGAGAACCAGGCCGGCCAGGATGATAACGGCATTTTGGAGAACGATGGGCACACCCGCGGTGGGGGTGGGGATGGAGACGAAAGCAAAGACTATGATGAGCGCGGTGAAGACCGCGACGTACGCGATGTCAGCCGCGACGGAATTCTTTTTCATGGGCCAAAGTTTATCCAGCGGGGTAACGGTGCAGCAAATGAGCCCTTTTGAACACCGTTCAAGCATGGGCTTTGGATCCCACGATCACCCCGAACGGGGTACCCTCGGGGCATGGCAGATAGGCAGGGACAAGCATGGTTTAACGATGTGATGCACCTAAGCGTGCGCGGGGGTGCAATGGCGCTTCTCTCCGGCTTGGTCATAGGTGGTCTGACTGGATGTTCGTTGATGAATTCCGCGAATGTCATTGAAAATATCGATAGGGCAGCCGGGGTGAAGGAGGGGGATCCTGGCAGCGTGGACATGCAGATCGGTGACATCTTTGATTCCGAGTATGAACGGGTGATCTTAATTTGCCCCGGTGCTTCCGAAAAAGATGTCCTAGCGGCGAGCGAAGGTACCTGGCAGGGCGGTAGTGATGAGGACGATGAGTGGGTGCCGCCTGCTGCGGGGCAGGTTGAGCTCTACCGGGATGTGCAAAGGCCCGGGTATTCCTCATTCATGAGCAGTAGGGCTGACCTTGACGAGCTAGACATGTGTGGTCAACTAGGGGAGGAGGTGGCCGTTCTTCCAGCTTCTGAGAAGGTGACTTTCTCTCGGCAGGAGCAGGGTGGCCCGTGGGTGCGCCAGTAACGGACTTGGCGCCCTGGACACGCGTCACGGCAGAATGGCCAATCGAACACTTGTGTGTGTATTGTGGGGACGTGGTCCGGTGAGCGCGTTAGGGTGCTTTCGTGGCTTGTGGTGAGGATGAAAGGCTAATTGAGTCAAAGCCTGGGAACCAAAGTCACGAGGCGGCAGTCTAACTAGGTGCCACCTTTAATTAACACTCAAGCATTAACACGCACGTATTAACGAGCAAGAATGCACAACAACTGACGCACGATAGTGAGGAAATGAATGGCTACGAAGAAGAAGTCCTCGACGGCGAACAAGGGCGATGATCGTCAAAAGGCCCTTGATGCCGCAATGGCGATGATTGAGAAGGATTTTGGTAAGGGCGCCGTCATGCGTTTGGGCGATGATGACCGCCCGCCAATCCAAGCCATTTCCTCCGGCAACACAGCTATCGATATCGCATTAGGCGTCGGCGGTTTCCCGCGTGGGCGTATCGTGGAGATTTATGGCCCGGAATCCTCGGGTAAGACCACCGTTGCGCTGCACGCCATTGCATCGGCGCAGAAAACTGGTGGCATCGCCGCATTTATCGATGCTGAGCACGCTCTCGACCCGGAGTATGCGCGCCTACTCGGCGTGGATACGGACAACCTGTTGGTTTCCCAGCCAGATACCGGTGAGCAAGCTTTGGAAATCGCCGATATGCTGGTGCGTTCCGGTGCCATTGACATCATTGTCATTGACTCGGTCGCGGCGCTGACACCGAAGGCTGAGATTGAGGGCGAGATGGGAGATAGCCACGTTGGCCTTCAGGCGCGCCTCATGTCCCAAGCGCTGCGCAAGATGACCGGTGCTCTGTACAACTCGGGCACCACCGCCATCTTCATCAACCAGCTGCGTGAAAAGATCGGCGTAATGTTTGGCTCGCCGGAAACCACGACGGGTGGTAAGGCGCTGAAGTTTTACGCCTCGGTGCGTTGCGATATTCGCCGAATCCAGACCCTGAAGGATGGTCAGGATGCCATTGGTAACCGCACCAAGCTCAAGGTTGTGAAGAACAAGGTTTCCCCGCCGTTCAAGATCGCTGAGTTCGACATCATGTACGGCGAGGGCATTTCGCGCGAGTCTTCCATCATTGACTTGGGCGTCGAACACGGCTTCATCAAGAAGTCTGGCTCGTGGTTTACCTATGAGGGCGACCAGCTGGGCCAAGGCAAGGAAAAGGCCCGTAACTTCCTCAAGGACAATCCAGATCTCGCGGATGAGATTGAAAAGAAGATCTTCGTCAAACTCGGCGTTGGTGCCGCCGCTGCCGAAGCGGGCGAGGATGTAGCGATGGACGTGCCGGGCGCGGACGATCCGCTGACGGATGAGGCTGTGGATCTTGTACCGAACGTCGATTTCGACGACGACTAATCGGAATCAATGCCACAACCTTCACCAGAGAAACTCGAAAAGCTGCGTCGCGCTCTCGAAGCCTACGAGTCGGGTGACGCCGGCGGGCAACTCATTGACGCGGAAGCCGAAGCGGCGAAGGCACCCGTGCGTTCCCGTGCGCTAGGTCTACTGGATCAGCGGGCGCGTTCCCGCAAGGAGCTGCGTGACCGGCTCGTCGCTGCGGACTTTGAGCCAGAGGTCGTTGACACTGTCGTCGATGACTTAGCAGGGGTAGGGCTTGTTGATGATGAAGCCTTTGCCAAGGAGTGGGTGCGTCAGCGTCACGCCCGGCGAGGAAAATCGGCCCGGGCCCTCAACCTCGAATTGAAGGAGAAGGGCGTCGAGGCTGCCGACCGTGCCATAGCTTTAGAGCAGATCACTGAAGAATCTGAAGAGGCTGTCGCCCGCCAGGTAGCTGAAAAGAAGGTGCGAACCCTCAAGAGGGTTCCCGCTGACCGGCATGAGAGGGACAAGTTCTTGCGTCGCATCGTTGGCACGCTCGCGCGGCGCGGCTATAACCAGGAACTCGTTATGCGTATCTCCATTGAGGTCTTGGACGCACGCATTGCCGAACTTAAGGCATTATGAGTAGTCGGATGGGCCAGTTAGAATGTCCCCCGTGAACTCCCCCGTAATTAATTCCCAGCCCCGCACCTATGAGGTGCGGACTTTCGGCTGCCAAATGAACGTTCATGACTCAGAGCGCATCTCCGGCCTGCTTGAGGAAGCCGGCTATTCGGCGGCACCGGAGGGCACTGAGCCTGACCTCATCGTTTTCAATACTTGCGCCGTGCGCGAGAACGCCGATAAGCGCCTGTACGGCACGTTGGGTGCGTTAAAGAAGACGAAGGAAAACCACCCGGGCATGCAAATCGCGGTGGGTGGCTGCTTGGCGCAGAAGGATAAGGACACAGTCCTTGACCATGCGCCGTGGGTAGACGCTGTTTTCGGAACCCACAACATGGCTGCCCTGCCGGCATTGCTGGAGCGTGCCCGCCACAACGATGAGGCCCAGGTCGAGATCGTCGACGCCCTGGAGGCCTTCCCGTCCGTGCTGCCGGCAAAGCGCGAATCCGCTTATGCCGGGTGGGTATCGGTATCCGTAGGCTGCAATAACACCTGTACCTTCTGCATTGTTCCCTCGTTGCGCGGCAAGGAAGAGGACCGCCGCCCAGGCGATATCCTCGCAGAGGTTCAAGCACTGGTGGACCAGGGCGTGTCCGAGGTGACCTTGTTGGGGCAAAACGTCAACGCCTATGGTGTCAACTTCGCCGACCCGGATCTGCCGCGGGACCGCTTCGCTTTCTCCAAGCTGCTGCGGGAAGTAGGCAAGATTGAGGGCCTTGAGCGCCTCCGCTTTACCTCCCCACACCCTGCCGAGTTTACGTCCGATGTTATCGATGCCATGGCGGAGACCCCAGCGGTGTGCCCACAGCTGCACATGCCGCTTCAGTCTGGTTCGGACAAGGTGCTCAAGGACATGCGCCGTTCCTATCGCACGAAGAAGTTCCTGGGCATTCTCGATGAAGTGCGAGAGAAGATGCCGCATGCTGCCATTACGACGGATATCATTGTGGGCTTCCCTGGCGAGACGGAGGAAGACTTCGAGGCCACTCTAGAGGTGGTGCGCCGCGCCCGCTTCGCGTCCGCCTTTACCTTCCAGTACTCGCCGCGCCCAGGCACCCCGGCTGCGGAAATGGAGAATCAGATACCGAAAGAGGTCGTGCAGGAGCGCTTCGAGCGCTTGGTAGCGCTGCAAGACTCCATCCAGGCTGAGGAAAACGCGAAGCTCGTCGGTTCCGATGTGGAGCTTCTGGTTCAGGCGGAAGGTGGCCGTAAGTCCGCCGAGACTCACCGCCTTACCGGCCGTGCCCGCGACGGTCGCCTCGTTCACTTCGCTCCCGTCGATCCTGCGGGCAAGGACATTTCCGCGGAGATTCGTCCCGGTGATGTCGTGCACACCACCGTGACGGGTGCGGGCTCCTTCTTCCTGGTTGCTGACTCCGGCGTCAGCGAGCACCGCCGCACGAAGGCCGGCGATATGTCGGCGGCAGGGCAGACACCTACGACGGCTCCGATTGGGGTGGGGCTGGGGCTGCCGGGCGTCGGCAAGCCCAGCGCGCCGGCTGATTCTTGCGGCTGTTAGAAGAGAGTAGGCTCCGGTTCTATGAGTGATGACTTGAAGCAGGTGCGCGACGCCGTCGCGGCAGAGAAGCGTGCAGCGAGGACCATTGAACTGGGAAAGCACAAATACGCGCTCATCGTATCCGTCCTGGCGTGGGTAGCGTACCTGGTGCTTCCTTATGCTGGCGAGGCTCGCGGATGGGAAGCGCTCTTCGTCGGAGGAACCGTTGAGGGAGTCCGGATCTCGCTTATGGAGACCGTCAGCGCCTGGCTAGCGTTGGGTGGCGTGGGTATTCTGACCACGGCCACACTCCTCACGCGGCGGACGTCTGTAGCTCTCGCCGCATGGATGATGGTGACCATCTCCTTTTTCGTCAACTTATGGGGCTTCTGGTACCGCGGCGGCGCCGCTGAGGGTGCTTCCATCGGCATGTACGCGGGTGCTATCTCGACGTTGGTGGCCTTTCTTGTGTACTGCCAAGTTGCGTTGCGCCGCAGCCCTGAGCAGCTAGCCGCCGCTGAGCGTGTCCGTGAAGTCTCGGGGCAGCTTGACCACGTGGGTGTCTTGCAAAACGAAGCCGCGACTGAGCTGCCAGCGGAGCAGAACCCGCTGCTTATCGACGACCGCCGCTCACGCGCCGCCTCACGCCACCGCCGTCAGCAGGGCGAGGAATAAGCACTCCTACTATCGTGTTGTGGAGTGCATGACTACACTCTTCGACTCACTTGAATTGGGACGACTAACCCTGCCAAACCGCGTGACCATGGCAGCTTTGACCCGCTCACGGGCAGGCCGTGACGGTGTCCCCACACATGTGCACGAGACGTACTACACGCAGCGCGCTTCCATGGGCCTTATCGTGACAGAGGGCGTATTCCCCTCGATGACGAGCCGCGCCTTTCCTGGCCAGCCCGGTGTCGAAACTCCAGAGCAGATTGCCGGGTGGCGTCGCGTGACGGAGTCCGTCCATGAGGCCGGCGGGCGCATTTTCATGCAGGTAATGAATGGCGGGCGCCTGTCTCATGCCAGTCTCCTCGAAGGGGCACAGCCGGTAGCGCCCTCCGCAGTGGCCTCTGGGACTGCGGTCAGAGATTTTGAGTCCCGCAAAGAGTGTCCGGTTCCCCGAGCCCTCGACGTTGAAGAGCTACCTCGCATCATCGGAGAGTTCCGTCAGGCCGCTCGCAACGCCATCGACGCAGGGATGGATGGCGTAGAGATCCATGGCGCCAATGGCTACCTTCTGCATCAATTCCTTTCCCCGAGCTCCAATCACCGAGAGGATGCTTATGGTGGAAACCCAGAGAATCGCTATCGCCTCGTGGAGGAAATCCTCCGTGCTGTGGCCGAGGAGATCGGTGCAGACCGTCTCGCACTGCGGCTGTCGCCACAACACAATATTCAGGGCATCGAGGAAACTGACGCCGCGGATGTGCTTGCCACGTATGGAGGGCTGCTCCGTGCAAGTGAAGACCTCGGTCTGGCCTATGTTTCCTTCCTCCACGCAGAGCCTACCGGTGAGCTCATTACTGAGCTGAGCACCCTTGCACGCGCTAACGGGCGCACCCGCGTCATCCTGAATTCGGGATTTGTCCAGGTCACCCAGCGTGCCGAAGCCGAGGAGCTGGTTCAGCATGGTGATGCGGTGGCCGTGGGCCGCTTGGCCATCTCGAACCCGGACCTCGTTCGCCGCTGGCAGGAGCAGCTTCCAATCACCGCGCCGGACGAAGGAACGTTTTACACAGGTGGGGAGCGCGGCTACACCGATTATCCGCTCTACACGGTGAGCTCGTAGGCGCTGCTGGCGGAGATGATATGCGCGCCGAGGCGCGCGTAGAGCGCATTCATCGCTGGATCAGCTTGGGCCACAGAACAGTACGCCCGGCGAACGGTGGGCCAGTGGTGCGTCACCGCGTACTGAGCATGCTGCTTGGCGCGCGTGGCCAGTCCGCGCCGGCGGTAGGCGCGGTCGGTGACTGTGAGAGTCCACTCGCACACTTCGGGGTCTGCATCGCCGTGGCGCGACAGCTCCGTGAGTGCGACGACTCGACCGCGCTCGAGAATGCCGACGAGCAACGTGTGAGCCTTCCGGGAGCGTAGCCGGGCGTAAGCTTCGTTGAGGCGCTGCCGCGTCCACACGATGGGCTCAACGCTCAAGTCACCGTACACGGCGTCGGCGGAGGCAATGGTGAGCAAGCGGAGGACATCATCCAGAAGCTCTTTCGGGATGTCATAGTCCGGCCACACCTGCGCACCGAGCACCGGGGCAGTGGGCTGGATGTCGACGTACATCTGACGCTCGGCGTGCTTCTGGCGAAACCCCAGTTCGAGGTAGGCCTGCGACATTGGATCGTAGGTATGGTCCGCGTCCGGCGGATACAGCATGCCAACCTGGGCATTCTTGCGGCCCAGTTGGCGGGTAAGCCGGAGTGCCTCGCGGGCGAGGGCTCGCGTAACGTCGAGAGCCTCTGGCTCTAGTTCCTCCCCAGGCAAGGGCAAGAGATCCGCGGCGAGAACGCATTCGATATCGGCGTTGTCCGTTTCCTCCAAGAGAGGAAGTGAGATATGGATGAAACCGTCGAAGTCGATTTCTGGGCTGGGCTCGGCTGCTGAAATGACCGGCAGCCCCAGTTCTCCTGCAGTGCCCATAGCAGTGGTAGTGAGCCCGAAAAGGTAAGTCACGGACTCTGCGGAGCCTTGCAAGCGCTGGAGCACACGGCGTGGAGAGCCACTGGCCGCGGGATCACCGCTGGCTTCCTGTGCGGCAAGGTTAGCGTCGAAGACAAAGCTGCGGAGGCAATCCGCCGGCTCAGCGTGTGCCGAGCCCGGCGGGGCGACTATCTGAACGAACACTCAGACTGGGAGCCGCTACTTATCGTTGACAGCAGCCGCAGCGGCATCCGCGAACTCCTGCCATTGCTGCGCCTGGGCGCGCAGTTCCTCTGCCTTTTTGGCATTGCCCTTGGCGTCTGCGGCCTCCGCCTGTGCAGTGAATTCATCCACCTTGGCTTGGAACTGGGCCACGCGGGCTTGGGCCTCTGGGTCCGTCCGGCGCCATTGTGAATCCTCGGCGTCGCTTACGCGCTTTTCCAACGCCGAGATCTTAGACTCGTATTCGCGCACCTGCTTGCGCGGGACGAAACCAATCTCTTCCCACTTTTCCTGCAGCTCCCGCAGCTTGGCCTTTGCAGCGTCGATGGACTTGGATGGATCAATCTGGGAGTCATATTCCGCAATGAGCGCGTCCTTGGCGGCGGCGTTTTCTGCGAATTGCTTATCCCGTTCGTCGTTGACCGCGTTGCGGGCGTTGAAGAAGTGGTCCTGCGCGGCACGGAAGCGGGCCCAGAGTTTATCGTCGATCTCGCGGGGAGCGCGGCCAGCGGCCTTCCACTCCGTCATGAGGTCACGGTAAGCACGCGCCGTTTCACCCCAGTTGGTGGATTCCTTAATAGCCTCCGCGCGCTCCACTAGCTCTTCCTTCTTGGCGCGGGCTGCAGCGCGGTTGCGATCGAGCTCGGCGAAATGCGAGCCCCGACGACGGTTAAAGGAATCGCGGGCGCGGGAATAGCGCTTCCACAGTGCATCATCCGTCTGACGGTCGATGCCACGAATCTGCTTCCACTCCTCGAGGATGGCGCGAATGCGGTCGCCGGCGGCCTTCCACTCCGTCGAGTTGGCGGCGATGTCCTCGGCCTCGGCCGCCAGCTTTTCCTTCTTGGCGATTGCCTCTTCGCGGCGGCGAGCCTTGTTAGCCTGCGCCTGCTCGCCGGCCTCCACGGAATGCTCAATGACGGTGCTCAGGCGCTTGTCCAAGGCGGCAATATCACCAATCACTGCCTGCGTGGGCAGGGAGTCCCGGAGCTCTGCCGCGGTTGATTTGATCGACGCTGCATCGTCCGGATGCGCCTGCAGGCGGGATTCCAGCAGCTCGATTTCGGTAGACAGATCGTCGTAGCGGGCGCCAAAGTGCGCCAAGCCTTCTTCTGGGGTGCCTGCCTGCCATTCGCCGATTTTGCGTTCACCTTCGGGCGACTTCACAAAGACCGAACCATCAGCATCAACGCGGCCCCATTTAGCGGGATCATTCTTTGCCGGCTGCACCGGTCGTGCGGCGGGGGCGGAAGCCGACGGGCCGGGACGAGCGCCCTTGCGGGGCATGGCTCCAGGAGAAGGAATAGCGGACATGGTAGGAAACCACCTTCGGTACTATCGCGCCGCGCGACACGGCTGCCAAAACTTATGTGACACAACACTACCGTTTCCGCCGTGCAGCCGCGTGTTAACCCCGAAAAACAAACCTTATAGGATGGGAGTTGATGCAGAATCTCATGGTTATGCCAGCCTCCCCGGCTCTGGCGGAAGAACTCTCTCCCGGCGATGACGCTTCGCGCGCGCTGCTCGGCGCGGCCTGCGAGCTCGCTCGCGATGCCGCACGCATAAGCGGCGGAGGCCCTCTCAAGGTAGATATCGTGGGATCGCGTGATACTCGGTGGCGCACCGAGCATACGGGAAGCTTGCGAGCATGGGGAGCGCCGCAGGTCGACGTCGGCGGAGGCAACTTTCTGCCAGAAATCATGGCCCGCTACGTGCTTTGTCGCGCGCTTGCCCACACACCCGATGAACCAGGCTTCGTGGTGGAGGATTCCCGCGCTGAACTCGGTGAGGTCCGTCCCGCCCGCCTGACCGTTGTCTGTGTTGATGGCTCAGCAGGCCTGACCAAACGCGCGCCACTAGCCCTCGTCGACGGCGCACGGGATGCCCACCTGTGGTGCGAAAGCGTTCTTGCCGGCGGGGAAGCACACTGCGACGAGGCACGTCTGCGGTCCGCAGGTGTGCTCGAGACGAACCTCTGGGCACAGCTGGCAGGCGTGCACCCACGGCACGCGGAGCTTCGGGCAGCGGATTCAACCCTCGGGGTAGGGCGCTATGTGGCGGGGTGGCAGTGCTGATGACTCATACTCACCCGCACGCGCCAACCCCCATTGCAGTGGTCGGCCCGACGGCCTCCGGAAAGTCGGCTCTCGGCGTAGCTCTTGCACACGAGCTTGACGGGGAAGTTGTCAACGTTGATTCGATGCAGCTCTACCGTGGCATGGACATCGGCACCGCCAAGCTAACGATGGAGGAACGCGAAGGTATCCCACACCATCAGCTCGATGTGTGGGACGTGACGGAAACGGCGTCGGTAGCACGCTATCAGTCCGCTGCCATCGCGGATATCGAGAGTATTCGAGCGCGTGGCAAGACTCCGATCTTGGTGGGCGGCTCCATGCTTTATGTCCAATCACTCGTGGATGATTGGCAATTCCCGCCCACTGATCCGCAGGTGCGCGCTCGCTGGGAAGCCCGGCGCCAAGAGATTGGTACCGATGCCTTGCACGCAGAGCTTGCCAGCGTGGACCCGGCAGCCGCGGCCATCATTGAAGATAAGGACCCGCGCCGTACCGTGCGCGCACTGGAAGTCATCGAGCTTACAGGCAAGCCTTTCAAAGCCAGCCAGCCACCGAAGAACGCCCCGCCCCGGTGGGGCACGAGAATCCTCGGGTTGCGCACGGAAGCCAGCTGGTTGAACCCGCGCATCGAGCTGCGTAGCCGCCTCATGTTCGACAAGGGGCTGGTGGAGGAAGTGGAGAGCCTCCAAATCCGCGGCTTGAAGGCTGAGTCCACAGCCGGGCGGGCGATTGGCTATGCCCAAGTTCTCCAAGCACAGCGCGGAGAGCTGACATGGGAGGAGGCAGTGGAGCGCACTATCACCGGAACCCGCCGCTATGTGCGCCGCCAGCGCGCCTGGTTCAACCGCGATAAACGGATCCACTGGTTGGATGCCGCGGCTGACACGACCACGCAGGCTTTGCGTGTCCTCGAAGGGCGTTAGACTCTACAGCTATGAACTTTGCTAAAGGCCACGGAACTGAGAACGATTTCGTCATTGTGGAGGGAACCGAGCCGCTACCGCCGGAAAAGGTGGCGGCACTGTGTGACCGTCGAGCCGGAATCGGCGCCGACGGTGTACTGCGCGTCATCCGCGCTGGTGAACTGCTCGCTTCTGGAGAAATCGATGAGCTCGCGCCGGGTATTAACGCCGATGACTGGTTCATGGACTACCGCAACGCGGATGGCTCCGTGGCGGAAATGTGTGGCAACGGCACCCGCGTCTTCGCGCATTGGGTCCGTTCCCGTGGGTTGGTGGAAGAAGACACCTTCACCGTGGGCACGCGCGCCGGCGCCAAGCAGGTTACCGTGCACTCTTTCAGCGAGACTGAGGCCGAAGTTAGCGTGGAGATGGGACCAGCACAGGTGCTCGGTGTCTCCACGGCTGCGATGGCGGGGGAGAGCTTCGCCGGGCTAGGAGTGGACGTGGGAAACCCCCATTTGGCGGCTGTAATCCCGGGGCTTAGCGCAGAGGCCTTGGCTGGAAAGCGCCTTGAGCAGCCTGTCTTTGACACTGATTTTTTCCCGGCAGGCGTCAACGTAGAGCTGGTGACACCTTTGCGCGATGGTGTGATTCACATGCGCGTCTTCGAGCGCGGCTCGGGGGAGACTCGCTCGTGCGGCACCGGAACGGTGGCGGCAGCGTGCGCCGCGCTTGCCGATGCCTCCCAGGTCACCGGCCACGTCCGCGTCATTGTTCCGGGCGGCGAGGTAGAGGTGGACATCACCGAAGACGGCTCCACGCTGACGGGGCCTTCGCGCATCGTGGCAACTGGTGAAACTTCACTATAGGGCTTTTCGGGACGGCGTTTAGCGTCCGTCCTCTTTTTTGTAGTTGGTGCCCAAGGCCAAGGCGGCGCGGCGGGCCGCGAGCCAGGCTTCTTTGAGTTCTGCGGCGCGCTCGTCGGCCACTTTAAGCAGGGATTCCAGCTCACTGGTTTCAACGTGCGGTGAGTTCACCCGCGCATCGAGGCGGCGTAAGAAGCGTTGCGCACCATGCATCTCGTAGTGGAACGCTTCGATGACGGGGTTTGCGCAGTCGACGTCGACAAGCGCGGGGCGGTGCAATGTTCGGTCGGCTAAGGACTCCGCGTCATCGCTCGTAGCAAACGTGGCATAGTCCTCGAGGACACCCGTGATGTCCTCCACCGTGAGCGCAATGGAAGCCCGCAGTGCCGCATGCTCCGAGGCGTTGGGGCGGGCATCGGCGAAAAGCCACAGCGCGCCGCAGACGAAAGCAGCGAGGATGACTCCCGGCAGCTTCAGCGTCACAATCAACACCGCAGCGGTAACTGCGGCGAGAAGCAGCGCTAGACCGCGACGCTGAGATGCGGAAAAAATCATGGTGACAACTCTCCGAGACCTTAGTGGCCTCCGCAGCCTCCAGAGCCACAAGCGCAGCCGCCTTCGCCGCCACAACCACCGGTGGGCAGCGCAATCGAGGCCGTCAACATCGCCGAACCCGCAAGAACGGAATCCTTCGGTGGCAGCTCACCAAAGCTCTCCGGCAGACACAGATCGAAGGGGAAGGTGCCATCCATGACGAGGTGCATGAAGCGCTTACCTGTGAGCTGGTTGTGGCGCCACTCGGATTCCATGACCCGTGCGGAAAAAGTGCAGCCCGGCGTGGGGGATTCGGAACCGGAACCGGCCGCAACAATTGCCGCGCCAGTGGATTCAAACGTGGCTGGGTAGGCACCCTTCTCGGCTTCGTAGGCTTCAGTGCTGTCGAAGGCGGTGACGTCGAGGCCCATCGCGGTGAGCTCTACCTGTTGCCACTGCTGGGTGTCCTCATCTGCCGAGAGCGGGCCCTGCGCCAGGTTCGCCGTTGCTTGCGCGAGAACGTTTCCGAAAGGATCGATGATGTCCAGGTAAGCCAAGACATCGTTGAGCATAGAGACGTGAGCGAATCCTTGGGTGACGCCCTCGAAGCCGATAAAGGTGGCGAAAGGTTCGACGGCAAGGATATTGAGTTGCGCCCCGGAAGGATCCGAGAACTGAATGAGTTGTCCTCCGCGAACCTCCCCGGTGACTGCCAGCTGGTTGGTGGAAATGGCGGCTTCGACGGCGTCCTGCCAGCGCTCGTAGTTGAGGCCAATGGCCTGCATCTCTGGGTGGGTGGTCTCTTTGACGGTCATGCGGCCCATTGTATCTGGCGCCGCGATGACTCAAAAATGTTGTCGGTGAGCCTTGCCGCCGGGATCGGCACAAGGTCGTGTGCAACGGAGATTCCCTGTTAAGAGGCGTGACGTGCAAGAATAGAAAACATATGACACAAGAAACCCATGATGATCTCCTCGCGCAGGCTTTTGGTGAGCCCGCGCCCATGACACAGGTGCCGTCCACCGGTGATTTCGACCTCGCGGAGCGCAATGCCTTCCGGCGAGTGAACCGTAAGACCACAATCCGCTCAGAAGACAGCACCGACATCTACGAGGTGGAGTACCGCAAGCTCCGCCTTGAGCAAGTGATCTTGGTGGGCGTGTGGACCGAAGGCACCGTGGCCGAGGTTGAGGCCACGATGGCGGAGCTTGTCGCGTTGACGGAGACCGCGGGTGCAGAGGTCATCGAAGCCCTGTATCAGAAGCGCGACAAGCCGGATCCTGGAACCTATATCGGTTCCGGCAAGGTGAAAGAGCTCAAGGATATCGTGACTGCCACCGGCGCGGATACCGTGGTATGCGACGGCGAACTTACCCCGGGCCAGCTCACGGCATTAGAACGAGCGCTCAACACCAAGGTTATCGACCGCACCATGCTCATCTTGGACATCTTCGCGCAGCACGCCAAGTCCAAGGAAGGTAAAGTCCAAGTCTCGCTCGCACAGCTGGAGTACCTCTACACCCATACACGCGGTTGGGGCGGTAACCTCTCGCGCCAGGCGGGTGGCCGAGCCGGATCCAACGGCGGTGTCGGCTTGCGCGGACCCGGTGAAACCAAGATTGAGACGGATCGTCGCCGCATCCGCACGCAGATGGCGCTGCTGCGCAAGGAACTTAAAGGGATGAAGACGGAACGCGAGATCAAGCGCTCGCGCCGCGCATCCTCAACGATTGCGCAGATCGCTATTGCTGGCTACACCAACGCTGGCAAGTCTTCGCTCATCAACGCGATGACGGGCGCTGGCGTGCTGGTGGAGGACGCGCTGTTCGCTACCTTGGATCCCACTACGCGCCGCGCCGAGCTGGCCGATGGCCGTCAGGTCGTCTTCACCGATACCGTCGGCTTTGTGCGCCACCTGCCGACGCAGCTGGTGGAAGCCTTCAAATCCACCTTGGAGGAAGTCCTCGCAGCGGACTTGATGCTTCATGTGGTGGACGGCTCTGATCCTTTCCCGCTCAAGCAGATTGAAGCGGTCAACAAGGTCATCTATGACATTGTGAAGGACACCGGTGAGGAAGCCCCGCCGGAGATTATCGTCATTAATAAGATTGACCAGGCTGACCCCCTGGTACTCGCGGAGCTGCGCCACGCCCTCGACCGCGACAATGTCGTCTATGTCTCCGCCAAGACGAGGGAGGGCATCGATGAGCTCACTGCGCGTGTGGAGCTGTTCCTCAATTCCCAAGACGAGCACGTGCAGCTGCTCGTGCCGTTTACCCGCGGGGACGTGGTCGATCGCATCCATACCCAGGGCACCGTGCGCAGTGAGGAGTACACGGGTCAGGGCACGCTTGTCGACGTTCGCCTGCCCGCCTCTATTGCCGCCGAACTCAGGGAATTTCGCGTGGCCGGTGAGGACGCTTAGGTTTCAGTGCTCCCGTGAGCCATAATTATGGTTCGTGAGTAATTTTGGCTGGGCCGTCCACGGGGACGGAAAAACGATTAAGCCGGGCGCGGTCGTCGCACCCGAAGAACGATTGAGCTGGGGCCGCACTATCGGCATCGGCATGCAGCACGTCGTGGCCATGTTCGGCGCGACACTGCTGGTGCCCACCCTGACCGGATTCCCGGTCAATACGACGTTGCTGTTTTCAGGCCTGGGAACAATCCTATTCCTCCTGATTACCCGCAACCGCCTGCCTTCCTACCTGGGATCCTCTTTCGCGTTCATTGCGCCGCTGAGCGCCTCCCAGCAGTACGGCATTGGCGCACAGGCGGGTTCCGTCTTAGTGACTGGCCTGGTCCTGGTGGCGATTGGTTTCGCGGTGAAGGCGGCGGGCCGGAAGGTCCTTGACGCCGTCATGCCGCCGGCTGTGACCGGCGCCATCGTGGCACTGATTGGCCTTAACTTGGCGCCCAATGCTGCCACCAATTATTCGAGCCAGCCTCTGGTTGCCACGGTGACGCTGGCGGTCATCATCCTGGCCACCGTCGCTGGTCGCGGCATGGTGTCGCGTCTGTCTATCCTCATCGGTGTTGTCGTGGGCTGGGCTTTTGCGGCTGCCACGGGCAACCTTGGCGAAGGCGCTGTGCAGTCCATCCGCGCAGCAGCCTGGATTGGCTTCCCACAGTTCCATGCGCCGGAGTTTCACGTTTCCGCCATCGCGGCCGCGCTTCCGGTCCTGGTCGTGTTGATTGCGGAAAACGTCGGCCACGTCAAGGCCGTCTCGGAGATGACCAAGCGCGATCTCGATGATCTGGCCGGTGACGCCCTCATTGCAGACGGTCTTGCCACCTCCCTGGCTGGTGGTTTCGGTGGCTCAGGTACTACGACCTACGCGGAGAATATCGGCGTGATGGCCGCGACCCGCGTCTACTCCACGGCCGCCTACTGGGTAGCTGCTATCACAGCCATCGCTCTGGCCTTCATCCCGAAGTTTGGCGCGCTCATCTTTACCATCCCCACCGGCGTGCTGGGTGGTGCTTGCATTGTCCTCTACGGGCTCATCGGCATGCTCGGCGTGCGCATCTGGATGGACAACAAGGTCAACTTCAATAACCCGGTGAACCTCACTGCTGCGGCGGTGGCGCTCATCGCGGGTATTGGCAACCTCACCCTCGACGTCTTTGGCGTGACGCTTGAGGGCATTGCCTGGGGCTCTGTCGGCATCATCGTGCTCTACCCGGTGATGAAGAAGCTCTACGGCTCCATTGGTGAGGGCCGCGGCGCGAAGTACTAGACATACCCTCGCCGCCTGAACGGAGTAAAGGCACCATCTGGAGGCTTTTATTTAGAAAACCCCAGGTGAATGTGTGCAGAAGTCTGCATAAGGTGCTTTTACTTCGGTCCCTTTAGAGGTCTCCCCACGAACTCATCATCCAGCCAGACATCATCACTGCCGGAATGAGCCTGTGCGTAGTCCAGCAGCTCTTCCACCGTGTGTATGTATACCTCGTCGTCGGTATGAGTTGGCCACGAAATGGTTTCGGGGTTGGCGAAGTCTGCTTTTCCAATCGGATAATCTCCCGCTAATTGATCCGCCCAGAGGTGTGAGGCGACTCCGTGGTAGAGGGTTTCGGTATCGAGGTCGCCGCGGAACCGGGTCAACGCTCCCATGACCTCGTAGCCGACGTCTGGGGGCGTTGTTGGCTGGCCAGTCATGTCTTTGACTCTACACAGTAGGTCACTTCAGTCGAGGGGAGAAGACGAGAGAAAGAGTCCGCGCAGACGAGGCGAATCAAAAAGCTCCCGCCACCCTCAGTACAAGAGGGAAGCGGGAGCTCTGCCGTTCTATAGACGGAAAGTGCTTTAGGAAGCGTCGAGGTCCTGCTCGATGAGACCGGCGATCTTCTCCACAGCGGCTTCGTTCTCAGAAGTCACGGTGACTTCGTCGCCCTGCTCGGCGCCGAGAGCCATGATCATGAGGGAGGAAGCAGCATCGGTCTCATCCTCGTCCTCATCGCCGACGAGGGTCAGGAAGATGTCCTCGTCGAACTCAGCGGCGGCATCGGCAATGATGGAGGCCGGACGTGCGTGCAGTCCGACGGAGGAACCAACCTTGACGGTCTTAGAAGCCATGATAATAATCCTTTCGAATTACGGAGTTTCGTGCTTACAAGTGTACGCGGCTTAAGCGCTAGGCGGCGGCCTTGGCCTTGTCTGCCTTCGCAGCAGCCTCTTCCGCAGCCTTGTTAGGCCAGAATTGCTTCATCGCGATGACCGCAATGGCGGACACGATGACGCCGGCAAGGATAGCCACGAAGTATGCCCACGCAGGTTCGATAGCGAAGATAACAAAGATACCGCCGTGCGGGGCGCGAGATATGACGTCCAGGGACATCGACAGAGCACCTGTTACTGCGCCACCGAGCATCATCGACGGGATGACACGCAGCGGGTCGGCAGCAGCGAACGGGATAGCGCCCTCGGAGACGAAGGACAGACCCAGCAGCCAGGCGGACTTACCGTTTTCCTGCTCCGCAGGCGTGAACAGGTTCTTGCGTACGAAGGTAGCGATGGACAGTGCGATCGGCGGAACCATGCCGGAGGCCATAACGGCGGCCATGATCTTCATGGAAGCCTCATCACCCGTGGACAGGCCAGCAGTAGCGAAGAGGTAAGCAGCCTTGTTGACCGGGCCACCCAAGTCGGAGCACATCATAAGTCCCAGGATGATGCCCAGAAGGACCGCGGAGGAACCGGACATAGAGGACAGCCAGTTCTGCAGGCCTTCCATGATGGCGGCCAGCGGTGCACCGAGCAGCAGGTACATGAGCAGGCCAGTAACCATGGTGGCGAGCAGCGGGATGATGACCACAGGCATGAGGGAGCCGATCCAGCGCGGGACCTTCCACTTGCCAATCCACATCGCAACAAAGCCAGCGATAAGGCCGGTGACCAGACCACCGATGAAGCCCGCACCGAGGGTGACCGCAATGGCACCACCGGCGAAGCCCGGCGCGATGCCCGGGCGGCCCGCCAGCGCGAAGGCAATGTAGCCGGAGAGCGCCGCGACGATGAATCCCATCGATGCTTGACCGATGGCGAAGAGCACGGCGCCGATGTACAGGGCGAACCCTGCCTTCTTGAAGGTCATCATTTCGCCATCAACCATGACGTTATGGCCCGGCAGGTTGGTCAACGAGTAATCGCTGGTGATGGCCTGCCAACCGTTGGCCATGTCGTAGCCACCGAAGAGGAAGCCCAAGGCTAAGAGGAGGCCACCGGCAGCGACGAAGGGCACCATGTAAGACACACCGGTCATGATGGCCTGCTGAATGCGCTTGCCCCAGCCCAGACCTTCGCCTTCTTCTGCGGAACTAGAGGAGGCTGCGCCTGCCGTGCCTGCGACCTTGTGTGCGTTGGGGTTCTTGGACGCAGCGATAGCTTCATCGAGCATCACGCCCGGCTCGTTGATGGCGCGCTTGACGCCTGATTCAATAACGGGCTTTCCGGCGAAGCGCTCCCGGTCGCGAACACCGACATCGGTAGCGAAGATGACGGCGTCGGCAGCCGCGATGGTGTCTGCAGAAACAGCGGTGTTATTGGAGGAACCCTGGGTTTCTACGGTGAGCTCGACATCGTCGCGCTCCTCGGCGGTTTGGGTGAGGGCGTCGGCTGCCATGTATGTGTGGGCAATGCCGGTCGGGCATGCGGTCACAGCCACGATGCGGGTCTTCTGTGAATCCGCAGCCTTGCTCGCCGCAGGCGCTGCAGTCGCAGCTGCAGGTGCTGATTCGCTGGCCGTAGCCTTCTTCTTCGGTTTTTCGGCGTTAACCACGTCGAGTACCAGGGAGACGATTTCCTCCTTGGTCTGCGCGGTGCGCAGAGCCTCCAAGAAGTCCTTCTTCACCAGCGCGCGAGCCAGCTTGGAAAGGATCTTCAGGTGTGCTTTACCGCCACCTTCCGGGGCGGCGATGAGGAACACCAGGTGGGCGTCGCCATCGGGCCCGGAGAAGTCTACACCGCGCGAGAGGCGGGCGAAGGCCAAGGTGGGTTCAGACACTGCGGCGGAACGGCAGTGTGGGATGGCAACGCCACCGGGGACACCGGTGCCAGCCTTTGCTTCACGCTCGATGGCGGGGTCAGCCAGTTCCTCCACGGAGGTGGCGCGGCCGGTGTCGTGGACAAGCGTGGCCAGGTTGGTAATGACTGTCTCGATGCTGTCACCGAAGTCGGCGTCGAGCGCCACAAGATCGGTGGTGATGAGTTCTGATGACATCGGGTACGTACTCCTCAGTACTGCTAAAAGTCGGTGACGGCCTGAACCGTCGTGTGTTCGATATCTAGTTCTTCAGGGGTTGGTATCTGGGTTCCCGGGAGTGCTGCGGCAGCCGAGCCGTAGGCCACCGCTTGGCGCAGGGCTTCCGAGTAGGAGGCACCCGAGCGGCGGGCGAGGATATAGCCGGAGAGCGAAGAATCACCGGCGCCCACGGTAGAGCGCAGGGTAATCGGCGGGGGAGTAGCGGCCCACGCTTCATCGGCAGTGACCAGCACTGCGCCAGCGCCACCCAGGGTGACGAGAACCTCGGGGATGCCGCGCTTGACGACGACCCTCGCGGCCTTGACCACACCGCTAAAATCACCGTTCTCGGCGGCAGCTTCGAGGGCCTGACCATCCACGTTGGCTAGCTGGCCAAGCTCAAGACCATTCGGCTTGATGAGGTCGGGGCTGGCGGTTTCGAGGTTTTCTCCGAGAGCCACCATAGGGGCATCGGAGGTGTCGACGGCTACACGGATGCCGGGGTTGGCTTCGCGCGCGACACAGATGAGCTGCGTGTACCAATCTGTAGGAACGCCTTGGGGAAGAGAGCCCGCCATGACGATCCACTCGGCGGCAGCGCAGTGTTCAGCAACAGCCTGTGCCACGTCTTGCTGAATTGATTCATCGAGCGTGGGGCCGGGTCCGTTGAGTTTGGTCGTACGGCCATCCGGTTCGGTCAGGGTGGTATTGGTGCGCACCGCGTCATGCGCCGGCACGGCGTGCACGGGGATAGACGCGTCAGCGGCGAGGGCTAAGAAAGGGTCTGAGGCCACAGCCGGTAGAAGGGCCAGACTGTCGACGTTAGCGAGCGTTACGGCGTGCGTGACGTTGACGCCTTTACCACCGGCAACGCTGGATACAGACCCTGCGCGGTGTACAGCACCAGGCTCGAGTTCCTCGTTCAGGCGCACGGTGGCGTCGATGCTTGGGTTGGGGGTCAAGGTAAGGATCATTGTGGACAATGTCCCCTTTCGCGGAGTGCGTATATTGGGGGCAAACGCGCCTCGGCGGCTTAAACAAGAACTCCCGTGCGGATTGCCCGTGGTCAGCGTGAAAGTAATGTTGCTTAATGTTGATTATTGCCCGTTTGTGTCCGAATGTCAACGGCGTCACTGTGGTTTTCGTTGCATTTTTGACCGACTTGTGATGATCTGGATAGAGAAAAACATCGTCTCCGTAAGGAAATGTGTCATGGAAAACGCATCCCCATCCACCATTAAAGGCACCGGCGTCGTCGCCGGCGTTGCATACGCTGAGGCGGTGTGGGTTCGCCCACGCCCAGAACTGCCCACGGCTGGAGAAACCGTGGCGGAAGAGCAACGTGATGCTGAATACGATCGCTTCCTCGAAGCCGCCGACATCGTTGCCAGCAGGCTAGAACAGCGTGCCGCTGGTGCTGAAGGTCAGGCAGCAGAAGTTCTGGGCGCTACTGCTGGAATGGTCAAGGACCGAGGTTGGCACAAGGCAGTGCGCAAGGGCATTCGCAGCGGCAAGAACGCCGAATATGCAGTTGTTGGTGCCACAGACAGGTTTGTCACCATGTTTGAGGCCGCCGGCGGCGTAATGGCCGAGCGCACGACTGACCTCAAGGACGTGCGCGACCGTGTCATCGCACAACTGCGTGGTGAGCAAGAGCCGGGCCTGCCCATGGTTGAAGGGGAGGCGGTGCTGCTGGCGGATGACCTTGCACCGGCGGATACCGCAACCTTGGACACCACCCATATCAAGGCGCTTGTGACCGAGCTGGGCGGTCCCACCAGCCACACGGCAATTATCGCTCGTCAGCTCGACCTTCCGTGCATCGTGGCGGTCGGCGCTGAGCTGCGCACGATTGAGGCGGGAACCCAGATCTTCGTCGATGGCTCCGTGGGAACAGTGGCCCTTGGTGCGGATCGCGCTGCCTCGCTCAAGGCTGTAGAGGAATACCGCGAGAAGGCAGCACGAGTGGCCGAGTGGCGGGGTCCGGCCCAGACCAAGGATGGACACCGCGTGCAGTTGCTCGCCAATGTTGCCGACGGCAACGCAGCTCGCATCGCCTCTGATTCGCAGGCAGAAGGTATCGGTTTGTACCGTACAGAGCTGTCCTTCCTCTCCGCGAGCGAAGAGCCCACCGTGGAGGAGCAAGCACGCATCTACGGCAAGGTTTTCAACGCTTTCCCGGACTCCAAGGTCGTTGTTCGAACGCTCGATGCTGGTTCTGATAAGCCGATCTCCTATGCCACGTTGGACTCTGAGGAGAACCCCGCCTTGGGCGTCCGGGGCCTGCGCATCGCCCGCGATAACGAGGCACTTTTGACCCGTCAGCTCGATGCCATCGCGCAGGCCGCAGAAAAGCGTGCCGAAGGTGCCACGACGTGGGTTATGGCACCGATGGTGGCCACGGCAGTCGAGGCAAAGTGGTTCGCCGAACTCTGTCGCGAGCGTGGGCTCACGGCTGGTGCGATGATTGAGGTACCGGCTGCAGCCCTGATGGCGGATACTATCCTGCCGCACCTCGACTTCGTGTCCATCGGTACCAATGACTTGACGCAGTACACTATGGCCGCTGACCGCCTATCGCCCCAGCTGGCCTACTTGACCGATCCGTGGCAACCGGCCGTGTTGCGTTTGATCCAGCACACCTGCGTGGTCGGGCGCGATAATAATGTTCCGGTGGGCGTCTGCGGCGAAGCAGCAGCAGATCCCATGCTCGCCTGCGTGCTAACTGGCCTTGGTGTGACTTCACTGTCTGCGGCGTCGACTGCGGTCGCAGGTGTTGGCGCACAGCTTGCTGAGGTCACTCTTGAGCAATGCCAGAAGATGTCGGACGCAGCAGTAAACGCTGAGGGCCCAGCTGATGCCCGCGCCGCGGTGATTGACCTATTGGAGCAATTCCAAGCGTCCTAGATTATTGTGAATGCGCAGGAGGTGTGTGCCCCTCACCATGAAGGGGTGCACACCTCCTGAAACGATCTAGGGGCTAAAGCGCCTACTTCTCTGCAGCAATGATCACCTCAATGCCGTGCTCACGCAGCGCTTCAACGTAGGAAGCGGGCGCGCCGGCATCGGTGATAACGACATCAATTTCATCGAGGGACGCAAAGCTCACGAGGTAGTCATTGCCCAGCTTTGAAGAATCGCACAGTACGACGACGCGGTGCGCATTGGTGACGAAAGCGGACTTGATCGCAGCCTCTTGCGAGTCTGCCGTTGAGAGACCGTGATCAATGGTCAGTGCGTTGGTGCCGACAAAAGCCACGTCGGCACGCATGAGCGCCATGGTGCGAAGGGCGGTATCACCAACCACGGCCTGGGTAATTGCCCGTACTGTACCGCCAAGGAGCTGGACTTCGGATACCCCGTTGCTGGCTAGCGAAAGGGCGATCGGCAGGCTGTTGGAGACGATGCTGAACTGACCTGCCGAATAGCGCTGGCCAATGAGATCAGCAAGCGCATTCGTCGTGGTGCCGGCGTCGAGGAAGATGCTGCCGCCATCGGGAAGCTGTTCCAGTGCAGCGCGCGCAATGGCCATCTTGGCGCCCGTGGCCGAGCGTTGACGGGTATCAAGGGTTAACTCCGCGGTTTGGAAGGATTGGGAGGCAACCGCACCACCATGGACTCGGTGCACGACTCCTTCCCGGTCCAAAACCGCGAGATCGCGGCGAATCGTCTCAGCGGTAACATCGAAGCGTTCAGAAAGTTCGGTGACATTGACACGGCCTTCGACGGCGGTCAATGAGGCAATTTGTCGGCGACGCTCTTCTGCGTACATAGTTCCTCCCGGTGAAGTCTGCCTGTGGTGGTCACTGCGCCCGCCGCGGAAAGGAAACGGGGCTGGGGCGTGTGAACGAAAAGAGCAACGAATGTTGCGGCGATGCTTCTATTGTCCCACTGAATGTGAAGAAAACGGAACGAAACAAAGAAAAACTCACATTGCGATTACCGTCTTAGTGTAAAAATTCAGTTATAACCTGCACATATGCAAATGTGTGATGTCGGACGCTAAAGCGGTAGGAATCGGGCATGTACACACACAAGGGGGTAGAAAGAAACAATCCCCCGGCCCTTTACGCCCGCACCGAGTGGACTGGCACTGCGGGGTGGGTAGGGCCCTGGGGGTGGCTGCGAAGTGATGATTCCTAGAGCTTGCGGAAAACTGACACTACCTTGCCCATGATCTCAGCTTCGTCGCCCTTGATGGGGGAGTAGGCATCATTATGGGGGAGAAGCCAGACGCCGGAAGAGTCGCGGTGAAATTCCTTTACGGTAGCTTCTTCGCCGTCCAGGAGAGCGGCGACGAACTCGCCTTCCTCTGCGACGGATTGTGAGCGAATAATCACCCAATCGCCGTTGAGGATTCCGGCGTCCTGCATAGAATCGCCCACGACCTGCAGCATGTAAAGTTCGCCGCTGCCAAGGATTTCGCCCGGCATAGGGAAATAAGCGTCAACGTTTTCTTCGGCGGTAATTGGGGAACCTGCGGCAATGCGGCCGACAACAGGGATATAGTTCGGCGTCGCTGCGTCCTCAGGGATATCGGGGGTGGAAAGATCCGGAGACTTGTTTGCCTGGCTTGTCTTGCGGCCGGGCTTCTTCGAGTCTTCGGCACCGGGGAAGTGGCGGACATCAACGGCGCGCGGCTTGTTTGGATCGCGGCGCAGGAAGCCCTTCTCCTCAAGCTGCTTCAGCTGGTAGGCCACGGATGATGTGGACTGTAGGCCGGTGGCATCACCGATCTCACGAATGCTTGGCGGGTATCCGCGGAGCATTACGGCATCATGGATAACCTCCAGGATGCGGCGCTGGCGGGCGGACAGGGTGTCGAGGGAAGGGTGGTCGCTTCGCTTGGATTTGCGGGCCATTCTTTCTCCTAAAACTATTGCGATGTGCACATTCGTGGTTGAGGCTTTGGCGTGCCAGGCATGTATGGGACTGCCGGTGGTGCTTCCGCTTTCCTTTTTAGCACGACAGGAAAAAATGTTCGACTGGCGTCGCCGAATTGTGGACAAATTTTCGAGACGGTGCTATAAATCGAACATACACGCTAAATCGAACGGTTGGTCGATGGTGATGTTCGAAAGTGTCTGCCTGGATTCTTATACTTCGGATATTGCGTCGATGGAGAAGGAAGAACTAGAAAGGAGCCGTCATGGCTATCGCTCTCAATAATGCCTCTGTACTGCGTAGGGATGTTCGTCGGAAGCCTCGCAACACGGCAGTGCTGGTCCCTCCGGCGGCAATTTGGGATCCTGTGCAGCGCCAGGTGCGAACCCATGAATTATCACCTACTTCTTCTCGTGGCTCGTCTGTTGTTCGAACGCTCTCTTCGGAGGGTAGAACACAGGGGCGCACGATCAGCTCGGCACCATCCTGTGTTTCTTCCCCGCGGAGTGTGTCGCGGAGCCGGCGTGGAGGGTCGAACGTAGGTAACTATGTTTTGGGCGCGGTCTTTGGCGCTGCAGTCTTTATTGGAACAGTGTGGGGTGGCCTCAGCATCGATAGTGAGGTTCCTAGTAACAATGGTGCTTCAGCTACCGCGGAGGCAACTTCGCGCTAGAATTCCTTGGGCCGGGGAAGCAAGGCGCATCGGCGGAGAGGAAGGTTACGACACTATGTATTGCCCGTTTTGTCACAATGAACAGTCACGAGTCATCGATTCGCGCGTGATTGATAGTGGAACCTCAATCCGGCGGCGTCGCGAATGCGCCGCATGTAAAGGCCGTTTTACCACGATCGAAAAGGCGGTCCTGTCGGTAGTCAAGCGCAATGGCTTAGCGGAGCCCTTCAGCCGCGACAAGCTGATTCGCGGCGTCAAACGCGCGTGCCAAGGGCGTGATGTAAGTGATGATGCTCTGAAGAAGCTTGCACAAGAAGTCGAGGAGACCGTGCGCAGTCATGGGTCTTCCCAAGTCAATGCCAACGACATCGGCCTTGCCATCTTGGAGCCTCTCCGCGATCTCGATGAGGTCGCCTACCTGCGCTTCGCCTCCGTATACAAGTCTTTCGAAAGCGCAGACGACTTCGAATCGGAAATCCGCCTGATGCGTCGGCGTGACCGCGATAGCTTCTAGCGCAATTTATCCGCGGCCTTAGCTTCTAGCGCAATTTATCCGCGGCCTTTTGGATTCTCCGAACAGACACCGCATGAGCGGTTCCTAGGCGTTGCGCGAAGAGCGATACGCGCAACTCCTCGATCATCCACAAGATCTCCTTAACTTCACGCGTCTTCTCGCGGCCTGCAGGCAAGGAGCGCAAACGATTATTCAGGTAGGCCTTGGCCTCGTCGACATCTGCCTGGCGGTCAGCGTCACGATCTGGATCCAGGTTCATATCATCAAGCCTGATACGTGCAGCCTGGATATAGCGCGGTAGGTGGCGCAAGTGCTGGATTCCATGCACGGTGATGGCGTGCGGTGGCAATAGGAAGTCGAGCTGAGCGCGAATATCATCGATTGCCGGCCCCTCCCAGTGCTTCAGCTCTGCGTTGAGGTTGGAGTACTCTGCCAACCCTGGGGCAATGGCCACCACCGCCTGACGCACACGCCCCGGGACCTCAGGCTTTACGGCGTTCAGCAAGGCGGTAAATTCCTCAGGAGTTCTTACGGGCCCTCCCTTGTCCATCATGATGTCGCGCACTGCGGCTACTCGTGCATCGTTGACCAACCCTTCGGCTCCGCCGTGTGGGTAGGAGTCGACAGCTACCCGCTGCTGTAGCGGTAAGCCCTTGACCATCTGTTGTGCACTCACGGAGATTTCCCGAAGCAACAAGGTGAGGGTGGCGGTGATCATGGAGGCGTCGGCAGCCGCTTTTGTCGGGTGCACCTTGAGAGCGACGCCTTCCTTCGTTGCTACGAGTGCTGGATAGGCGGTGACCTCGTGCCCATCAACGACAGTGGTTACCTCTTCATCGATAGCGCCCAGAGTGTCCTTTGACCATTCCTTGACGGCGGTGGATTCAGCTGCCCGGCCAACACGCGAGACGGAGGACGAGATATGCCCGGCTTGGCGTTGCACGAGCGCCTTCAAGTCCCGATCGGAATCGATGACCTTTCCTCGTTTGTCCACTGCCGCGTAGTTCATGCGCAGGTGCGGAGGGAGCTGGTCGGGGCGGAAATCCCCTGCGTTGATGCCTTGGCCGCCCATTTCTTGCAGAACAGCAGCGAGTTGCTCAGTGAGTGCGCCTTCATAGGGCACAAGCTTGGGCAGCGCTCGTTCAGCGAATTCGGGTGCTGGAACCACAGTGCGCCGAAGAGCCTTCGGGAGTGAGCGAATCAGCTCCGTTACCAGCTCTAGCCGCAGGCCGGGTACGAGCCAGTCGAAGCCCTCGGAGTCCAATCCCGCAAGGAGGGGGACAGGGACCATGAGCGTGACACCATCGAGGGGGTCACCGGGTTCAAATTTATAAGAGAGGTCGTAGTCGATGCTTCCCTTCAGCCATCGGTCGGGGAAAGCCTCTTCAGTAACAGCGTGGTCCTCTTCGAGGAGTGCTTCCGGGTCGAAGTCCAAAGAGTGCTTGTTCTTCTGTTTCTTCCACCAAGAATCGAAGTGACGGGCAGTGGTGACAGACTCGGGGATCCGCTGGTCATAGAAGTCGAAGAGCGTGTCTTCATCCACCACGAGGCCGCGCCGACGGGCCTTCTCCTCATACTCGGAGGCCTCGGCAAGCTTGCGCTTGTTGTCGTGGAAGAAGTGATGGTGGGTGGTCCATTCGCCGTCGACAAGCGCATTGCGAATGAACATATCGCGTGCCGCCGCAGGATCGACGCGGTGGTAGGGCACCGACCGGTCTGCGACCACGGTGACGCCGTACAACGTCGAGCGTTGGGTAACGACCGCTGAGCCACGCTTCCGTGACCATGTTGGATCGGAATAGTTGTGTTTCAACAGATCCTTCGCCAGTTTTTCCACCCAGGCCGCGTCGATGGCGGCAACATCGCGTGCCCACAGTCGCGAGGTTTCCACCAGCTCGGCTGCCATGAGGAACTCCGGTGGCTTCTTTGCGAGCGCTGATCCCGGGAAAACAAGGAAGCGGGTATTGCGCGCGCCAATGAACTCCTTGGAGTTACCGTCACGTGCGCCGATGTTGGACAGCAGGCCAGAGAGCAACGACATGTGGATGTCATCGGGGCGCCGTTCGGTGCCCTCTTGAGCGTTCCACCCGAGCTGCTTGGTGACGTCCCGCAGCTGCCGCACCAGGTCGAACCACTCGCGGATGCGCATATAGTGCAGGAAATCGGCCTTCATCCGTTTGCGGAAAGCATTGCCGCTCATCTCCTCGCGAGCTTCTTGGACAAAGTCCCACAGGTTGAGCATTGCCATAAAGTCTGAAGACTTGTCTTTAAAACGAGCATGGGCTTGGTCAGCCTGCGCTTGCTTGTCGGTAGGCCGCTCGCGCACATCCTGGATTGTCATCGCGGCGACAATGACCATGACGTCGTGGAGGCATCCGGAGGTGTTGGCTTCAACGAGCATGCGGGCCATGCGCGGATCCACGGGAATGCGGGCAAGATTGCGTCCAATTCGGGTCAGTACCGGCAGCCCATCTTTTTCTTTGCCCTCGAGTGCGCCCAATTCGTGGAGGAGGAGCAGACCATCGCGCACGGCCTTCGGTTCGGGGGATTGAACGAAGGGGAAGTCGGCGATATCACCGAGGCGCAACGAGATCATTTGCAGGATGACGCTGGCCAGGTTGGTGCGCAGGATTTCGGGGTCGGTGAATTCTGGCCGGGAGAGGAAGTCCTGTTCACTGTAGAGGCGGATGGCAATGCCATCGGCAACGCGACCACATCGGCCTGAGCGCTGGTTAGCGCTTGCTTGGGAGATCGGCTCAATGGGCAGTCTTTGCACCTTGGTGCGAGTGGAATAGCGCGAGATGCGCGCGGTGCCCGTGTCGACGACATAGCGAATGCCAGGCACCGTCAATGAGGTCTCAGCGATGTTGGTAGAGAGCACGATTCGGCGGCCGCGGTGCGAGCGGAAGACGCGATGTTGTTCCTGGTTGGACAGTCGTCCGAAGAGCGGAGTGACCTCCACGTTGCGCCAATGGCGCCCTTCGATGGCTTCCATGGCGTCGCGGATATCGCGCTCGCCCGGGAAGAAGCACAGAATGTCTCCTTCGCCTTCGACCATGAGTTCTTCGATGGCTTCGCAGAGGGCGTCCAAGGGATCGAGGTCGATGGTCTTGCCACCTGATTCGACCTCGAGCGGGCGGTAGCGGATCTCCACGGGATAGGTACGCCCCGATACCTCGATGATCGGCGCTGGTTCACCGTGAGCGTCAGCGAAGTGCTTGGCGAAGCGTTCCGGATCAATGGTGGCGGAGGTGATGATCACCTTTAGGTCGGGGCGCTTGGGCAGCAGCCTTTTGAGGTACCCGAGAAGGAAGTCAATGTTGAGCGAACGCTCGTGCGCCTCATCGATGATGATCGTGTCATAGGCGTTGAGGAAGCGGTCACGCTGCATTTCTGCCAGCAAGATGCCGTCCGTCATGAGTTTTACAGCGGTGGTGGAGGAGACTCGGTCATCGAAGCGGATGGCATAGCCGACTGAGTCCCCGATGGATTGGTCAAGCTCTTCTGCAATGCGCTCAGCAACCGTGCGCGCTGCCAAACGTCGTGGCTGAGTATGCCCAATGAGCCCTCGACGCCCGCGGCCGAGCTCCAAACAGATTTTGGGAATCTGGGTGGTCTTTCCCGAACCAGTCTCACCGGCGATGATGACTACCTGATTATTCTCGATAGCTTCAGCTATATCATCGCGGCGCCCAGTGACGGGAAGCTGTTCGGGGTAGGTAATGGGTGGTACATGCGCATCGATGGTGCGCACCTTGTCTTGGGCGGCTGCGATATCAGCTCCAATGGCATTCAGGGCCTTGGGGGAGCGGGCCTTGCGCAGGCGACGGCGGAAAGCGCGCTCATCACTCAAGGAAACCGAAGTGAGAGCGCCGTAAAGGTCTTCGCGAGTAGCAGTCATAATCGACCTAAAAGTCTACTCGGAAGGCTATTCGCTCACAGGTCGAGGTGGAGATATTGGTACCCTCGTGTTTATTGCGTGAACACTAATCAATGAAGGGTATGAATTATGACTAATCCTTTTGAATCGAATCCGGAGGATAACGGCTCCAACCGGGGCTTTGGCAGCAACCCGGCTCATAACTCCGGCGACTCCTCCGGAAACAACGGCGGACTTCCCAAATACGAGCCTACTTCTCACCCAGAAGATCAGGCTGGCTTCGGCCAGTCCAGCAGCTACGGCAATTATGGCGGCGGCGCCTACGGCTCCCAGTCCTATGGTGGGTACGAGGCTGGCCAGCCAGGCTACGCTGGTGCGGGCTATGGAAGCGACTCCAGCTACGAAGGCCCAGGCCCAGGCGCCGGCCCGGCCTACACCGGTCCGGTCAGCGCTATCGAAGCTATCAAGTGGGGTTTCAAAGCCGCGCTCAGTAACGCACTTTTGTGGGTGCTGGGCGCCGTCGTCGTGTTTGCTATTCAGTTTGTTCCACAAATTGGAATCAGCGTTGGTGCGCAGAACGCCGATGGGGCGGAGACCTCCATTATGTTGGACCTCTTCTCCTTCGCGGTGTCCATCCTGTCCTTTGTCATTGCTCTGGTTGTTTATCGTTTGGCCTACCGTGAAATCGACAAGCCGAGCCCCACATGGGGCACCCTGTTCCAGGGTGTTCGCTGGGTACCGCCGCTCGTGGTGAACATCGTCTTGGGCATTCTTGGTGCGATTGTCTTGGTGATTGTCATCGTCGGCCTGCTTATGGTGGGCCTCGGTGGTGTGGCAGGTGTGGACCTCCAGAACCCAGAGCAGCTCAGTGAAAATGATATTTTTGCACTCGTTGGCTCTATCTTCGGCGGAGTCATCATCGTCATGCTGATTGCGCTGTTCATTCAGCCCTTCTTCACTCTCATGCCGTGGTTGGCAGCCGATAGCTCCTCCGTTGGTGAGGCTTTCTCCCAGGGTCTGAAGCTGGGCAAGGAAAACTACGGTCACATCTTGCTGTTCATTGTCCTGTCCGGTCTGATGGCTTTCGCCTCCCTCATCACCCTGGGCTTGGCACTGATCATCATCGCGCCGGCACTGCAGCTGGCAACCGCACACCTGTGCCGCCAGTGCCAGGGTCGCTATGCTCCTGCAGCCTAAGGCTTAAGCTGTCGAATCGATATGCAACGCCGCCCCTGACTTCATGAGGTGAGTTAGGGGCGGCGTTGTCGTCTTCTTTAGCTCTGATGCTGGAGCTGGGGAACAGTTAGGAGGCCGTGAAAAGTGTCCGGGAACGCTCCGCGGCGTCGTGGAAGGCAGCGGTGACCAAGGTCCCGAAAGCGCTGAACTCATCGGCACGGGCAGCGGAAGAGCGGAAGACAAGCCCCACGTGCCGCTCCGCCGTGACAGAAGGGGCAAAGTGTGCGACGGAGAGCCGCGGATTCTGGCATTCCGTTGCCAGGGCGGACTCGGGGACGAGAGTGGCGCCGAGGTTTCCCATGACCAGCTGCAAGATAGTAGTCAGCGATGAGGCTCGAGTGACGGCATTGGTGGCTTCGGAGGGATTGACCTTCGCGCGGCGGCACAGGTCGAGGACTTGGTCGCGGAGACAGTGGCCGTCGTCAAGCAGGAGCAGATCAAGGTGCCCTAGATCCTCGAGCGTGAGATCCTTTCGACCCGCAAGTGGGTGCTCTGCCGGGGTGACTGCGGTGAAGGCCTCGCTGTAGAGAGGAATCTCCACCATTCCGGGGGCTTCGGTGGGCAGAGCAACAATGGCCAGGTCCAGGTTGCCCTCGCGCAGCTTGTCCAGCAGGTGCTGGGTCTGTTCCTCGACGAAGCGGGGTTCTAAATCGGGATAGGTCTCGCTGATGGACTGCAGTATCCCCGGCAAAATATAGGGCGCGATGGTGGGGATGATGCCGATAGTGAGGGGGCCGGTAAGCGTGCCGCTAGCGCCGCGCGCTTGGCTGAGGAAAGCATCGGAAGCTTCGAGTGCTGCCTTGGCATAAGGCAGTAGCGCTTCACCTGTGGACGTCACGATGACCTTGCGGGTCGAGCGTTCGATCAGCTGTACTCCCAAACCTTGCTCGAGTGCGACGAGGGCCTGGGAGAGCGAAGGTTGGGAGATATCGAGTTTGGCGGCTGCGGTTCCAAAGTGCTTGTTTTCCGCAATCGTGACGAAGGTGCGCAACTGGGCGAGGGTTGGGCGATACTCCTTATTGTTCATGCCTATAACTCTAACATCTCTAATTCGTGGAGCCTATTGACGTGCCAAGCCTTCCGTGGCATACTTAACAAGCGAGCGACTGCGTACCAGCCAAAAGGCAAAGTGGTGTGCGGTCGTAGAGATTTGCATCACTTTTGTGCATTGTTGTGACTATTGAAGGAGATGAGTCTTCTATGCCTATCTTGACCGTTGGTGAGAAGTTCCCGGAGTTCGAGCTGACCGCGCTGAAGGGTGGCGACCTCCACGACGTCAACGCTAACCAGCCGGAGGACTACTTCGAGCAGGTATCTCTGGACAAGTACCAGGGAATGTGGAAGGTCGTGTTCTTCTACCCGAAGGACTTCACCTTCGTCTGCCCGACTGAAATTGCGGCCTTTGGCAAGCTGAACGAGGAATTCCTGGACCGCGATACCCAGGTTCTTGGCGGCTCCACCGATAACGAGTTCGCGCACTTCAACTGGCGTGCAACCCATCCGGAGCTGAAGGAAGTTCCGTTCCCGATGTTCTCTGATATTCGCCACGACCTGATCCGTGCCCTCGGTGTGGAAAACGCCGACGGTGTTGCTGACCGCGCTACCTTCATCATCGACCCGGACGGTGTTATCCAGTTCGTGTCCGTGACTCCGGATGCTGTCGGCCGCAACGTAGATGAAGTTCTGCGCGTGCTGGACGCCCTGCAGTCTGAAGAGGTCTGTGCCTGCAACTGGGAGGCTAATGACCCGACCAAGAACATCGACAAGCTCGAGGTTGTTAAGTCCGCTCTGTAAAACAGCACTAAGCACAACCGCCCAACCTTAAAGGAGTTAGATCAGTGTCCATCGAAAATCTGAAGTCCGCGCTTCCGGCATATGCCAAGGATCAGAAGCTCAACATTGGTTCCCTTACGCGTAGCACCGAGCTGAATGAGGAGCAGCTGTGGGGCAGCTTGGTTGCTGCCGCCGCTGCGACCCGCAATGACCTGGTGCTGTCGGAGATTCTTGAGGAAGCTCGCGAGCACCTCAGCGAGGAGGCAATTGACGCAGCTCTCGGCTCCGCCACGGTGATGGCTATGAACAACGTGGCCTACCGCGCAAAGAGCTGGTTGGGTGATGATTTTGCCCAGGTCAAGTTTGGTCTGCGCATGAATATCATTGCTAAGCCTGGCGTAGACAAGGCTACGTTCGAGCTGTGGAGCACCGTCGTCTCCGCCATCAACGGCTGCGAGCACTGCCTGTCCGCACACGCTAATACTCTCCTCGAGGAAGGCGTGACCAAGGAGCAGATTTGGGAAGGCATCAAGGTCGCTGGTGTGGTTGAGGCCGTTGCACAAGCGCTCCAGGCCGAAGCCGTACGCTCCGCTGAGTAAATGACTCAGTGCGCTTTCCCAAGCGCAGTTAAGCAGTCCCACTCACCGCTCGCACTGCGGTGAGTGGGACTTTGTGCATTGTCGGCTTGGGCCCGGACCTGGGGCAGAGGAAAGTGTCCTAGCATGGGCTAGCCGATGACCCCGCCGAAGGCTACGCCGATGCCATAGGTGATGGCTAAGCCGAGCGCACCACCGATAACCAGGCGGCAGACGGAGCGCGCGGCATCCGTGTCAGCGAGGCGTGCCGAAACGTAGCCCGTGATTGCCAGGGCGATCAGGGTAACAATGGCGACTGTTGCTGCAGCCATGCTCATGGGTGCGAGGAAGATTGATAACAGGGGGAGTGCGGCGCCGGCAAGGAAGGATACGGCCGACCACAACGCGGCGTGCCAAGGATTTGTCAGGTCTTCGCCATCAATGCCCATCTCCAGTCGAAGGTGTGCCTCGAGAAGTCTATCTTCGGCAGCGATCTCGCGGGCGGCAGTATCCGCGGTTTCGGTATGCATGCCGTAGCTGGCGAGCATAGAAACGAGCTCGGCATGCTCTTGCTCGGGGAGATCTGCCAGCTCGCGGGTCTCCTTGTCTATCATCATGCGCTCGGAGTCGCGTTGTGCCGAAACAGAGACATATTCTCCGAGTGCCATGGAGGCAGCGCCCGACACCGTTGCGGCTAGGCCGGCGGTGAGGATGGCGCTTGCCGACGCCCCAGAACCAACGACGCCAAGTAGAAGTGCCGCGACGGAGACGATGCCGTCGTTAGCCCCAAGTACACCTGCGCGAAGAGAGTTCAGACGAGCGTTGTGTGAGGCTCCGTGGGGTTCGCTGATATGTTGTGGCATTGCCAGCTCCTTGGATACCAGAATATGCGTGGCTCTCTAGTGCTTTCGCAGTTGTCTAGAGAACTTCTTATGTTCCAGTATCGCCGCTGGTCAGGGCCTTGTAAAGCGTGTGTAGGCTTAGCTGAATGCAGAGAGTGAAGGCTTAGATTATAGTGCCGGTCCATTCACCGCATGCCGCACCGTCCACGGAAAGAGCCATGGTAAACACTTCTTCCGAGAGGTTGAAATGAGCGGTGGGGAGGGTAACAGTCAACTCTTCCGGGGTGTACTCGTAGGGGTAATCAACCCGACGGTGGGCGTCCCTGGTGTCCTCGCCGAAGGAAGAGATTTCCATCGACGTGAGCTGCTCTTGTTCGAAGTGAGCGGTGAGCTCCAGATCGAGGGTGTGCAGGGTGAACACGACGTCACGGTGGTGGGGCATTCCTCCAAGGAGCCAATGCACGGTGACGGCGTCTTCGTGCGTCTCAAAATGAACGCCTGCGAGGCGGATGCCGGTGGGCGGGGTGTTCTGTTCGTTCATAGCGGTCCCCACTGTACTCCCCGGATACCTACTTAAAGTCGAGAGAAAAGTACTCAGCCCTAGTCAGGTGCAGAACCTTTTCAAAGAGCCAGCAAAAGAGCAGCGCAAGGGCGAGGGGAAGGATGACATAAACGAAGGTAATAATCATCACGTTGCTGGCGCTCCAACCCCAGCCTTCGTAATTGAGGGCTGCCAGTGGGCCCATGAGGCCGGAGATGCCAAAGCCAGCAGAGATAGGGGTGCCGGAGATTCCTAAAGCGCCACCGACGCCGCCCAGCACGGCAGCGGAGCATATCACGGGCAGGAAGGTGACTGGCTTGGATAGCATGTTGGCCATTTGCACCTTCGGGGAACCCAAAACATGCAGGATAGAGGTGGCGAAGCCGTTGACGCGCCAGCCGGCAACGAGGAGTGTGAACCCAGCGGCGACGGCGCCCAGGTTCGCGGTACCGGAGGCGATGCCGTCAATGAAGATGGCAGTGGCAATGCCGACTGTGGAGACTGGAGAGACAATCATGATGGCGAAAAGGACGGCGAGGACAACACCCATGAGAACCGGCTGCAAGGTAGTTGCCCCATTGACCAAGTTGCCCAGCCAAAGAGTGAAGACCTTGACGATGGGGAAGGTGACAGCCCAACCGATGGTGCCCGCCACCAGCGTCACGATGGTGGATAGCAACAAAATAGAGTAATTCTTCAGCCTGTCGCCGATAAAGAGCAATAATCCCACTGCTATGGCTGCTGTAAGGCCTGAGTTGATAACAAGACCGGTGCCTTTGAGGAAGAAACCGCCTTCGGGATTAACAGTGGCCACGCCTGAGCCGCAGAAGGAAGCAATGCCGACCGCAGCAGTCTGGATGGGGGTCATCTTGAATTCGATGCCCACGAGGACACCAATCATTACCGGCAAGAGGCTTGCGGCTAAGCCCGTCAGTGCAATGACGGTGGCTGCGCCGGACCACAAAGGGAGTAGCGCCTTGGCTAATTCACCGAGCAGTGCTTGTGGGACGAGCGACACAACGACGGCGATGGAGATGCCGTTGAGGACCTTCATGGTGAAGGAGCCGGGGGTGAGGCGCTCGGCCGCAGGCGCTGCGCTGGCGTGAGGGATAGGGGAAAGCTTGCGTTCGTCTATCTGCTGTGGCGTACTCATCCCCCAATCATACGCATAATATGCGGTGTGTAGAAAATATTAATTCAGAAAGGGGGTATTAATAGTCCCTGCTTATGCGCCCTAGTACTCCACGCGCAGCTCGGATAGCCGTACCTCCCCGGCTTCATCGGAGGCATCGAGATCTACGGTGCCAACGAGCTGATAGGAATTATCACCCTCTGGGTCCTTAAGGATCTGACGCACGGTCCACGACCGCGAGCCGCCAACGCCACGAGCGCCCGAACCTGCGTCGCCCTTGTCCAGGAGGAAGTATTCCTGGCCTCTAGCCGCTGGCCCAGTGTCAATGTCATCGTAGTCATCGAAGTAGTCATCGAGGGCACGGCTAAAGTCAGGAATCTCCTCCAAGTAGTCCAACAGGTCTGCCAAGCGCTCTTCCTTCTCCAACGCAAAGAGTTGGGCAAGGCGGAAGAAGTAGTTGCGCACCATGATGCTGAAAGCCCGCTGATTCGCGGTCAAGGCGGTGGGATCCTCGACTCCGAAGGCCAACTCGCGGTCCAAATCTTCCTGGGAAATGGGGGAGTCCTCGCCAGCCATCTCAGCCCACTCGTCGACAAGCGAAGAATCGACTTGGCGGATAAGCTCCCCGAGCCAGACGATAATGTCCTCGAGTTCCTCTGTGAGGAACTCCGCAGGGATAGACTGCTTGAGCGTGCGCCAGGCATCGGTCAGGTAGCGCAAAATGACGCCTTCCGAGCGGGCCAGACCGTAGGTGGCGACGAGATCGGAAAAAGTCATGGCGCTCTCCAGCATGTCGCGCACTACAGACTTAGGCCGCAGCTCGAACTCCTTCGCCCATGGGTTGGTCTGGCAGAAGGTCTCATAGGACTGTTCGAGGAGCTCTTCCAGAGGCTTTGGCCACGTGATGTCTTCCACGATGGCCATGCGCTCGGTATAGTCCACGCCCTCGGCCTTGAGCGCCGCGATTTCCTCACCGCGCCGCTGCTTCTGTTGGGCAATGAGTACCTGGCGAGGATCATCCAGCACCGATTCAAAGACAGAGATGACGTCGAGTGCATAAGTATCCGATTCTGGATCTAATAAGGTGAGCGCTGCCAGCGCGAAGGGTCCTAAAGGCTGGTTGAGGGCGAAATCGCGCGGCATCTCTCGCACGACGTGGTAGGGACGGCCGTAGATATCGAGCCCCTTCGTAGACTTTTGCACTACGCCCGAATTGAGAAGTCCCCGGAACAGACTCAATGCCGTCAGGATGTCCTCGTTCTGGCGGGCACGCGTGTTGTGGCTGGTGCGCAGCAGGTGCTTGAGATGCTCGTAGCCGTTGCCGTGCCGGGCGAGCACGTTGAGCAACATGGAATTGGACACTCGGAATTGGGACGTTAGTTGCTCCGGTTCGGCGTCGATAAGCCGTGCGTAAGTCTGTTCCGACCACGACACTTCACCGTCGCGCGCAGACTTCTTTTTCAGCTTCTTGAGCCTTGCTGGGTCATCGCCCACACGGCGCCGCGCCTTGGCGTTCTCAATCTCATACTCCGGCGCCTGCACGACGACGGTGCCTTCCGTGTCATAACCGGCGCGGCCAGCGCGGCCGGCAATCTGGTGAAACTCGCGAGACTTCAGAATGCGCTGGCGGGTTCCATCATATTTGGCAAGGCCGGTCATCAGGACTGTGCGAATGGGGACGTTGATGCCCACGCCCAAAGTATCGGTGCCGCAAATAATCTTGAGAAGGCCCTTCTGGGCCAGGCGCTCAACCAAGCGCCGATATTTCGGCAACATACCAGCGTGGTGCACACCGATTCCCTTACGCAGAAGCTTAGAGAGGTCTTTGCCAAACGTCGTGGTGAAGCGGAAGCCCGCGAGCTCAGCTGCAATGGCCTCCTTCTCCTCCGGGGTGATGATCTTCGACAGGGAAGTCAACGCCTGCGCGCGCTCTGAGGCCTCGCGCTGGGAGAAGTGGACGACATAGACAGGGGCCTTGCCATCGGCGAGCAATTCTTCGATGGTTTCGTGGACCGCGGAAAAGACATAAGAGAAGTCGAGGGGCACTGGGCGAGTTGTTCCCGCTACCAGAGTCGTCGTACGGCCGGTACGCTCCGTCAAATCCTTCTCCAGCCAGGCGGTATCGCCCAAGGTGGCGGACATGAGCAAGAATTGGGCCTTCGGTAGCTCCAACAGCGGAACCTGCCAGGCCCAGCCGCGATCAGGCTCGGAGTAGTAATGGAACTCATCCATGATTACCTGATCAATGGCGGCTTCCGCGCCATCACGCAGCGCAATATTGGCCACAATCTCAGCCGTCGCGGCGATGATGGGAGCGGAGCCGTTGACCGTGGCATCACCGGTCATCATGCCGACGTTCTCGGGGCCGAAAATCTCGCAGAGCGCGAAGAATTTTTCGCTCACCAAGGCCTTGATGGGTGCGGTGTAGAAGCTGCGCTGGCCGCGCGCCAAAGCAATGAAGTGGGCGGCGTTGGCCACCATGGATTTGCCGGAACCAGTGGGAGTTGCCAGGATGACGTTATCCCCGGCAAGAATGCCGAGGGAGGCTTCTTCCTGCGCTGGGTAAAGCGAAATACCACGGCCAGAAGTCCAGGACAAAAATGTGTCCCAGATGGCCTCATCAACCATCGACTCGGGGACTTCGGCGAGATCGGGCAACATCTGAGAAAGGTTCACCCGTCCCACCTTAGGCGAAAAGCACCGCGGACTAGGCCTCCACCCCGGAGTCCCAGATGGCTGTCCTCGGTGCCTGTGTTCGTGCGGTAGATCTAACTGCGATTAGACGTCATCGTCCATATCCGAGCCGGGTCCTTGCTCCCGCCCATAGTTGTCTTCGCGGTCATCGATATCTTCGGAGAGGATATCCGGATTGTCGTCGAGGCCCGCCAGGAAAGCTTCAAAGTCTGCTCCGATCTCCTCACCAGTAGGCATGTGCTCTTCGCCAGGCATGATGGCCTGCGGGTGGCGGGAGCGGTAGCGCTCCATGTAGGCGTCGTACTGCTCCTCCAGCTGGTGGACCACGCCTGCAATTTCCTCAGAGTTGGTAACCTGCTCCTCCAACTGCTGGTTAACGCGAGTCACGTCTGCCTCCAAGCTGCCCAGTGGGATGTTGAGGCCAGCTGCGGTTGCCACCGAATCCAAAAGACGCAGCGTGGCCGACGGGTACGGGGAGGCGGCCAAGTAGTGCGGAACATGGGCGGTGTACCCGGCAACGCGGCGGCCCTTCTTGTCCAAGGCTCGCTCGATATACAGGGCGGCGGCGCCGGGGACCATCATGGTGGATTCCATGCGCACCATTGAGTTAAGGAGCTCCGGCGAATTGCCATGCGCTGTTACCACAGTGGGGCGGGTGTGCGGCACCGGCATGGGGGCCGAGTAGAGCATGATGGTGTTCTTGATATCGAATTTCTCCACCAAGTTCACTACCGCATCAGTAAAGGCCTCCCACCGCAAGTCCGGTTCAGGGCCCGAAAGAAGCAAGAATGGAGTGCCAGAGTTATCCCGCAGCACCTTGATACCCAAGTCAGTGTTCTCAATCTCCACCGTGCGGTCATGATCGATGGTGACGGCGGGGCGGCGCGAGCGGTAATCAATGAGCTCGTCATTGTTAAACGAGGCCAGCTGGCGGTTTTCCAAAGCGGCCTTGAGGTGATCGGCACTGGCTTCGACGGCTTGTCCGGCGTCGGCATAACCATTCATAGCAACGATCATCGTGGGGCCGTTGTCTGGAGTCGAATCATCCTTGATCACTGGAGCGGGATACTCCAGCTCATACATGCGGCGCTGTTCTTCCTGCATGGTAGTGACTCCTCCTTCTCATCGTGCGCTTCTTAACGAGCGTACGGACTTCATCAGCGTTCTGTGTCATGCAACGCTTAAGGCTTGCTGCCTATTCCCAGCTGAAATGGTGCTCCAAGGAGAACACAAACCCGGGAGGCTGCGTATGTGGGACTGCCTGCGGGAACTGGTGTTGATCGTACAAGCATGCCATATAGTCATTACTTCTTCCAGGCTTGCCTTTGCCAAGGTGTGGATAACCCAGTGGATTTCCATGGATTGAGTGGCAGTCCGGACTTGTTATCCACAGATATGCCGTGCGCGCCGGGGTATCCCTAGCGGTGGCTACCGTTGGTGGTTCAGGCTACAGGGTATGAACACTTTTTCAACGCACACAGACCGTACACCACCAATAACAACTCCAGGTCATCTTCTCGCTAACATCCCCGGCCTCTTAGGCTTCTATCCCACCGAATCAGTGGTGTTCATGGCCATCGACACCACTCCACGCGGCCCAGCCATGGGGCCGCTCGCTCGCGTCGACATCACGGATGCCCAAGGAACGATCACAGACATCGCACCGCTACTAGCGGAGCATGCCCGCGAAGGTGTCTTTGCCTTCCTCATCTCGAAGCAGCCTCTCACCGAACTGCGGGAAGTGTCCCACTGGCTTTATGGCCTGGACCGTGCTGAGGATGGGGTGGAGATCGACGCCGCGTGGTATGCCCAGGAAATCACCCAGAATGCGCCTTATATATTGCTGCATGGAACCGTCAACGCGGACGGTAGCGGGCCGATGAAGAAGTGGGTTGAGGGGACTATACCGGCGCTAACCGACGCCCCCTCGATGCGCTCTTGCGTCGACCACAATGTGGTACCTGAGCTAAACCGGGAGGATTTCTTTTCCGTCTTTGCGCCGGGGAATAGCTACCTCGACGCTGAAGAAGCTAAAGTCTTAGCGCAGCAAGCCCGCGATTCGGCAACGCGATATCGCGAGCAGGTGGCCGTTGCGCACGGAAAGAAGCGCAAAGACCTGCTGGATCACTTTCTTGAGGATGCCCAGTGGGCGCTTGACCAAGTGGCATCGGTGGAAGAAGCAGAACAGGACAGCAAGCTACTGGAAACCTGCGCAGTGTGGCTCGCGACGACGTGGACGCGCGACCTCGTAGTAGATATCTGCGCGAAGGCAGGCGAATCCGGGGCGGACCTTCTCCTCGCAGCGGCCCGCACATTCAGCGGGGAGCTGCGGGCGAATGCGCTGACCCTTTTCGCATTAGCGCAGTTGGAGCAGGAGTGGGATATCCTTGCCGGACCAGCATTGCAGCTCGTCACGGAGGAGTTTCCCAGCCACCGCCTCGGGGCGCTGCTGTGCCAAGCGTACCGCCATGGCCTGCATGAAAAGGTACGTGATTCGATTCATACAGGGGCGCTCAAGGCTTATGACACCGCCCTAGGGGAGGAGCCTAAAGAAAAGACGCTTAGCGCCGAGCGGAGTGAGCCCGCTCGCCGAGCTGCCGGGTGAAATTCCACGCATCCGTGACGATGGTCTTCAAGTCGGTGCGGCCTGGGTTCCATCCGAGCTCGGATTTAATCTTGTCTGAGGACGCCACGAGCGTCGCGGGGTCACCAGCGCGGCGCGGCGCAAGCTCTGCTGGGATGGGGTGTCCAGTGACTTCGCGGCAGGCCTCAATAACCTGCTTGACCGAGTAGCCGTCCCCGGAGCCCAGGTTGTAGATGCGGTGGGTGCCAGCGGCATTGCTCTCCAGCGCTAAGACATGGGCTTCGGCCAAGTCACGAATGTGGATGTAATCGCGCACTGCGGTGCCATCGGTGGTGTCGTAGTCATCGCCGAAGATGAAAATCTTTTCGCGATGTCCCAGCGCTACCTGCAGGACAAGGGGAATGAGGTGGGTTTCCACCTCGCGGTTCTCTCCGATATCGCCGTAGGCGCCGGCGACGTTGAAGTAGCGCAGGGAAGTCGCCCCCAAGCCATAGGCCTGGGCATAAGAAGTAATCATGTAGTCGATGGCAAGCTTCGATGCGCCATAAGGGTTCGTCGGCTGGGTGGGCATCGTCTCCGTGATCGGCACTTGCGCCGGCTCACCGTAGGTGGCAGCGGTTGAGGAAAAGACGAGGTTGGTGACCTCGAATTCACGCATAGCGTTGAGCAGCTTTAGAGTTGTGACCACGTTGTGCTGCCAATAGTCAGCCGGGGCCTCCACAGATTCGCCCACGAGGGAGCGGGCCGCGAAGTGCAAGACTCCTTCGAAACCGCCCTCAGATAACACCTCACGAGCGACATCGGCCACGTCGCCTTCGACAAGGCGCGCCTTCTCCGGGATGGCCTCGCGGTTGCCGGTAGAGAAATTGTCGATGATGGTGACATCGTGGCCTTTTTCAACGAGGACGGCCGCGCATACGCTGCCGACATAGCCGGCGCCGCCGGTAACTAACAGCTTCATCGGTTTAGTCCTCCTTGACGCGGATAGCGTGAGCAAGGTCGTCGACAAGCTCGACAGTGTGTCCTGATTTCGTTGTCAGCCTAATCGTCCCGCTCTCATTGACTACGGTGACGTGCGAGCCAACCTGGATTCCGCAGGCATACAGGTCGTGGAAGGTGGAATTATCAGCTTGCAAGACCTCATTGATTTGCACGATAGTGGCCTCGGTTTCTTGCCCCGTGGGAAGGTCGATGGCGCGCGTGCCCAAGTCGAGCTCTACCGGAGACATGCCCAGCTGTGCCAAACCGGGGATTGGGTTGCCGAATGGTGAGCGGGAGGAATCCTCCAGCACCGCGACGACTCGCTTTTCTACTTCTTCGCTCATGACGTGTTCCCACCGGCAGGCCTCGTCGTGGACCTTGTGGATATCAAGGCCAAGGACATCCGTGAGCAACCGCTCAGCCAAGCGGTGTTTGCGCATGACGTTGGTAGCTAATTCGCGGCCCTGCTGAGTGAGATCAAGGCTGCGGTCGGTGCGCACGTGAAGAAGTCCATCGCGCTCCATCCGGGCCACGGTCTGGGAGACGGTCGGTCCGGACTGCTCTAAACGCTCTGCAATTCGAGCACGCAGTGGGGTAATACCTTCCTCTTCGAGCTCGTAGATGGTTCGCAGATACATTTCCGTGGTGTCAACTAGGTCCCTCACGTGGGCTTACCTTTCTGCGTTGTCGGCGGTCCGTAGCCACATAGGTTTAGGCGCGGTAATAAAAGTGTATTAAGAGAATATCTTAAACAATAGCGCATTTTTCGAAAGCTGAGAGCGCGCAGCACTGTGCGTTCGACAGGGAGGAGAGGGGCGGGAATTAAAAACCGTGAGGACCACCGCGAGGAAAGAAAAAGCCATCGAGCAACGTCCTCTGCGGCCCAGCAGCACAAGTCAACTGGGCAGCAAAGGAATTCCTCAATGGCTAAGGCTGGGAAGTCAGCTAAGGCTTAGAGCGCGTACTCGCGGAGGCGGTCCGCACGGTTGCCCTCGCGCAACTTGGCCATCACCTCACGCTCGATTTGGCGAACGCGTTCACGAGAGAGGCCGAACTTGCGGCCAATCTGGTCGAGGGTGCGCGGGACACCATCGTCCAAGCCATAGCGTAGGCGGATGACATCCTGTTCGCGTTCCTCGAGGGAACCAATCACGGAGCGGATATCGGAGTGGCGCATGGAGGCCACCACAGCGGTCTCGGCATCCGTTGCCTCGGCATCCTCAATGAAGTCACCCAACGGGGCTTCCTCATCGGTACCGACCGGCATGTCCAAGGAAACAGGATCGCGGGACTGGCGCAGCAGCATCTCGATCTTGGACTCTTCGATTCCGGATTCCTCCGCGAGCTCCTCATTCGTGGCCTCGCGGCCCAAGGACTGGTACATCTCGCGTTTAATGCGGGAAAGCTTATTTACCTGCTCAACTAGGTGCACGGGGAGGCGGATAGTGCGGGACTGGTCAGCCATGCCGCGGGTAATGGCCTGGCGGATCCACCACGTTGCATACGTGGAGAACTTGAAGCCCTTGGCATAATCAAACTTCTCCATCGCACGAATCAGGCCCAAGTTACCTTCCTGGATGAGGTCCAGCAGCGGCATGCCGCGGCCGGTATAACGCTTAGCCAGGGAGACTACGAGACGCAGATTGGCCTCCAAGAGGTGGGAGCGAGCCTTCTTGCCTTCGCGGGCCAAAATCTTCAGGTCGCGCTTCTCAGCGCGGGTCAACTTTTCGGCATTAGCGAGCTTGTATTCGGCGTACAGGCCTACCTCGATGGCCTGTGCGAGCTCAACCTCGTCCTCAGCACTCAGCAGCGCAGTTTTGCCGATTCCGTTGAGATAAACGCGGACCAAGTCCGCAGAGGGATTGTCATTTGTTTGGTTACGGCGTGAGCCGCGGTCAACTTCCTGTCCGTCCTCGTCCTGGACGCTAGCAGCGGATGATGTGGCCATCTCATGCCTCCTAAGTTGCGGCTTGGTTCATCTCCTACAACGAGCTTTCGGCGCAGTTAGTTCCCGTGGCCCGAAAAATTTTCTAACACCCCGCGGGAAGAGTGAGGTTTTAGGCCATTTTGGGGGAGGCGCGCCGCACCTAGACCTCCACGAGCACGGTGAACGGCCCTTCGTTGACCGAGGAGACGCGCATCATCGCTCCGAACTGGCCTTCCTCCACGGTGATTCCGCGTTCGCGCAGGCGCGCAACTACACCCTGGATCACCGGCTCCGCGGCCTCGCCTGGGGCTGCATCTGACCACGAAGGGCGGCGGCCTTTCGCGGTTCGTCCGTAGAGGGTGAACTGGCTTACCACCAGAACTGGCGCACCACTATCGACCACGCTGGTCTCACCCTCGAGGATGCGCAGCTCAGCGATCTTGCGCGCCATCGTGTCCATCTTCTCCTCTAAAGTCGGGCCGTCGCTAGCGGTGGCGTCACCACCTGCCTCGACGTCCTCCCGCGACACACCAATGAGTGCTAGGACTCCGCCGGTGTCGGGGCAGGTAATGGACCCAACGACGTCGTTGTCAACGGTGACAGAGGCTTCAGAAACACGGGTTAAAACAGCACGCATGGCAGGGAAGTACACAACCTTTCTGTAGAGGAGTTCTTTCTCGGATGAGAAGTACGCGGGGATTGAAGGAGGAAAGAGGCTCTTAGTGGGGCGCGAGGCTACTCAGTGTTGCTAAAAGCTAGCAGCTCAGTCGGGATGAGAAGCCCGTGGCGGATAAGATCCACGATGGCCGGAAGTGCTGCGCTGACCAACTCGGCTTCTTCAAAACCCTGCGCGGCGGCGTAGAGCTCGATGGTTTCACCGATGCTCAAACCATTCGGGTTAAACCCGGCGACAATGGCCGCGAGATGCTCATCGACATCGTGCTGCCAGCGGGGGCCATCGGTACGGCTGAGCCGCAGTGCCGCGCGCTCAAAGCCCATGCCCAGGTCCCCATCGGGCAGCGCAACGTCCTCACGGGTCACCCCGGGGCGCAGCTGTACATGCTTAGTTTCTAATTCACCCGGCACCAGGTTGCGCAGCCATTCGACGCGCGCGAAGTATTCTTCCACTTCCGGGCCGAGCGGATCGATAACTGGCTGCGCCATGGTCTCCGCCAAGATATCCGAGGGCTCGTCCTCACCGATGCGCTGGATGGCCACGAAACCAAACCCGATTCCGGTGACCTCGTTTTCACGGAAGTGCTCCAGCCACCGGCGAGACCGCTCTTGGCCTTCAGGGCTGCGAACATCCACGGATTCATCGCTCAACCAGGTTGAGACATATAACGCTGGGTCCGCCACATCGCGCTGAATGATCCATGCGGCGACGCCGGTACCCGGTAGCCACGAGGCGACGCGCTGTTGCCACGATTCTTCGCCTTGATGCACCCAGGCTGCGAGTACGTGCGCTGTGCCCCCAGGGTTGAGATGCTCGACTGCCTGGGAGACCACCAGCTCACTTGCTCCATCCAGGTTGAGGCCGGAGTCTCGATAGACATGCCCCACTTCGGGTAAGCCAACCACGAATGGAGGATTAGCCACGATGCGGTCGAAGCGCTCATTCTCAACGGGTTCGTACCAGGAGCCGTGGCGTAGCTCAACGCGGTCTTCCGCCTCCGCCGCGAGGACGGTGGCGCGGGCGAGTTCAAGGGCTCGCTCATGGACGTCGGTAGCCACAATGCGTTGCGCAGAATCCAGCTGCCCAAGGACCTGGACGCCTGAACCCGTGCCTAAATCTAGTACTGATTCCACTGGTGTCGTTGGCGTTGAATGCAACAAGGACAGGCTGGCCGAGCCCACTCCCAACACATGCTCGGGGCCGGGGACGTGATGCACCAGAGATGCATCAACATCGGAGAACACGACACGATTCTTGCCCACGATGATGTGCGGTCGAATGTCATAAGCCACGTAGGCGGTGCCGTGTTCGTCGCTGAGCACGACACCGCAATCAATGAGTTGGGCGGCTAGGCGTGCTCCGAGGACGTCGGAAAGCAGCGTGGCTGGTACGTGTTCATGCAGCAAGAAGATACGGATGAGATGGTCCAGGCGGGAATCGCCGCTTGCTCCTAGCGCAACTGCGGCGGGCTCGCCGCGATGCAGGGCTTCGGTGTACTCGGGTCCCAAATGGCCTGCGATGCCATCCGCACTAAACCCTGCCTCCGCAAACACTCGGGAAAGTTCTGCCGCAACGTCCGCGATGGGGTGTTCCGGGTTCATCGCTGGGCCAAAAGGAGAAGGCTGCTGGGTGCTCACAAGAGAATCCTTAAATGCATCGGGGAGGGAATACAGTGATGTTCTAATCTTCGTGGTCAATAGTGTCAGCTGCAGTACTGTTTGTGTCTGCTCCTGACGAGGGTTTGTGCCGCCCAGGCGTGCTGGGCAGTTCACCATGGGAACCGCTGGTGAGTTCTTCACGTTGTGCTTGCGCCATTTGCCGGGCAAGGGCTGGTTTATAAACAGCTTTTTCGCGCTTGTCTTTCTTTTGACCCCGGCCATTGCCAATGACCACAGCGATCCAGGGGAGGGGGAAGGTGACGGCCACGACAAGGGCGGCGGGGATCCACCACTGCCAGACATAAACCATGGCCCCGGCTATCAGGAGGGATGGAACGCGCAGAAACTGCAGTATGGAGTAGATGATCTCGCGGCGATGCCGGTCCTGACCGGGGGCGAGTTTTGCCGTGGTGATGAGGTGCGTTTCGCGCCCGAATCGGCGTCCGCGCCGCTGCCCCGATCGTGGGGTATGGCGGGCGTTATCGCGCGAGTTCGAAGGGGTCATGCCTATCAGCGTAGCTGGAGGACTCGCCAACTTCGATACTGATGCGGCATGATAGTGGGCGTGAGTACGACGACTAAGACTATTGAGCGCCCTGATGTCCGCGAGGATACGTCGACCAACGACGACACCCCGAAGTTCTTCCACTACGTGAAGAAGAACCAGATCCTCGACTCCGCGGTCAACGGCAAGTACGTCGTTGCCCTGTGCGGAGAGACCTTCCCGGTAACCAAGCAAGCCAAACCTGGTTCGCCCGTGTGCCCTGACTGCGAGCGCGTCTATAAGAGCTTGCGCCGCCGTTAAGCTGCGCATCGACGTTCATCCTGCGTCGATGCCAAGCATTAGGGATAGAGAACTTCACAGAAGCGGGATGTTGGGATAACTAGAGGGGGATAGTCGCTGACCGTGTCTACACAGACTCCAGCACAGAGATTTGCCAATAACGGTTCGCTGCGCGTGTGGCAACGCGCTGCTTTGGATAAGTTCCTAGCCACCAAGCCGAAGGATTTCATGGCGGTGGCAACGCCAGGTGCAGGTAAGACCACCTTCGCCCTGCGGGTGGCCACAGAGCTTATGGCGGACCGCACCGTTGAGCGCGTCATCGTGGTGGTGCCCACCGAGCACCTCAAAGTGCAGTGGTCGGAATCCGCCTCCCGCGTTGGCTTAGCGCTCGACCCCAAGTTCACAAACTCCTCGGGAGTCAACCCCGCGATGGACGGTGTCGTGGTGACTTATGCGCAGGTGGGCATGCACCCATACAAACACCGCGCGGTGGCCTCAGCCCGGCGCACCCTGGTGATCCTCGATGAGATCCACCACGCCGGTGATGCCAAGAGCTGGGGCGATGGCGTGCGGGAAGCCTATGATGATGCGGAGCACCGCCTCGCGCTGACCGGTACCCCCTTTCGCTCCGATGACTCGCAAATTCCCTTCGTGCGCTACGAGGAGGATGGGGAAGGTCACCTCGTATCCCGCTCTGATCACACGTATGGCTATGGCGATGCGCTTGCCGACGGTGTCGTGCGCCCCGTCGTCTTCCTCAGCTACTCCGGCGAATCCCGCTGGCGTGATAGCGCCGGTGAGGAACATGCGGCCCGGCTCGGCGATATTCTCAATCCGGAGCAGACCGCCCGCGCATGGCGCACGGCCCTCGACCCGAAAGGCGAGTGGATCCCCACCGTCCTGCAGGCGGCGCACACACGGCTGATGCAGATGCGCCGCAACATGCCGGATGCCGGCGGTCTCGTGCTCGCTACCGACACGACAACCGCGCGCGCCTACGCCAAGATCCTCAAGCAGATTTCCAATACCCCCGTCTCCGTCATCCTCTCCGATGACCCAGGCTCCTCGGCGCGTATTGCAGAGTTCTCTGAATCCACCGACGAGTGGATGGTGGCCGTGCGCATGGTGTCGGAGGGCGTCGACGTTCCCCGCCTCGCCGTGGGTGTGTATGCCACCTCTGCGTCGACACCGCTCTTCTTCGCGCAGGCCATCGGGCGCTTCGTGCGTTCCCGCATGCCAGGGGAGACCGCCTCCGTCTTTCTTCCTTCCGTGCCGGTGCTCTTGGGGCTTGCCGAGAACATGGAGAAGCAGCGCGACCACGTCCTGGGAGGGGAGAAAAACCCCGACAAGGATGGCTGGGACGATGAGCTGCTCGAGGACGCCAATAAGAAGAAGTCCGAACCGGACATGCTCGAGCCTTCCTATGAATCCTTAGGCGCGGAAGCAGAATTTTCAGGACTGCTTTACAACGGCTCGCAGTTCACCACGGGCAATATCACCGATGAAGAAGAGGATTTCCTCGGCATTCCCGGGCTTCTCGACGCCGACCAGGTCAAGGACCTCTTGCGCAAGAAGCAGTCTGATGAGCTGGACCGCCGCGAGGCAGAAGAGAAGGCGCGCCGGGCTGCAGAGGCGGCAGAGGAGCAACGCCGCAAGCTCTACGGCACTCCGCATGCGCCCAAGCGCGGGGCGGAGGCATCGGCAAGCAGCACCGGTTCCCAGTCAGGTGTGGTGGATGAGATTTCCGCGTTGCGCAAGGAGCTCAACACAGTAGTGTCTATCACCGCTCAACGCACCGGCCGCCCACACGGCGCTATTCACACTGAAGCCCGCAAGGCTTGCGGCGGCCCTCCCACCGCGTTGTGCGACGCCGAGCAGCTCCAAGAGCGCATCGATTATCTGCGCAAGTGGTAGTTGGCGCCGCTGAGTAGGCGTGGATTCGGGGAAGAAGAGAGCTGCGGGCTGAGGGCTAGGTGCGCGATCAACTAGTTGGTTGATGTCAAAGTCAGCCGACCACTCGATGACTGTGCTGGCTGCGCCAAGCAGGATGGATACCAGAAGGCTTTGGCCGTGATAGATAACACCCTCGGTGCAGCAGCCACAACACCGTGGCTAGGAAGGAACAAGTAATGAAGTCCCTGTATAGAGCAGCTATTTTCTACCTCGTTATGGGGTTGGCAGCAGGACTATTCTACCGTGAGTTCACACGCGCAAATGATTTCCCGGAGGGCCAGTTCACCCAGTTGGGCGTGGCCCATACCCACCTCTTGGCGCTGGGATTCATGATGTTTTTGATCTTCCTCGTCGTGGACAAGGTATTCGGCGTCTCGCGGAATAAGAAGCTGTTTAACTCCTTCTTCTGGTTCTACAACATTGGTGTCGTGCTTACCGTTGGAATGCTCATCTGGCACGGCAGCCTGACCGTGTTGGGCGAGGAATCCACCGCCATGATCGCCGGGATTGCCGGTATTGGCCACATCCTCATCACGATTGGCCTCGTTCTCTTCGTTGTCGCACTTGGCCGCGCATTGAAGGAGCCGGCTAACTCTTCCACCCCGGCACCCGTGAGCGCCTAGTCATGTTGTCGCCCACAGCGGGTTCCATCACGGCGGTGCCGACCCGCCGTGACTGGATTAGTCTTGCGGTTTTGTCGGTAGGACTGGGCGTCATTGTCCTTGATGGCACCATCGTCGGGGTAGCGCTGCCGGCTATTATTACTGACCTCAAACTGGACATAACTCAGGCGCAGTGGGTCAACAGCCTCTACGCGGTAGTGCTTGCCGCACTGTTGTTGTCCACCGGAAAGATCGCGGATAGTTGGGGTCGCAAGCGAGCGTTTCTCGCCGGTCTTAGCATTTTCGTAGCAGGCAGCGTGTGGGCGGGTTTCGCGGACTCCGCAGGCACGCTCATTTCCGCGCGTGCAGTACAAGCAGTGGGTGCAGCGTTTATCATGCCCTCAACCTTGTCCACGGTGAACGCCGTTTTCCGAGGCAAGTATCGCGCGGCTGCATTCGGTGTGTGGGGCGCAGTTATCTCTGGCGCCGCCGCCGTCGGACCTTTGGCCGGTGGCGCGCTTACCCAGTGGGTATCGTGGCATTGGATCTTCCTGGTCAATGTTCCCATTGGCATCATCGTGGCTGTTGGAGCTGTGCTCACCGTGCGGGAAACCCGTAGCCCCGAAAAACGGCCCGGGGTCGACGTCGATGGCGCACAGTTGAGCGCGATTGCCTTCGGAGCCCTTGTTTTCGCGGTGATTGAGGGGCCAAGTCTTGGCTGGTGGACACCACAGTCCGAGCTGACGGTGTTCGGCTGGACATGGCCCACCACCGCGCCGGTATCTGCGGTGCCAGTTGCACTGCTCATCGCCGCGATCAGTTTCAGTTTGTTCATCCGCTGGGAGGAGCACCGTGAGCGAGTACAACGCTCCGCGCTGCTGGACCTGGGCCTCTTTTCCTACTCCACGTTTTCCTGGGGAAACATCACCGCGGGCGCGGTAGCTATCGGTGAGTTTGCGATTATTTTTATCCTCCCGCTGTACCTCATTAATGCGCTGGGCTTGAGTGTGATGTCCGCTGGCCTCGTGCTCGCGGCGATGGCAATCGGCGCCTTTATTTCGGGAGCCGCCGCACGGCATGTTGCTGGCCGCTTTGGTGCTCCTGGAACAGTGCTCATAGGTCTGGGCCTAGAAGTTGTCGGCGCGCTTATCCTCGCGATGCTCCTGAGTCCGGACACTAGCGGCTGGGTCATCGCGCTTCCGCTTGTGTTGTATGGCGTGGGCTTGGGGTTCGCATCTGCGCAGTTGACGGGCACGGTCTTGAGCGAGATACCGGTAGCGAATTCGGGGCAGGCATCTGCTACCCAGAGCACGGTCCGCCAGATCGGCTCCTCCCTCGGCACCGCGGTTTCTGGTTCCGTCTTTTCCGTCGCCCTAGCACTGGCGTTGCCGAAGGCGCTCGAAGACATCGACGTCGTCGGCCCAGCCGCAGATGCCATGGCGGAAGCTACCCGCCAGTCCGCGGGCTCGAGCATCGCAGGACTTCGCGCACAGGGCGCGGCTGGACCCTTTGGGGAACAGACAACAGCGTTGGTGCAGGCGTTGAGCGAAGGCATGAGTGATGCAGCTCGATGGTCGCTTCTGGCCGCAGTGATGTTCTTGGTACTCGGTGTCTTTGGTGCGTTGCAGGTTCAAAAGGCCGCGAAGAGCTAAGAAGGTGAGGCGGGGGCTACAGGAGCGTTACGCTGGTCTCGGCAGACCGTCCGGTAGCGAGGGTAGGCTCGGCAGCATTCCCAGAAGAGTGCTCGAGGGCAATGAAAACCTAAGGAGAAGGATGATGAAGAAGCTCATCAACTCGCCGGACAGCGTAGTAGAGGAATCCGTGGAGGGCTTTGCTTTAGCACACGGTGACATAGTCACTCGATCCACCGATCCTCTCTTTGTGTCCCGCTCGCAGAAGAAAGAAGACGGCAAGGTAGCCATAGTCTCCGGGGGCGGTTCTGGACATGAGCCGCTGCATGCCGGCTTCGTTGGCTACGGCATGTTGGATGCAGCAGTGCCCGGTGCCATGTTTACATCGCCAACGCCGGACGCAATCCAAGCGGCCACGGAGGCAGCTAATGCCGGGGCGGGGGTGCTCTACATCGTCAAGAACTACACCGGCGATGTTCTCAACTTCGACACCGCGGCGGAGCTGGCGGAATTCGATGATATTGAGGTCAGCCAGGTCATCGTGGACGATGATGTTGCGGTGGAGGATTCCACTTTTACAGCTGGTCGCCGCGGTGTTGCCGGCACACTGTTGGTAGAAAAGCTGGCGGGTGCTGCAGCCGAGCGCGGTGATGATCTCGCGGCGGTGGCCGCTGTGGCGAAGAAGGTGGTAGAAAACACCGCGACCATGGGCGCAGCGCTGAGTGCCTGCACGGTGCCACACGTGGGCAAGCCCTCCTTTGACCTCGGGGAAGACGAAGTCGAGCTCGGCGTGGGTATTCATGGGGAGCCGGGCCGCAAGGAAATTCCGTTGGTCTCTGCCGACGACGTAACTGACCATCTGCTTGATCCGGTGTTGGCAGACCTTAAGCTGGGTGATGGGGAGCGTACCATTGTCCTTGTCAACGGCATGGGTGCTACTCCGGCGTCCGAGCTGTACGTGGTCTACCGTCGTGTGGCTCAGCGTCTGAAGGACGCGGGTGTTAGCATCGAGCGTTCCCTCGTGGGTAACTTCGTTACTAGTCTAGATATGGCCGGTTGCTCCGTTACAGTCATGCGCGCGGACGAGGAAGACCTTGAGCTTTTTGATGCCCCGTGCCACACCGCTGCACTACGACAAGGAATGTAGATATGACCGACAATGCAACTTTGACAACAGCGTGGGCCCAGGCATGGATGAAAAACTGCGCCGCAGCGGCACACGAACACCGCGAGGAACTCATCGAGCTTGACCGCGCCATCGGGGATAGTGACCATGGCGCAAACGTCGACCGCGGTTTCCGAGCTGTCGCGGAGAAAGTGGATTCGGATATCTCACCGGAGACGTCTCACGTTGCTGATGTGTTGAAGCTGACGGCAAAGACGCTTATGTCCACCGTTGGTGGCGCCTCTGGTCCATTGCTGGGAACCGCTTTTCTACGCGCGGCTAAGGCCGCAGGCTCTGGAGAGATCGATGCGCCTACGACGGCCGCTCTCATTGAGGCCGCGCTTGAGGGAATAGCCACCCGTGGTAAGGCCTCTGAAGGGGAGAAGACGATGGTCGATGCCTGGGCGCCGGCCGCACGGGCCGCTCGCGCTGCGGCGGATGCCGCACAGAGCCCCGATCAAGTGCTGCGCGCGGCTGCCGACGCCGCAGCAACAGGCGCGGAAGCGACTATCCCGATGGTGGCCACGAAAGGCCGCGCTTCCTACCTAGGGGAGCGTTCTGCTGGACACAAGGATCCGGGCGCTACATCCTCGGCACTTTTCATCGCTGCGGCTGCGGGCGCCGCCGAAACCCTCAAGGAGGAAGCATAGGATATGGCACAGCCCCGCGTTGGACTCGTTCTCGTATCACACTCGGCAAAGCTCGCTGAAGGTCTGACTGAGCTTGCTGCTCAGATGGCTCCTGACGTGACCATCCTTCCTGCCGGTGGTCTGGAGGAGGGCGGCATCGGAACGTCCTTTGACCTCGTCGAAGGGGCTATCAGCCACGCACGTGGCCAAGGCCTTAGCGTGGTTGTCCTCACCGATTTGGGCTCGGCCACGATGACCGTTGAGTCCGTTCTCGAGTTCCTTGACGAAGACACGGTGACGTTTGTCGATGCCCCCTTGGTCGAATCCACTATTGCAGCAGCCACCGCCGCTCAGCAGGGCGATGGACTCGCCGCCGTGATCAAAGCCGCGGAACGCGCCATCGAAGTCTTCGTTCCGAAGCAGCCCTCAGCCACTGCGTCTGCAGCCGAGGATGACCTAGCAACAAACGCTGATGGGTACTCGCTGACAGTGACTGTGGCCGATGAGGCGGGTCTGCATGCACGTCCGGCGTCAAGGATTGCAGAGCTGGCGGCGGAAGCGGCAGGGGATGTCACCCTCTCCTGTGACGGAGAGTCGGCAGAGGCAGACTCTGCAATGATGCTGATGTCTCTCGGGGTATCCCAGGGCGCTTCGGTGACCATCAGCGGAGATGTTTCCGATAAAGACGTTATCGATCGGATCGCCACAGCCATTGAGCTGGGGATCGAAGGCTAGAAAGCCCTTGGGTTTGCCGGCTATATAGGGCAAAGAAAAAGCGGCGAGGAGGTTTATCCCTCCTCGCCGCTTTATTTCTTCAGTTTGCTTAGTCCAGGTAGTCGCGCAGCACCTGGGAACGCGATGGGTGGCGCAGCTTAGACATGGTCTTCGACTCGATCTGGCGAATACGCTCGCGGGTAACGCCGTAGACTTGGCCAATTTCGTCTAAAGTGCGCGGCATGCCATCGGTCAGGCCGAAGCGCAGGCGAACTACGCCGGCCTCGCGCTCAGAAAGGGTAGTGAGCACATCTTGGAGCTGGTCCTGCAGCAAAGTGAAGGACACAGCGTCGACGGCAATGACGGCCTCGGAATCCTCGATGAAATCACCGAGCTGGGAGTCACCCTCATCACCGATGGTCTGGTCCAAGGAAATAGGCTCGCGGGCATACTGCTGGATCTCCAGCACCTTTTCCTCGGTGATGTCCATTTCCTTCGCCAGCTCCAGAGGGGTAGGCTCGCGGCCCAAGTCCTGCAACAGCTCACGCTGGATACGGCCCAGCTTGTTGATGACCTCCACCATGTGCACCGGAATGCGAATGGTACGGGCCTGGTCCGCCATGGCGCGGGTGATGGCCTGGCGAATCCACCACGTGGCATAAGTGGAGAACTTATAACCCTTGGTGTAGTCAAATTTCTCAACGGCACGGATCAGGCCCAAGTTGCCTTCCTGGATGAGGTCCAAGAATGCCATGCCGCGGCCTGTGTAGCGCTTAGCCAAGGACACGACGAGGCGGAGGTTCGCTTCGAGGAGGTGGTTCTTTGCCTTGCGTCCATCACGGGCGATGGCGCGCATATCGCGCTTCTCCATGGGGGAGAGCTTGGCGGCCTTGTCGCCCTCGGCGCGGGCCTTTTCCATCTCATCCATGCGGTATTGAGCGTATAAGCCGGCCTCGATGCGCTTGGCGAGGGATACCTCCTGCTCTGCGTTGAGCAGGGCGACCTTGCCGATTTGCTTCAGGTAGGCACGGACAGAGTCTGCCGAGGCAGTTAGCTCTGCATCCTTGCGAGCCTGGCGCAGGGCTGCGGACTCATCCTCATCCCAGACAGATGAGCCGTCATCTTCTTCTTCAGAGTCCTCGCCCTCGAGGTCGTCATCGTCGTCACCGAACTCGTCGTCCTCGTCCAACTCTGCGTTGTCCGGATCGAAGTCGATATCGGCATCGTCGTTGGTTTCGGCATCCAACTCGTCGTTCTGATCCTCTGCGAGCTCTTCGGCAGATTCAGAGCTTTCAGGCGAGGTTGCCTTCTTGGCTGCCGACTTGCGCACAGTCTTCTTGGCGGTTTTCTTCGTCGCCTTCTGCGCAGACTTGCGAGTTGTCTTCTTAGCAGCCTTCTTGGCGGTCTTTTTAGCCGTCTTTTTAGCCGTTTTCTTCGCAGTCTTTTTCGCGGTTTTCTTAGCCGTCTTCTTGGCTGTCTTTTTTGCCGTCTTCTTGGCGGTCTTCTGTGCAGGTGCAGATGCCTCGGAGGCGCTCTCGCCCTCGCCGAGTACCTGGTCTGAAGAATCAGTGGCTGCCACGTACGCCCTTTCGACTTGCTCTTTGAGTGGAAACTATGGGGACGCGCAAGTTTATCGCGACTAGTCCCCGATGCTAGCCCGCCTCCGTAATGAGCAGGGGAGGCGCGCCGCTGGATATTCGATAATCGACAGCCCAGTATAGATCATTTTTGTCACTAGGCGGTGACTGGGGTCGACTGGGGAAGATAGGGTCTGCTCGGTTTATGGGCGAATGCCTTCCTTCGCTGCCATTGCGGCCCCGACGATGCCCGCGCGATTGCGGAGCTGAGCTGCAACGACTGGGGTTTCGATGCTCAGGTGCTCGCCCCACTTGTCAAACTTTCGAGAGATTCCACCGCCGATGACAAAAGCTGAGGGGTTAAAAAGCGCCTCGTATTCATGGAGTACTCGGTTGACGCGCTTTGCCCAATGCTTAGTCTTGAGCCCCTCACGATCCTTGACTGCGGACGAGGCTTGGTGCTCTGCCTCCTTTTCCCCGACGATGAGGTGGCCGATCTCCGTATTAGGGAAGAGCTGGCCATCTAGTAGGAAGGCAGAGCCGATGCCGGTGCCTAGCGTAAGGAAGATAACGGGGCCGGAGCGCGCGACGTCATCGCCGTAGGCCACCTCGGCGAGGCCGGCTGCGTCGGCGTCGTTAAGCACAGTACAAGGAGCAGCGAGGTACTTGCCCAGCAAGTCCTGTGCATCGACCCCGATCCATGACTTATCAATATTCGCTGCGCTGCGAATAATCTGTTCTTTGACCACCGCGGGCATGGTGATTCCGACAGGACCGTCCCAGTTCTTCTCAGCGACGATCTGCGCGATTACCGTGGCCACGGCGTCGGGGGTGGCAGGCTGTGGCGTGGCGATCTTGAGGCGGTCGCCGACGAACCCTCCTGTCGCGAGGTCTACTACGGCACCTTTGATACCGGAGCCTCCAACATCGATGCCGAAGGCATGGCCATGGTGCTGGGGGCTCGGATTCGTGTCCTGCTGCTGTGATTCTTGCACGGTCATACCGACAGTCTATGTTTAGCCGCCCGATGATGTGGTGATACTTCAGCATTTAAGCCGAAGGTGTGGGGGAGAATACTTCGATTTTCGCTGTCCGATGCATCGTGCCCCAATGCATATTGGGTGGGGTGTGAGGAGCTTTACCCAGAAAAATTTTCCACGATACGAAAGGTGCAAACGCACAGCTTAGAACCATGAAAGCAGGAGCGGAGGGGGTATTAGGGTGAGCCGCATGGTGCCCCCATGGCGGGGCGAGTGTGACACGCGGGCCTGTGTGGTTTAGGATGCCGTCGATAAATACACGTACCTATCTATCTGACTCACAGAGGCAAGCATTATGGCCACCGATTATGACGCACCGCGTCGCCGCGCTGAAGATGAGCTCGAGGCTGATTCCCTCGAGGGCCTGAAGGCGGCTGAAAATGACAACAACGGCATGGATGACGATGGCGAAATCGTCGAGGCTTTTGAGCCGCCGTCAGTAGACCTGACGGGCGAGGAGCTCAACGTCACTGTCGTGCCGCGCAAGGAAAACGAGTTCACCTGTTCCGTGTGCTACTTGGTGCAGTCCAATAAGCGCCTGGACCACGAAGAAGACGGGCAGCCCGTCTGCATGGACTGCGCTTAGCTCATTGGTCGGCCAATTGGTTGAACCAATGAGCTAACGAGCTTCCTGATTCTGCACGCGGCGTTTAAGCCTTGGCAGCAGCGGCCTGTTCGGGCACGAAGGCCGCAAGTAGCTCGTCGGGGTTCTTTGAGCCAATGAGCCAATAAGGTGTTGGGTCCTCTGGGTCATCGAGGACAAGCATCACATGTTCTGGTACCCAGCCATGTGTCACAAGGAATGCAGCGGGATCGAGCTGTGGGCCCAACGCATTGCGACGCGCGGTGGCCGGCACCGCGGTGCTTCGGGCGACAACATCATGTGGCAGCTGCGCATCCTTCACGGTGAGCCACCGCGTGCCGTCGGTATCCTGTTCCACCTGCACCACCGTGTTGGACCATGCTAAGAGGACCCACGCGGCGATGGCGCTGAGCAGAATAGCGGGGATGATGACCCACATGATTCCGCGGTTGAGGCTGACCGTGGCTGTAGAGATCACCACAACGGCGGCCGCCATCAACCACCAGTGCCACGGCACCCACTGGCGCTCGCGGTAAAGGATGACGGGGGATTCGGCAGCTGCCGAGGGGGAAGCAGACGAAGAACTCGAAGACATGGCCTCAGAGTCTAGTCGTCTGGGGAGGGGAGAACCCAACGCGCCGAGTAGACATAGCCTCCAGGCCCCAGCCCGTGGGTGCGGCACGGTGGGAGCAAGGTAGGCTGGGCCGCGTGAATGAGCAACATCCCCTCGTAGAACCGGTAAGTCCTTTTGGTCAGATTCAGGTAAAGCGCCTTGATAAGGAGCTTCCGCTGCCGCAGCGCGCCCACCGTGGCGATGCCGGCGCGGATCTCTATGCTGCGCACGATGTCACTCTGCGTCCCGGCCAGCGGGCTTTGGTTGGCACGGGTATAGCCCTTGCCCTGCCGATGGGCACGGTCGGCTTGGTTCACCCTCGGTCCGGCTTGGCAGCCAAGCATGGGATTTCCGTGGTCAACACGCCAGGCACCATCGATGCGGAGTACCGCGGTGAGGTTAAAGTCTGCCTTATTAACCACGACCCAGTAGAGACCTTTGAGGTTGAGCGGGGAATGCGTATTGCCCAACTCCTTGTGCAACGCGTGGAGTTGGTCGGTTTCCGTGAGGTTGAGGAACTCGATGAGACCGCTCGCGGTGAAGGCGGTTACGGCTCCACTGGCGTCAACTGACTCGAATAGACCAGTAACACACACGAATTAAGGAAGGCATAAACTATGGCGATGTGGCCCTTTGGCAAAAAGAAGAAGGACGAGAATAAGACCGAGGACGCGGGGAAGAACCCAGATCTCCGTCAGGACGAGGCTGCTCCGGAGGCAGCAGAGACCGTAGCCGATACCGCTGCCACGGCTCCTGCCGAATCCAGCGCTGGCCTAGTCCGCGAAGCCAACGATGATTCTCATGGTGTTACCGGGATTAAGGCCGTGGCACATGATGCCATCAACGGGGAAATGGGGCCCTACGACGGCGATAACGTTGATATTGCCGAGTTCAACTTTGAGGACTTCTCGGTTGGTTTGCTGGACCTGGGTTCCATGCGCATCCCGCTGCCGAAGGGCTCGCAGGTCCAGGTGGAGATGGGCCAAGACGGCCCGCGCATGCTCCACATCCTTACGCCGCACGGCCGCATGACCCCCGTAGCCTTTGCCGCGCCGCGCACGCCAGGGCAATGGGCGGAATCTGCGGAGGATATCGTCCAAGGCTTGGAAGCCGATGGTTTTGCCGCGCACCCAGAGGACGGGCCTTGGGGATCTGAAATTGTTGGATCCAGCGACAAAGGCGGGATCCGCATTATCGGCGTGGAGGGGCCGCGGTGGATGTACCGATTGACCCTGGCCGCCCCGGCGGGCAAGGAAGAAGAGCTCGCAAAGCTGGGGCGTGAAGTCGTCGCCCGTACCTTCATCTACCGTGGTGAGGAGCCTATCCTGGCCGGAAGTTCGCTTCCTGTTATGCTGCCGCAGCAACTGGCTGAGCAAGTTCAGCAGGCCCTGAAGGAGCGCCAGCAGCAGGCTGCCGATGCCGACAACACTGCAACACCGGAGGCCGCATCAGCTACCGAAGGCGTCGAGAACGCCGCGGAGGCCCAAGCCCGCGAACAGCTGCGGGAGCTCGAAGACAACGAGAAGAACTAAAACTTTAAACGTTGTTTTCTCTCCCCGGCACTAGCGAAAAGGATTCTTAAAACACGTGACCACCCCTACGCCTGAAGAGCACGATTTCACTGAGCGCGGCGCCGCCCCTAGCCCCGCAGATACCGCGGGGCCGAGTACCGATACGTCACCGCAGGCAACGGCCGTGGTCCCGGATGCCGAGGTGGAACCATCGTTGCTCGAACAGATGGGAGGCCTGACTGGGCTCGTGTCCGCGACCCTACCGGTGCTGGTTCTCATCCCAGTCAACAACGTCTGGGGTCTGGGACCAGCGCTGGCTGCGGCGCTCGGCGTGGCATTGGCCATTAGCGTGTGGCGTTTGGCCCGCAAAGAGACCCTGCAGCCGGCTGTTTCCGGCCTGTTGGGCGTAGCTATCTGCGCCGCTATTGCCTGGTTTACAGGGGATGCCAAGGGCTATTTCCTTTATGGAATCTGGATGTCGCTCGTGCTGTTCATCGTGGCGGTGGTCTCTATCATCGCGCGCTGGCCACTCGTGGGCGTGGTCTGGAAGGGCCTGAACGGCGATGACATGGGGTGGCGCACAGTACCGAAGGCACGGCGGGCCTATGCCTTAGCAACAGCGGGGTGGGCCGCAGTCTTCATCGCCCGGTTCATAGTGCAGCGCGCGCTGTACGACGCCGACGAGACCACAACCCTCGGCATCGTCCGCATCCTCATGGGCTGGCCGCTGACCGGTATCGTCACCATCTTGACTGTTTGGATGGTGCGTCGCGCCAACGCTGTTGTTGAGGAAGCGCAGGGCTCCGGAATTACACAAGGAGAAAACTCATGACTAAGACTGAGCGGAACGCTGAGAGCGCAGCCATCACCAAAGGCCAGTCTTTCGGTACCTCCATCGAGCGCATGGGGCACGGCGGTGTCGGAATCGGCGCAGCACCCGACGGGCGTGTGTGTTTTGTCCCCGGCGCTTTTCCCGGAGACCAGGTAGCAGTGACGGCTACCAAGGTGAAGAAATCTTTCGTGGAAGCCGAAATTGATGCTGTGCTCAAGGCAAGCCCTGACCGCGTTGAATCTGCCTGCCCGGCGGCACAGCGTGGTGCCGGGTGCTGCGACTTCGCTGAGCTAGACCTAGCGGCGGAGCCGGGAATCAAGGTCGCAGTCTTGCGGGATCAGCTGCGCCGGGTAGGACGCCTTGAGAGTATTCCAGAAATTGAGCCTATTGATGTGGCGCCCCAGCGAGGGTGGCGCACGCGGGTCCGGTTGGGCGTCGACCAGCAAGGCCGTGCTGGTGTGCGCAAGCGCGGATCCACAGAACTGGTTACGGACGTGGCGTGCAGCCAGCTAGTACCGGGCCTTGTCAGCGGTCTGGTCGGTCCTGGAGCCCGCACATTTAGCCCTGGCGCGGAGGTCATTGCGGTCATGGACAGCGACGGTAACCGCCACGTCGTGGAAACCCGGAAGGCGCCGCGCGGCCGGAGGATCGAGACTATTCGGGAGACCATCGAGGCGCCGACGCAAGACGTAGTTCAACGCGCTGATGGCCACGAGTTTCAATTCCCATCCACCGCCTTTTGGCAAGCACACATCGGCGCACCTGATGTCTACACACGGCTTGCGCGTCAGTGGCTCGCGGCTGAAGGCGAGGCCGAAGAACACGAAGCAACGAAGGGATCCGAGGTCACAGCAGTAGCGTGGGATCTCTACGGAGGAGTAGGGCTATTCGTTCCCGCGCTGGCTGAAGTCACTGCACCTGAGGGTGGGCACGCCACGGTGTATTCCGTCGATTACTCGCCGGCGGCTGCGGCAGCGCAGCCGGGCCTTTCAGGAATTGATGTGCACTTCCGGACAGCTAAGGTGGAGCAGGCCGCAAGCCAGCTGCCGCGGCCAACAACGGTCATTTTGGATCCTCCGCGTACCGGTGCGGGTGTTGAGGTGGTGGACGCCATTGCCGCTGCGGCGCCGCAGCGCGTCCTCCACATTGGCTGTGACCCCGCTACGTTTGCGCGTGATATCGCTGCATGGTCCGAGCGCGGCTACCGCATGGAGCGCCTAGCTATGGTGAATGCCTTTCCGGGAACACACCATTTTGAGACCTTGGCGCTGCTGGTTCCTGCGGCATAAGGCAGGATGCATCCGCGGCGGAAGATCCCGGGGTAATGATTGACGTGTCACGCGTATAAGCGGGTACGGTGGTAGAGAAGAAAACGATCGATGAAGGGGTTTAAGGCAAGCTCTATGGGCATTCTGGATTCCATTCAATCACCAGGCGATCTCAAAGCCCTGAGCAAGACGCAACTGGTTGAGCTCGCGGCGGATATCCGCCAGCGCTTGATTGAGAAGGTGTCCGCCACGGGCGGTCACCTCGGGCCCAACCTGGGCGTTGTGGAGCTCACGGTGGCGATCCACCGCGTCTTCGACTCCCCGCGGGACCCCGTCGTCTTCGATACCTCGCACCAGTCTTATGTGCACAAGATGCTCACCGGCCGTGCCAACCAGTTTGATTCCTTGCGCCAGAAGGGCGGCTTATCCGGGTACACGGACCGTGGGGAATCGGAACATGACTGGACCGAATCCTCGCACGCTTCTGCAGCGCTATCCACGGTGGACGGCCTTTCCAAGGCTTTCAAGATTCGCGGTGAATCGCACCGCAATGCCGTGGCAGTCGTCGGTGATGGTGCCCTCACCGGTGGCATGTGCTGGGAGGCATTGAACAACATCTCTGCGGATAAAGACCGCAACGTCGTCATCGTCGTTAACGACAATGGCCGCTCCTATTCGCCGACCATTGGCGGCCTTTCGGAGAACCTCGGGCGTATTCGTGCACAGCATGGTTATGACGAGTTCATGGAGTTGGGCAAGAAGCGCCTGAAGTCGATGGGTTGGGTAGGCGAGCGTACCTTTGATGCTCTGCACGCGGTCAAGGAGGGCGTAAAGTCCACCGTTCTGCCTACCGAGATGTTCCCAGAGTTGGGAATCAAATACATTGGCCCCATTAATGGCCACGATATCGACGCGGTGGTCCGGGCACTGAGTTATGCCCGGGACTATGACGGTCCCATCATCGTGCACACCGTCACGGAGAAGGGGCATGGCTTTGCTCCGGCGGTCAATGAGCCGAAGGACCAGATGCACTCCACCGGAGCTATCGACCCGGTCACCGGTGTCTCCAAGGGGCAAAAGCAGCCGGGATGGACTGCGGCCTTTTCCGAGGAACTCATCAAGGCCGGTCATGCGCGCGAGGATATCGTGGCTATTACCGCTGCTATGGCGGGGCCGACGGGTCTTGCGCCCTTCCAGGAGGAATTCCCGGAGCGATTCTTCGACGTTGGCATCGCCGAACAGCATGCCATGGCCTCCGCCTCCGGTCTGGCGCTGGCCGGAATGCATCCGGTAGTGGCGGTGTACTCCACCTTCCTTAACCGTGCAGTGGACCAAGTCGTCATGGACATCGCGCTGCTCAAGCTGCCCGTCACCATCGTGCTCGACCGCGCCGGTGTCACGGGCTCTGATGGCCCTTCGCACAACGGAGTGTGGGACATGGCGTTGATGAGCATCGTCCCGGGGATGCGCATTGCCGCGCCGCGCGATGGCGCACGCCTGCGTGAGCTCTTTAATGAGGCCATCGCTATTGAGGATGGCCCCACGGTGGTGCGCTTTCCCAAGGGCAACCTCCTTGATGACCGCGACGAACTCAAGCGCCTCGATGACGGGGTAGATATCCTGAGCTATTCCGATGCTGCTGCGGCGGAGGCCACTGATGTACTTATCGTCGCTATCGGTGCCATGAGTGCGCGTTCCCTGGGAGCAGCTGAGCTGCTCGAAGCCCAAGGCTTCAACGTCACCGTCGTGGATCCGCGCTGGCCGGTGCCGGTCCCGCAATCCATCGTTGCACTCGCTGCTGATCATGATCTTGTGGTCACGGTAGAGGATGGCCTCTTGCGGGGCGGCGTGGGTTCCATGGTGGCGGAAGCACTCGACGCCGCGGATGTGGATACCCCAGTCCACCGCCTTGGTGTTCCTGGGTGCTTCCCCAAGCATGCCAGCCGCGGAGAAATCCTTGAGGAATTCGGGTTGACCCCGGAGGGAATCACGGAATCCGTGAATGAGTGGGTAGCTGCTCGGAGCTAGAGGCGCGGTGGCATAGAGCGCATTCGCGCTAGACCGCGACGCAGGAGCGGCGTGGACAGCTCTACCTGCCATTCGCGCGCGCCTTGGGAACGCAGGAAATCGGGGATATCGGCGTCTGCTGCGATCTCGCCCGCCACACCGCCTTCAGGTCCGCAGGCCGCCCAGACTACAGCGCGGACCAAGCTGGGTTTGAGGATCAGCTCGTAGCTCATGCCCAGCTCTTCACCGAGAGCCTCGAAATCACTACGGATCTCGGTATAGAGCTGCCACAGCTCGGGGAAATCTCGGTTAAAAGCTGATTTGGAAGGAACCGGGCGTGGGCTGCGCAACGCCTTCGGCCACTGCTGGCGCGGGCTAGCAAGGGCGGTCTCGACGGCATCGAACCAGCGCAAGGTGGCGCCGCCGCGGCGGCGGGGGAAGCCTTTAACTTGATTGATTTCGTGCGGCGACCGGGGCACGCGGCGCGCGATGTCGACGAGCACACGGTGCGACAGTACTCGGTTAGGGGCGATGTCTTGGGAGCGGGCGATGGATTCGCGTCGCTGCCACAGTTCACGGGCTACCACGAGTTGCTCTCGGGAGCGCAGAGAGGAGACACCCTTGAGGGCCCGCCACGACCTAGGTTCAGGCCCAGTGATGCGGGCGTGGTCTTCGACAATCCTCTCAAACTCTTCATAAGCCCAGTCGAGCTTGTCCTGTTCCGCAAGAATATCTCGCAGTGTCACGGCGAGCTCGTTGAGAAGCTCCACGTCGAGCGCCGCATAATTGCGCCACTTCCGCGGGATGGGGGTTTCGGACCAGTCGGAATCGCCGTAGCCTTTTTCCAGTTCAACGTCGAAAAGCTCCAGCACCATTGCGGCCAAGTTAGGGTGTGCGAAACCGGCGAAGCGGGCAGCTAACTCGGTATCGAACAGCATGCCCGGGTATAGGCCCAGCCACGCTAGGCTCGGGAGATCGGAAGGGGCGGCATGGACCACCCACTTTTGCCCATTGAGCACCGGTGCGAGTGCTGCGCGGAGCTCATCGCGGTGGTGCTCCGGGGCGAACAAGAACGTGCCTGCACCCTCCCGGCGGATTTGCACGAGGAAGGCGCGGTCATCAAAACGGTAGGACGAGGCGCGTTCGGTGTCGATGGCAAACGGCCCGGTGCCCGCAGCTAAGCGGGCGGCACCGGCTTGAAACTCACGGGGAGAAAGGAGGACTTTCGGCGTCCCATCAACCGGTACCTGGCGCAATTCGCTCATCTTAGCGTCCGAGTTCGGCTACGCCCTCTGGCGGCAAACCAGCGACGAGAGAGAGGACTTGCGCAAAAGCTTCGACGTGTGGGGCGAGATCCAGGCCGGAGGCAGTCCACGAGGCGCGCATTTCTAATTGGTAGGCCCGCGGTGGTCCGCCAATTTCGCCGAAACGAACGGAAGCGGTCGAGGTGACGGTGCCTCCCAAATTCGTATGAGTAGCTTCGCGCACGTCGAGGGATTCAGTGAGCCATTCCCAGGCGACGTCGGGAAGCAGCGGGTCCCCGGCGACGGCATCGTCCAAGTCTGCCTGGATGTAGGCCACCAGGCGCATCGCACCTTCCCAGGCTTCCTCAGCGCCTGGGTCGTGCAACAGGATGAGGCGGCCGAAGGCATCGCCTTCAGAGTCAGTAGGGATAAGGTCCCCGTGTTCTGTGCGCTCAACCTCGAGGCCGATGGCGTGGCTGAATGGAGCCAGGCGTTGCGGTGGGCGGATGGTGCCCAAGGTGATTTCGGGGCGCAGCTGTGCGGTATGGAGGGACTCGACGGCCTCCGTGAAGGCGGTCGGAGTGCTCGGCTCCGCAGGGCGCGATTCGGCGGAAGAGGCGGCGGCGCGATCGTGCAGGTTGGTCGGTGCCCCTGCGAGGTTGCGCGAAGAAACGTCGGAATTGCTCACGGGGATCAAGGTATAAGCTCCGCCCGTGTGGCGGTGGAAGGCGCGCCGAAAAGCTAGTGGCGCGCGGAGGCGCCTCCAACTTATGATGGATAAGAAACTCTGTCGGTTGAAAGAAGGAGAAAGGCATGTCGAAGGTCAACTTCGCCGAGCTCAACAAGGTCCAGCGTTACTCGCAGCACGCGGTATTTCAGGTGATCCCGGGTGCGTTGGGCACGGAGCGCGAGGAGATCGTGGCGCAGGCGCAGAAGTTCTTCTCTGAGCTCGAGGAAGCAGGCGTGGTTACCGTTCGCGGTATCTATGACCTGTCCGGAATGCGCGAGAGCGCTGATTACATGATTTGGTGGCACGCGGAAGAATTCGCCGACATCCAGAAGGCTTTCGCGGATTTCCGCCGCGAGACCGTCCTGGGCCAGGTTTCTGAGGTGACGTGGGTAGGAAATGCTTTGCACCGCCCGGCGGAGTTCAACAAATCTCACCTGCCGTCCTTCATCATGGGCGAAGAACCTGGCGAGTGGATTTCTGTCTATCCCTTCGTGCGTTCCTACGACTGGTACACCATGGATGAAGAAAAGCGCCGCCGCATCCTCATGGAGCATGGCATGCAGGGCCGTGATTACCCGGATGTGCGCGCAAACACCGTGCCGGCCTTCGCGTTGGGTGACTATGAGTGGATCCTGGCCTTTGAGGCCCCAGAGCTGCACCGCATCGTGGACCTGATGTACCTGATGCGCTACACCGAGGCTCGCCACCACGTGCGTGAGGAAATTCCCTTCCACACCGGACGCCGCGTGAAGGACGTGGCTGAGCTCATCGCTATCCTGCCTTAAGAGCTGCGATAATTCGGGGTAGCGGCAGCGAAAGGCACCGGAAGTCGGTTGAGGGTTTAGTCCTCGACCGGCTTTTCTTCTAGGTCGAGGCAGATGGAATTAATGCAGTAGCGCAGGTCCGTCGGCGTATCGTAGCCTTCGCCTTCGAAGACGTGTCCAAGGTGGGATTCGCAGTTGGCGCACAGCACCTCGATGCGGCGCATGCCCAGTGAATTGTCTTCACGCTCAATGATGGCGTCGCCGGCCAAAGGGGAGAAGAAGGACGGCCAGCCGCAGTGCGACTCGAACTTTTCCGTGGAGCGGAAGAGCTCGGCACCGCAGGCACGGCAGGAGTACACACCCTCGGTGGTGGTGTTGGTGTATTCACCGACGTGCGGTGCCTCGGTGCCAGCCTCGCGCAGGACGTGGTATTCCTCCGGACTTAGGCGCTTGCGCCATTCAGCATCAGCAATGAGCTTGTAATCAGTCATGCAGGGATTTTATCGCTCGCTTGATGCTTGGGGCTAGTGCCTCGCTCCGCAGCCCACCAGCCGGCCACCGAGGCGGCGGTGACCACAATGAGCAGTCCCCACCCAAGGGTAGCGATAAAGACGCTCATCCAGTGCGCGGCGGTGGGCATGCTGGACGACGTCCACTCGAGCGGCGCCAAGAATAAAAATGCGGCCAACCATGCTCCCCACGTGTGGAAGACCGAGCGCGCAAGTACCACCGTAAACAGCATGGGGATAAGCCACATGGAGTAATACTGCTGACCCAGGGAGGAAAGGAAGAAGATGCCGACCATGATGGCACCACTGGTGCTCAGCGCCCAGAAGGTGGGCTCACTGTCGTGCCAGCGCAGCAGACCGAGGATCGCCACTGCCGCTAGAGCCGCGAAGAGCAACCAGATGGGGTAGTAGATGATGCCGGGGAGATCGAAGTAGGCGCGCACGCCCGGCCACGAGGCGTTGGCATAATCGCGCGTGGTGGACAGGTAAGGCACAAGGTTGGCGCGGAAGCCCTCCACGCCGGGGACGAACGGCCAGGCTGCAAGGTTGACTACCAAAGGTACGGCTACGCCCAAGCCTACAGTGAGCCAGCGCTTGCGGACGAGGGCGAGGAAGAGCAGCGGGGCAAATTGTGGTTTGACCAGAATTGCCAGTCCGATGCACAAGCCAGCGGCCCATCCGTGCTTGTCCAACAAGACCAAAAATGCCACCATCGCGAGCAGCAATAAACCGTTGATGTTGGTAAAGACCAACGTGTTGATAACTGATTCGGTAGCGAAGGCAGCAGCGATGCTGACCGGCCACAGTGGGCCCCGCAGGGTGTGGCCCACGAAGCGGGTCAACACGGCTAGTGCAGCGATGATGGCGGCGGCGTTGGCCAGAATGAAGGCGAGGCGCGCGTGTTCCTCGGACACGAGCCCCAAGGGGGACAAGAGGACCGTGGCGCCTGGGTTATACAGGTAGAGCGGTTCGACGAAAGAATAGTTCTGTTCATAGACCGGGGTGCCCACCCACAGGTTCCGGATCGCGCGGTAGACGGTGCCGAAATCATCAGTCACCGAGCCGTTAACAGCGAGCACGAACACGCGATGAAAGACCAAAACAATGGCGGCGGGCCACGCGGCGGCCGTCCACAGTCGCGCGGAATCAGCGAATGTGGAATCTGAGGGTGAGGGAGCCGGAGAAGTCACGGCAGCACAGTTTACGGGGTCTGAGTGCGCCGGTAGCGCAGAAACACCGTGTTGTCGACGGCGGTGACGTTCTCTAGCTCGAGCTTGAGCGCGGGGGAGGTGGCCTCGCCGTCAACGACTGGCTTTTCGATGGAAGGGGAAAGGTGCGGATCAAGCGTCAAATACAGCTTGTCTACGAGGCCTTCTGCGATAAAGGCGGAGTAGACGGATGGCCCACCTTCACAACTGATGCGGCGCGCGCCCTGGGCGCGGAGGGCAGCAATAGCCTCGCTCATGGTTCCGGTACCTGTGCTAACGACTTCGGCACCAGCGTCGGCTAAGCGCCGTGCCTCGAGTGAAGATGCGCGTTCTGCGGGGGTAAGCACGAGGGGGCCAGTTGCAATGAAGTCCTCGAAGCCGGAAAAATCGAGGGAGTGGCTGAAGACGGCGAGACGGGTATTTGACGCCGGCCCATAATCTTCTGCTTCCACCGTGGCTGAGCCGACGACGGCAACGTCCGCCCACTCGCGTAGGGCGGCAAAGAGTTCAGCGTCGGTGTCGTTGCCCATCGGTTCGGAGGTGCCATCGATGGTGGCGGAGCCGTGGAGCGTACTCACCGCAATTAAGCGGATTCCTTCTTGGTCTGGGCCCAGCAGGCGTTCTATTAGCGCAGTGTCACTCATGGCGCCCTACGGTACCTCAAAGGGTGACTATGCCTGGGCTGGGCTGCCCCTGCGCTGGACTGGGCTGTGGGCTGGGCCGGGCTTCAGAAGTTTAGGCGCTCTGGAGCCGCCACGTGCCGAAACGCAGCGCGGAGGCTCCCCAGTGGAGCAGCAAGAGCACCAGTAAAGCGAAGGACAACCGGTGCCAGCCTTCATCCCATGAACCTAGGCACAGCGTTCCGACTGGGAAGGTCGAACCCCACCAGCCGGGGCCGTAGGGAGCCCACGCGAATACCGCTTGGTAGAAGCAGTACATGGCGAATGCTACGCAGGGTGCTCCGATGGCGAACATGATGATGCCGTAGAGGTGGGCGTCAAAAAGCAAAGTCGAGGCGGCCGTTGATTGACCAACCACGCCCAGCGGGATCCACGCTGTACCTGCAGCTGCGCCCCGCGGCCTATCTCGGCGTTGTACAAGAGACCGGTAACAATAGGCGAACAGTGGAATTGCCGTGATGAAGGTGAGGAAGAAGCACAGCTCGCCGGCAAAGTGATAGAACTGCCCATGGTTGATAGCCAATTGGCCTGCGGAGGTCGCCGCCACCATAGGGGAAACCAGCGCTAGCCCCCAAGGAAAAGCGGGCTTGTCGTAGTGGTGCGGCTGCTGGAATAACCCCCAGAGCTGCCACAGGCACACCACGACAGAAAGCGGTGCGCCAATCCACCAACTTACTAACTGGAAGGCAACGTTTCCGGTTAACGCAGTCCACGCCGAGCCGCACGCCAGCAGACCCATCGTGTACATCCCCCACGCCGCCATGTTCTGGTGCCGAGGAGGTTCATTCTTTGTCCCCACGGTAAAAATCACCAGCAGCATTGCTGCGATAAGAGCGAAGACAATTTGGCCTACGTCTAAACCATGTAAACCCGACAAAGTTGACGCAATGGAGGTTCCCATCAAGGCGCCTGCCCAGGCTGGGCCAAACTTTGGCAACTGCACGAAAATCATCCTATTCCTGCACTTGTTGCTAGTGAACTTTTATGGAGTAATTGGATAACTGCGCCAGGGGGCAGGTTCAATGTTGTGCAGGCTTGTTCGACCGTGCCGTGACCCCAACGCGTTAAGGTATGCGTCTAGCTCCGGTGGTCAGTATGAGGCGCAACGAGAAAACACCCCCGCGAGAAAGGATGAATGCAGGTTTATTATCCTCATCATCTCCACGTGGAGGCTTTTATCCAGTACTGCATGTTGCTGACTCGCAGTAATAATGGTGGTCCTAGCTGGGATTGAACCAGCGACCTTTCCGGTGTGAACGGAACGCTCTCCCACTGAGCTATAGAACCTCGGTGCAGGCTTTAAAGTACACCGCGCATATGGAAACCCCTAATCGTCCAGCTCAACCGTGTTTTAATTTGTGGCTTGTCGGCACTAGAGCCTTGATGGAGTTAATAAGGGGGCTTGCAACCGCCATCCCTGCCGTGTCCGTTGTAACTGCAGTCTCAATCACACTGATGTAATCTGAATCCTGTTGGAAGTCAGGGGATTAGTGCCGTGGGCTGCGGATTTGGAAACTGGGGCGGCGCACGATAAAGTTTCTTCTCGCACCACGGCATACCGGCCGGGAACGTGCAATGCGGATGTAGCGCAGTTGGTAGCGCATCACCTTGCCAAGGTGAGGGTCGCGAGTTCGAGTCTCGTCATCCGCTCCAGGACTTTCTTGAAGTCAAGGTCACTTGGCTAGGTTCAAGTAAGAGTCTTGATAAATGCATAGGCGCGATTAGCTCAGTGGGAGAGCGCTTCCCTGACACGGAAGAGGTCACTGGTTCAATCCCAGTATCGCGCACAAGGACTTAGTCCTAGAAACCGGGCCTGGTTTCGAATGCGGATGTAGCGCAGTTGGTAGCGCATCACCTTGCCAAGGTGAGGGTCGCGAGTTCGAGTCTCGTCATCCGCTCCAGCACATGTAGTGTGTGAGGCGGTATCGCCACGGTGGAATGGCCGAGTGGTGAGGCAACGGTCTGCAAAACCGTGCACACGGGTTCGATTCCCGTTTCCACCTCAAGAGCAGGCGCCCAACTCTGGGTGCCGTGAGCGCGTTTAGCTCAGCGGGAGAGCGCTTCCCTGACACGGAAGAGGTCACTGGTTCAATCCCAGTATCGCGCACAGGGTTTCCACTAGGAGCCCACGACGAGCGAGAGCTCGTCACGCGGATGTAGCGCAGTTGGTAGCGCATCACCTTGCCAAGGTGAGGGTCGCGAGTTCGAGTCTCGTCATCCGCTCCACATCGAGTGCCCCTCCAAATTGGAGGGGCACTTTTAGTTTTCTGTCTCCCGGATTTTAAGGGGGGTTAAGGATTAAGGGGGTGAGGGGGCTCTTCCCCGTCAGCGAGAGAACTTCCGGTCAGCTGTTTATGATGTTTCTCACAGTCTTGTCGTCTCAAGGAAGTAGACATCATGAAAGCCTTTTCTCCACCTTCGTCTTCCCCGCAGGGCCTGTTACGCGGGGTCTTTGCTATTCTCGCAGCGCTACTCATCGCGTTTCTCAGCGTGGCGTCGATACCAGCTTTTGCACAGAATCCCACCGGGGTGACGCCGAGCGTCGAGCCGAGCTCCGAAGCAACCTCCAATGGGGGTGCGGCCGATTCCCAGAGCGGCGCAACGATGCTTGTTCTCGATTCTTCTGGCTCGATGAATGCGCAAGACGCTGGCGGGCAGACCCGCCTCGACGCCGCGAAGGACGCAACGAAGAAGTTCGTCTCTGAGCTTGGTGGGACTATCCCACTAGGGCTTGTTACTTACGGCGGCACGGTCGACGAAGCACCAGAGAATCAGGAAGCAGGGTGCCAAGACATCCACGTGGTCAGTGGCCCCAAAGAGGATGTAGGGGATTCTTTCACTGGCCCGATCGATGCGCTCCATGCAAAGGGCTACACCCCGATTGGTGATTCCCTGAAGAAGGCCGCCGAGGAATTGGGTGGCCAGCACGGCACCATTGTGCTTGTCTCTGATGGAATCGATACCTGTGCGCCGCCGCCAGTATGTGAGGTGGCCAAAGAGCTTCACGAGCAGGGCGTCGATCTGGTCATCAACACCATTGGTTTTAACGTCGATGAGGAGGCCCGAAAGGAGCTCTCCTGTATTGCAGATGCCGCTGGCGGCGAGTATCTCGACGCCGATGATGCAGACTCATTGGCAGCGATGATCAAGAAGGCAGCAGGGCGCGCCGCGGACATCTATCAATCCGATGTTGAACAGATTGAAGGCAGCGAAGACATCAGCCGACCAACGCAGCTTCCACGCTGGGAGTCTGGTGAGGACTTCATCTTCCGCGCGGAGTTGGATGCCCCACCGAACGGCGGCGAGGAATCTCGCACCGATTTCCATGCTGAGTCATGGTCGATCCCCGTCAAGCCGGGTGAGCGCTATGTGGCGACGATGTACAAGACACTTGAAGGTGCAGTGGGAACACCGAACGACCTGTATTTGAAGACATTTTTCGGCGATGGTACAGAACCGCCAACGGGTACGCATGGTGGCGACGAAGGCTCAGATGATTGCACAGCTGACTGGGAAAGTGCGAACACCGGCACTGTATCTGAGGCCTTGGCAAACGCTAGCGCTTATACCTACGAAATCGGTTCCAAGAATTGCCAGGGCGACTTGGTCTTGACGGCGATGCGCGCAGGCCAGTACAAGGCCGATGAACCTTTCGACGTGGAGATTCTGCTTCACCGTGTTGACCCAGTATCCAACATTGACGAGCTTGTTAGTGGTCTTAGCAGCGAGCTGGACGGCGAACTCCATGCCAACGCCAACGATGCTGAACAGATGGCTCCCGGAAACTGGTTTGACAATGCCACGGAGCTTCGCAGCGGTCAGGCCATCGAAACCGACATTGTTCAGGGCGAAGCGCACGTCTACAAGGTCCCCATGAAGGAAGGACAGCAGTTGGCTGCCGCAATTAGAGCTGGAGAGGCTTCGGATAAGAAGGCTCTCCAGTACTCAGGCCTCGATGTGTCTATCCTCAATCCAGTTCGTGAGAAAGCTGGAGAGCATGAGTCTTTGATCTGGCCCGATGAGGGGGACGAGGGATCGGTCTCGGCAGCAAACCCTATTGCTTTCACTAACCGCTTCAGCTCGGATTCTGCACCCTCTTATGGCAACGCGAACTGGTTGGAGGGTGACTACTACATCGTGGTGACACTAGATGCAGGTAAAGGGAATAATCTAGCGGATAGTGAAGGCAATTTCACTGACAAACGTGCCACCATGAAGTATTACCTCACGTCCAAGGTGTTGGGGGAGCCAATCCAAGGGCCCATTTATGAGCCTGTCAAGGACAAGACTGAGGCACCGAAGAGTGATGGTGACGAAGGAAATGTGGACCAAGCAGCAAGGGCCGATGAGGATAAAGGCCTCGGCCTTGGCGCTCTCGGTTATTTCCTAGCTGCGGCCTTGGGCATCATCGCTGTTGCCGTAATCATCCTGGTAGTTATCCTTCTGCGCGGACGTAGCCACTAGAAGTCTTATAAGAAACACGACCTTGCTGCTGGAGAGGGCTGGGAACTTTTCCGCCGCGTGCAACGACTACTTGGTAACCCCGCACAATCCGTGCGGGGTAAGGATTGGCTCGAGGATCCCTTCCGGCGATAGGATGAGGGAGCCTTCAACCAAAAGTTTCATCAGACCATCAAGGAGTAATCCGGGAAATGCAGCTGCGTCAGGTCACTACGGGAATTGCCGCTGGGGCCGCGGGCCTTGCGATTGGGTTGTCCGCGCCGCTAGCGGTGGCACATGACTCAGTCATTGGCGGAAACGTGGTGGGTGACGCACCGCTGGAAGAGTTTCCGCGTGAAATCACACTAGAGTTCTCTGGTATTCCCCGGGATGACTTCAATACTTTTGCCGTGAGCGATAAGTCAAGCGGCGAGGTGCTCTTTGACGCCACCCCAACCATTGATGGCCGCAATCTCACCGTTGAGGTTCCTCAGGACATCGAACCTGGCGATGGTGAATACCAGGTAGGTTTCCGCATTACCTCCTCCGATGGCCACTCCACGCTCGGTTCCGTGCCGTTTAGCGTGGGTTCTGGGGCCGGCGGACATGAGGCTGCAGATGCTTCTGCTGATGGTGCCAAGGAAGGCGAAGAGGCGCAGGAGTCTCAGGATCCGCTGAGCTCCTTGCCCACCGCGGCCACATGGATCATTGGCGTAGGAGCAGTTCTCGTCGTCGGCGCAGCGCTCTTTGCCTTCGGAGCAAAGACCCGCCGCGCTGGTGGAAAAGGCTCAGAAGGCTAAACACCACGCGCCGCCGATGAGACGAGAGTCAATCCGCACTTTCCTTAACTACTGTTACTGCAGAAAGGCATGTCCCATGCTGAATACCCGTTCTTTCCTCCGTGTCTCCGTGGCGGCCCTCGCAGCAGGCAGCCTGACCTTGGCGGCTTGCTCCCCGAGCGAAGAGGATTCCGCCGCAGCTCCGTCGAGCGCTGCAAGCAGCGCGGAGAAGGACAAGGACGCAGAGACCAGTACTTCGGCTTCTTCCTCCGCTGAGTCTGGCGTAACGTTCGAGGATGCTGTTGTGCGCGCCATGGAGGAGGACTCCGATATGACCGCTATCTTCGGCACTCTCCACAACAACACGGACAAGGATATCAACGTGCTTGGCTTCAGCTCTTCGGTGAAGGCGAAGCACTATGAGATCCATGAGGTTGTCGATGGCGTCATGCAGGAGAAGGAGGGCGGCTTCGATATCCCTGCCGGCGAATCCATTGAGCTCGCGCCGGGCGGTTTCCACTTCATGTTGATGGGCGTGACCGAGCCTGTTATGGCCGGTGAGACTGCCACCCTCACGCTGGAGCTTGCCGACGGTTCCTCCGTCGAGCTCGGCGATATCCCGGTGCGCACCATTGGTGCCGGCGACGAAGACTACGGCGATATGGACCACGGATCCATGGACCATGCAGAGCACATGGACCACTCGGAGTCCGCAGACATGTCTGACATGAAGAAGGAAGAGCACGCGCACTAGAAACTAGCGTGCTCTGGGCCAAAGTAGGCAAGAAATCGGTTCTCACGAGATAGGGAGAAATCAAGGATGAACGGGTTCGCGGAACCTGTCAGCCGGCGTGGATTACTCGCCGGAAGTGCTGTGGCGGCAAGCGCGGTAGCGCTTGCAAGCTGTGCGAAAGGGGATGAACCTGGACAGGCATCTGCGGATGCCTCCCGCGCAGCGCAGGCTGGTGACGCTGGGAGCACTGGGCCGGAGCGCCGCGAGGAAACCATGGGCGGCGATATCGTCGCCTTCGACGGCAAGCACCAGGCGGGCATCCAAACCCCGGTCCAGGCGCATGTGGAGCTGGTGGGCTTTAATCTGAAAAAGGGGACTACTGCACGCGGGGCGACCGCGCTCATGCGCCTATGGACGGAAGACGCCCGCCGCCTGTGCACCGGTGAGAACCCGCTGGGTAGCCTCGAGCCCGAATTGTCTACCACCCCAGCAAACCTCACCGTCACGTGCGGTTGGGGAGAGGGATTCTTCGACACGGTGGACGTCGCCAAGCCCAGCTGGCTGCGCGATATCCAGGCTTTTGACCATGATGACCTCCGCCCGGAATGGGGCCAGACAGATATCGTCCTGCAGATCTGCAGCGATGACCCTTTCACTGCCGCCTTCGTATTGCGGCATATGACCCGCGCGGGCAAAGATTACGCCGATGTTGCGTGGATCCAACAGGGATTCAGCCATGCCTATGGCTCCGCACCGAAGGGTATGACTCCGCGCAACCTCTTTGGGCAAAAGGACGGAACGGTCAATCCCCGAAGCGATGAAGACTTCAACGAACAGGTGTGGATCGAAGACGGCCCCTTCGCCGGCGGCAGCGCCATGGTGGTACGCCGCATTCACATGAACCTGGACACATGGGAGCAGCTTGATCGCGCGGCACGTGAGAACTCGACTGGGCGCACGCTCGATACCGGAGCTCCTCTAGGCGCTAAGGACGAGTTCGACCCGGTGGATCTGGATGCCCGCAACGAGTTTGGGCTCAAAGCCATTGATGAAAACTCGCATGTCGCCAGAGCGCATCCGCCGGCAGAGCATCCAGAACAAAAGCTTTTGCGTCGCCCGTATAACTACAACCTGCCGCCGACTCCGGAGACCACCCAGCGCGGTGAACTTAGCAACGCGGGATTGATCTTCATCTGCTACCAGAAGGACCCGACGACGCAGTTCGAGCCTATTCAAGCGCGCCTTGATGAAGCGGATCGCCTCAATGAGTGGATTCGCCACATTGGTTCGGCCGTGTATTACATGCCGGCCGGAACTGAAGGCGAAACCTTCTGGGGCGAATCGCTCATACGCAGTTAAGAGGGGTAGACTAAGCCGCTGTAACTTTCTCGTTGAGTGCTGCTCGGCCAGGTATGTCGAGCGGCGCGTGAGCGCAAAGGAGCGCACCAAGTCATGGCGGAAATGATTCCAGCAGTCCCGGTGAACTACGAACCAATCACGGTCCCCGCCGGTACTGCCGTGGGAGCAGCGATGCGCGAGCATGAGCTGCCCAACAAGGGCCCGGAAGCTGTCGTCGTCGTCCGCGGCGCCGATGGAACCCTCTACGACCTTTCCCACACCCCGGACACGGACGCCGAGTTCACCCCGGTTGCTGCCTGCGAGGAAGACGGCCGCGCCGTTATCCGCCACTCCTGCGGACACGTCATGGCCCAGGCAGTGCAGGCGGAATTCCCCGGCACTAAGCTGGGCATTGGCCCGGCCATCGAGAATGGCTTCTACTTCGACTTCCAGACCGCTGAGCCCTTCACCCCGGAGGACCTCAAGGCCATTGAGAAGCGTATGAAGAAGATCATCAAGGGCGGCCAGCGCTTCGAGCGCCACGTCTACGCCACCACCGAAGAAGCTGAAGCGGCATTGGCCAACGAGCCCTTCAAGCTGGAGCTGGTCCAGGACAAGGGCAACGTGGATCCAGATTCCGATGAGGCCGCCGAGGTGGGCGCCGGAGATCTGACCCACTATGACAACGTAAACCCCCGCACCGGCGAGGTGGAGTGGTTTGACCTTTGCCGCGGCCCGCACGTGCCGACCACCAAGTACATCCCGGCTTTCACCCTGACGCGATCCTCTGCTGCCTACTGGCGCGGCGACCAGTCCAAGGCTGGCCTGCAGCGCATTTATGGCACCGCCTTCGAATCCAAGGAGGCCCTGGAGTCCTACAAGACCATGGTCGAAGAGGCCGAAAAGCGTGATCACCGCCGCCTGGGTGCTGAGCTGGACCTGTTTTCCTTCCCGGATGAGATTGGTTCCGGCTTCCCCGTCTTCCACCCGAATGGCGCTACCGTGCGCATGGAGATGGAGGAGCACTCCCGCCGTCGCCACATCGCGGACGGCTACTCTTTCGTGTCCACCCCGCACCTGACCAAGGGAGACCTGTTCAAGAAGTCCGGCCACCTCGACTTCTACGCGGATGGCATGTTCCCGCCGATGCAGCTCGACGGTGAGTGGGATGAGGACGGCAACTGCACTAAGCAGCCGCAGGATTACTACGCCAAGCCGATGAACTGCCCGATGCACAACCTCATCTTCGCTTCTCGTGGTCGTTCCTACCGTGAGCTGCCGCTGCGCCTCTTCGAGTTCGGCACGGTCTACCGCTACGAGAAGTCAGGCGTTATCCACGGCCTGACCCGCGCCCGCGGCTTTACCCAGGATGATTCGCACATTTACTGCACCCCGGAGCAGCTCGAAGACGAGCTGACCAAGGTTCTGGAGTTCATCATTTCCTTGCTCAAGGACTACGGTCTGGATGACTTTTACCTGGAGCTATCCACCAAGGACCCCAACAAGTACGTTGGCTCGGATGAGATTTGGGAGCGCTCGACGGCTATCTTGCAGTCGGTGGCGGAGAAGTCCGGCCTCGAGCTGGTCCCGGACCCAGCAGGCGCGGCCTTCTACGGCCCGAAGATTTCCGTTCAGGCGCGCGATGCCATCGGCCGTACCTGGCAGATGTCCACTGTGCAGCTGGACTTCAACCTGCCGGAGCGCTTTGAACTGGAGTACACGGCGTCGGATGGTTCCAAGCAGCGCCCGATCATGATTCACCGCGCACTTTTCGGTTCCATCGAGCGTTTCTTCGGCGTGCTACTGGAGCACTACGCGGGTGCATTCCCGGCGTGGCTGGCACCTCACCAGGTGGTGGGCATCCCGGTCGCCGATACCTTCGCCCCGCACCTCGAGGAAGTCTGTGCACAGCTGCGCGCACGCGGCCTGCGCGCTGACGTGGATACCTCTGATGACCGCATGCAGAAGAAGATCCGCAACCACACCACGGGCAAGGTTCCATTCATGCTGTTGGCCGGTGAGCGTGACGTGGATGCCAACGCGGTGTCCTTCCGCTTCCTCGACGGCACCCAGGTCAACGGTGTGCCCGTAGAGACAGCAATCAACGTGATTGAAGCATGGGTTCGTGAGCGCAACAACGAGCAACCGACTAAGGACACTATCGCTGAACGCTTCTAGGCGGATGCATTTAGGTAGAGGTTAGAAAAGGAGAACACACAGAGTGGGAGAGTACGTCGATACCGGCCTGGGAACCCCCGACCGCTTAGAGCGCCTGTGGGCGCCGTACCGCATGAGCTACATCAAGCGTGAGGGCGGCGCCGGCGACGTGCCCAAGGAAGCCCATAATCCGTTCGTGGAGATTCCACAGATGTCGGACGAGGACGGGCTCATCGTTGCGCGTGGCGAGTTTGTCTATTGTGTTCTCAACCTCTACCCCTATAACGCCGGGCACATGATGGTGATCCCATACCGTCAGGAATCAGAGCTGGAAAACCTCACCGAGGAAGAATCTCGCGAGCTTTTTCAGTTTGCCCAAGCCGCCATCCGCGTCCTAAAGAAGGTCTCCGGCCCCGATGCCGTCAACGCTGGCTTTAACTTGGGGCGCGCCTCGGGCGGCTCGGTGGGGCAGCACCTGCACATGCACATCGTTCCGCGCTGGAGCGGGGACTCAAATTTCATGACTATTGTGGACGGTGTCAAAGTGCTGCCGCAGCTCCTCAAAGACACCCGGTCCCTGTTGGCGCAGGGGTGGGCGGAGCTCGCCGCCGAGGGAATCATTTCAGGAGAAGCGCATGCTTAGTGTTCATGGGCGCAAACCCGCCGCCGTGGTTGTGGTCCCAGTGGCCAAACTCTTCCTGAAGGTGGGGCTCACGCCCAATGTCGTCACCGTCGTGGGCACAATCGTCACCATTGCTATTTCGGTTATCCTGATCCCGCTTGATCACCTCTTTGCGGCGGCGCTGCTGTCGGGACTCTTCGCTGCCTTCGACATGCTCGACGGCACCATGGCGCGCCTGACCACCGGCGGATCCAACTTCGGCGCGACTCTCGACGCCTCCTGCGATCGCATCACTGACGGTGCTTTGTTCGCAGCGATCGCCTATTGGATGGTGTACGTCGATAACGCCCACCCTCTCAACTTCGCCGCCTGCATGGTGGTGCTCGTGAGCTCCCAGGTCATTTCTTATGTCAAGGCGCGCGGCGAAGCCTCCGGTTTTAAGATGGTCGGCGGACTCGTCGAACGCCCCGAGCGCCTCATCTTGGGCCTCGGCGGCGTGGGGCTGGAAGGCTTGGGCGTGCCTTATGCACTCGAGGTTGCCCTGTGGCTGCTGGCCGTGGGCTCTGTCTTCACCATTTACCAGCGCATGCGCCAAGCAGCGCGTCAGGACACCAAGGCGCGTTTCAAGAAGGAACTGAAGCACATTTAGTCCGACACCCTCTTCTACCGGAAGGTACCGCGCCCTCAGCCCACACAGAAAGGCTCCCGAACCGTGGCTCTACTGGACCGTGACCGGCTGACCGCCGCCGCATACATCGCGTGCTGGAAGGTTGTGCGCTTCCTTCCCCAGCCGCTGGCAGCCTGGCTGTTCGAACGCGGCGCGGATCTGGCAAGTGACAACGGCCAAGGCATGGAACAGCTGCGCCAGAACCTGAGCCGGGTCGTGGGGGCGGAAAACGTCACGCGGGAGTTGGTGCGGGATTCGATGCGCTCCTATATGCGCTACTGGCTCGAGGCTTTCCGTCTGCCTGCTATCCATTCGGTTCCGGATCTGCAGAGGCATCTATTGGCAGGTCTGCGAGGCAAGGAACATGCTGATGCCTCCGTGGCTTCCGGGCGCGGGGTGATTTTTGCGCTTCCGCACTCCGGTAATTGGGACATGGCGGGTGTCTTCTGCGTGGGGCACTATGGCGGCTTCACTACGGTGGCTGAGCGCTTGAAGCCAGAGGTGCTTTTTGACGCCTTCGTGGACTACCGCGAGAGCCTTGGCTTTACTGTCCTGCCACTGACCGGTGGCAGTTCTTCTCCTTACCCGCGTCTGAAGGACACTCTGGAACGCGGTGGGGTGGTGTGTTTGTTGTCTGAGCGGGACCTCACGCGCACCGGTGTGACGGTAGACTTCATGGGCGAAGAGGCTAACGTTGCCGCCGGCCCCGCCCAGCTGGCCATCGAGACAGGAGCTGCACTCCATGTCGTGCACTCGTGGTTTGACGGTAAGGATTGGGGGCTATCGGTCAGCCCCGAGGTGGAGGTCACTGACCTGCAGGAGACGTGCCAGCGCCTTGCGGATGGCTTTGCGGAGAACATCAGGGCACATCCAGAAGACTGGCACATGTTGCAGCCGCATTGGAACGCCGATGTGGAGCGGCGGCGAGCCGCTCGCCAGAAGAAGTAGAAAGGCAGAACACAGATCATGCGCATAGGCATCATCTGCCCTTATTCCTTCGACGAACCCGGTGGAGTTCAGGCTCATATCCTTGACTTGGCGACTGTCTTCATTGAGCAAGGACACCACGTGGAAGTACTCGGGCCCGCAGCGGCGAGCACGCAGGTTCCCAGCTTTGTTCGCAAGGGTGGCTGGGCGGTGCCGATTACCTATAACGGATCCGTGGCTCGTCTCTCTATTGGCCCGCACGTGCGCCGCAATATTAAGCGTTTCATCCGCGAGGGAGATTTCGACATCCTCCATATCCATGAACCCAACTCCCCAAGTTATTCCATGGCTGCTCTGGCAGTGGTGCGCGGGCCCATCGTAGCGACGTACCATGCTTCGGCCTCGAGCTCTCTGGCATTGACCCTGGCTAAGCCTTTCCTCCGTCCGTATCTGGAAAAGGTTCGGGGAGGTATTGCGGTTTCAGAGATGGCTCGGCGCTGGCAGGTTGAGCAGTTGGGAGGGGACCCTGTGCTCATCCCTAATGGGGTCGACACCTCTGTCTATGCGCGCGAGCGTGCCCGCGCCGAGCATAAAGAGAATGATTCAGAGATTGAGATTGTGTTCTTGGGCCGGCTCGATGAGCCGCGAAAAGGCTTGGACATTCTTCTTGAGGCTCTCACGCTACTCCCGCAGCCGGTCCGGGTGACGGTTATGGGCGGGGGACACCCGCGACGCGTTCCGGGGGTTGACTTCGTGGGGCGTGTCAGTGATGCCGAGAAGGCGGCTATTTTGGGGCGCGCTGATATTTATGTGGCTCCCAATACAGGCGGCGAGAGCTTCGGCATTGTTCTTGTTGAGGCAATGGCCGCTGGATGCGCAGTGGTGGCTTCAGATCTGGAGGCCTTCGCCGCGGTGTGCAACGCAGACTCGGAGAAACCCGCAGGCGCCTTATTTAAGAACGGTGATGCGACGGACTTAGCGCGGGTGTTGCAGGATTTAGTGATCAATGCGGACAAGCGGCAGGCCTTGATTAGGGCGGGGGTGGAGCGTGCCCGCGAATACGACTGGGATCATGTGGCCGCAGCCGTCATGCAGGTATACGAGACCGTGGCGGATGGCACAAAGGTCCGGGTGTCATAAATGGCTATCGAGATAGTTATCATCCTCGCTGTGCTCCTCGTACTAGGTATGTGGGCGCTGTACACGGCGCAGCGGCTCAACTCGCTCCACATTCGCACGGACGCAGCCTTGGCACAGCTCGAAGCCACTCTGGATCGCCGCGCAGCAGTGATAAGTGCCTTGGCTCCTGAGCTTGAGGCTATCGCGGCGCGCGCAGAGTCAACGGAGCTTGTGCAAGGGCATTTCGATGAACGAGCCGCCCGGGAACGGGAGCTTTCGGCGGCTATTGCGCAGCGCTTTGAGTCACGCCCGCCCGTGCTTGCCGACGCCGAAGGTCGCATCCACCTAGCGCATCGCTTCTACAACGAGGCAGTCAGCGATACCCGCGCGCTGCGCCTGCGGCCAGCCGTCAAGCTGCTGCGTCTGGGAGGAACCGCGAAATTGCCGGAGTACTTTGAGCTCAGTCAGATCGACGTGTGATTCACCCGCCCTGTCACACCCGCGCCTGATTCGCTCTTGCCACACGGTACTCAAGCAGGTGCCAGTAGACGGCACATGCGGTCATTGCCAGGATGAGCAGATTGCGCAACAGGAGCGCGTAGACCGGGTTGGGGTTTTCGCCCACAAAGAACCAGATGTAGTTATACCCATAGGGGTAGATGACGGTTCCCAAGGCCGCCGTTCCTACAGCGAGCACCGCCATGATGGCGCGTACCCCTTTAATGTCAGCGGCCACCTTCCGTGGGGTGGTGGCCGCCGTGGGAGTAGGGGAGCGAAGCGCCACCGCTAGTATCGGCCCAAGCCACACGATGTATTGCGGGGAGAAGACCTTATTTGTCGCGATGAGAAGGAGGATCGCCGCGATGAAGAAGACGAGGGAAGAGTGCGGGCTCCAATTCCCGCGCAGAAAGTGCACGAGTGCCACTCCCACGATCCACGCGAGGGCCGCTCCCATGGCGATGCTGCTCAACGCAATCGCTGTGTCGACGCCGGGGCCGGTGATCTCAAAGCTTTTCGAGGCCGCGTATCCCATCGTCCACACATCAGGCTGGTGATGAGCTTGGTAGACGAACCAGGTGGCGGCTAGAGACTCAATCTGGAGGCCGCGTTCTCCTTGATAGGTCAATGGGGAGAGAACTCGATCCACGCTGGTCATTGCAGCCACGCCGAGGCACAGGGCAACGAGACTTCCAAAGAACACGGCTAGTCGCTGCCAGGTATCGCGAGAGGTTGCTCGCCCGACAAGCCCAGCAGCGAGGACCCCCGGCCACAGTTTCGCGGCGGTGGCCCAAGCCAACAAAACCGAGGCAAGTCTCGGGCGGGTAGCCAGAAGCGCGCCCGCGCCAGCGACAAGCAAGGCAGGATAAAGATCGAGTCGCCATGCGAATACGTGGCCCGCCGCGGTGCCGAAGAACACCCAGAACCACCCAGCGCTATACGCCCCTGGGGTGGTCCGGTGATGGCGCAGGAGAAGGGCGAGGAAGGTGGCGTCGGCAAGCAGCACCATTGCGGTAAAGCCGACGGCATAGCGCTCAAAGTCGTAGCCAGTAAGCCACGCAAGCAGAACGCTGGGCCAGGTGCCGACTTGGGGATATTCCGTCATGTCGCTGGGGTTAGTGCCGTAGACGCCCTCGAGGTAATACCGAACGTCCCCGAGCGGACCCTTCTCGTTGAGGAGTAGGTAGATAAGGAAAAGGCGTGCCAGCACCCACCCAAGCCAGATGCTGGGAGCCTTAGCGATTGTTTTCAATGGTGGACTCGACATCGACGGGCGGACCCAACATGAGCAGAACGCTAAAGACTACAGCTACAACGAACAGCGCGATGATTGCGGTGCGTACTGGGTGGCGGATGGCCTGTGCCAGGATCTTGTCGAAGAATCCCCGTGGCTGAGCGTCATCGCTAAACCGCCATGGGCCGGCGACGAGTCCGCGCCGCGAAACCCACACTGCAAAAGGCAAGGCCGCGAAGGGAATCACGGTGACTACCAAGCCTAGAATCCCCACGCCGAGTGACCATCGGTTGTTGATCCATACCAGCGCCGTCATAAGCAAGAAGCAGAGAAAACCGAAGCCGTGGATACCTCCCGCAATGGGGGTGAGTGCCTCGGTGGCGCCGGAGTATTTGAGGATCATCGAGAAGATCAGTAGGGCCCACGTGAACATTTCCAGGTAAGCGGCCACGCGGTGCACGCTGTGCGGGGTGGTGGAAGTCATGCGGAATATAGTACGCAACCTCTGGGCGTGGATCAGCATGTGAGTAGGATGGTCGAGGTTGGTGTGGCGGGCGCCATAACACGGCGTAGGCCACAACGCTAAAGGAAGGGAGTAGGGCATGGCATCGGTGGCCCAGGCGGTCGATATTGAGCGGATCGGCACAGATGAGTTCCGCGCCCCTGTGGTTCCATCGCGGATTAAGCGCACCTTCGGCGGACAAATTATGGCGCAAGCGCTGAGGGCAGCGCAGCTGACGGTAGAGGGCAAGTTAGCGCACTCCCTGCACTGTTACTTCGTGGGGCCGGGCGATTCGAGCGCACCCACCACCATCCAAGTCGAGCGGGTTAGGGATGGGCGCTCATTTGTGCACCGCCATGTGCGTGTCTTTCAAGAGGATCGTTTGATCTTTATGCTCAGCGCTGGTTTCCACGTGTCTGGGGACAGTGGCCCTGAACACCAGGCTGCGATGCCGCAGGTGCCGACACCGGAGAGCATTAAGGGCTCGCCTTATTCCACCCGCATCATTTTGAAAGAGTGGGAAGACTGGGATGTGCGGCTTGTTCCGGACGCAGACCGTGATGCTGTTGCCGCCGAAACCACCGGGGCCGGGTTTAGGAATATCTGGTTCCGCAATACCGGTGAACTGCTTGCTACCACCCCCGAGCAGTCCCTCCATCAGGCAGCGTTGTTGTATATGTCTGACATGACGCTGATTCGCACGGCGCTTCTGCCGCACCAAGGCGAAAAGATTCAGCTAGCAAGTTTGGACCATTCGCTATGGTTCTTGCGACCAGTGCGGGTTGATGAGTGGATGCTGTATTCACAGTCCAGTCCCTCGGCACAAACTGGTACGGGGCTTGCCCAAGGAAAGATTTTCAATCAGCGCGGCGAGCTACTGGCCGTGGCGGTGCAGGAGGGGCTGACACGCACCCTGCATCCCGACAGCGAAGTCTCCAGTGCCAATGGCAATTGGCAAAATCTCTAACGCCTAAAACACTTTTCTCCAGTGGGTTCTGCTGTGGATGCAGGCGGGATGCAGCCCCTGTGCAGGTGGAGGCTCGTTGAGGCCGTATAATTACAACAGTTTCCACACAAGTCTTTTAAGCCACATCGAAAGGGATGACATGGCAGGCCACTCTAAATGGGCAACAACGAAGCACAAGAAGGCGGCGAACGATGCCAAGCGTGGCAAGGAATTTGCCAAGCTGATCAAGAATATCGAGGTGGCAGCACGCACCGGCGGCGGTGACCCTGCAGCCAACCCCACCCTCGATGACATGATCAAGAAGGCTAAGAAAGCCTCCGTTCCCAACGACAACATTGAGCGCGCCCGCAAGCGCGGTTCCGGCGAAGAGGCGGGCGGTGCCGATTGGGAAACCGTGATGTACGAGGGCTATGGCCCGAACGGCGTGGCCATGCTCATCGAGTGCCTGACGGATAACCGTAACCGTGCGGCGACGGACGTCCGCACTGCGATGTCTAAGAATGGCGGCAACCTCGGCGAGTCCGGTTCCGTGGCATATATGTTCTCCCGCACCGGTCTGGTTATGGTGGAGAAGGGCGAACTCAGTGAAGATGACATCCTTCTCGCCGTCCTCGAGGCCGGCGCCGAAGAGGTCAATGACAACGGCGAGAAGTTCGAGATCACCTGCGCACCGGGCGATGTTCCTGCCGTGCGCGAGGCGCTCGTTGCTGCCGATATCGAGGTCGATGACACCGATACCGACTTCCGTGCTTCCGTTGAGGTGCCGCTGCAGGCAGATGATGCCCGCAAGATCTTCCGCCTCATCGATGCTCTCGAAGATTCGGATGATGTCCAGAACGTTTATACCAACATGGACTTAAGCGAAGAGGTCCTAGCCGAGCTGGACGAGGACTAAGAAGGCTAGTCGAGCTCGAGACCTTCCATGCCATGAGCAGTCACCGTCTCTGACAATGGTGCGCGGCCCGGGGCAGTCTTGAACACAGGGCTGGACTGGTCTGCTACGCCGAAAGTTAGGGCGGTGACGAGTTTGTAATCCTCGTCCACGCCCAGGAACTCACGGACGGTTGGGGCGAGCAGCGAAATCATGCCCTGCGGGACGCCGTGATAGCCGTGCGCCTGGAGCGAGAGCAAAAAATTCTCCGCATAGGTGCCTTGGTCAAAAGCGGCACGGATGCGGTCACCCATCGGGGGAATGAAAAGCAGCGCGGTGTGCGGGGCGCCGAAGAAGCGAAGGTTTTCACGGATAAATTCCGTGCGGGCTTCTTTATCCTCACGCGCAATGTCGAGGAGCCCATACATTTTGGCTGCCAGTTGCTGAGAGCGCTGCGGGTGAATGCCTTGACCGTAATCAATCGTGAAGTCTGGGTTGATGCCGTTCTTATCGAATTCGGATATGAGAGCAGCGCTTAGTTCTTGCAGTGCCGTACCGCCGACGAGGTGCACATTCCATGGTTGGGTATTGGAATTGGAGGGGGCGGATCGGGCGTCGATAAGCACCTGCTTTATGACATCAGCGGGGAGCGGCTCCGGAAGGAATGCGCGCGGTGAATGGCGGGAACGGATAAATTCTGAATAGTCATTAGGATGTTGAGACATGCGCGCCACTCTACGCCGCGCAGTAGGAGAGGCGAGTAAGCGGCTTGGGGGACTGCCTAGACTAGAACACATGTGTGTACACTGTTCCTAGATAAACAAGCGCTTCACAAGGGCGCGTGCAACAAGGGCGAGGAGGCGGCCGTGAACTTGGAGGGGTTGCGCGTCATGGGCATTGATCCCGGTCTGACGCGTTGCGGTCTGTCAGTTGTCCAAGCCGGTCGTGGGCGTGGGGTCATTCCCATCGCCGTAGGGGTCGTCCGCACCCCCAGCGACAAGGACTTAGGGGAGCGCCTGAAGCGACTATCGGTGGCAGTCCGGGAATGGATGGATGACTATAAGCCGGATGTTGTGGCCCTCGAGCGCGTATTCGAACGCGGTCAAGTCTCAACCGTGATGCAGACCGCGCACGCGGTTGGGGTATTGGTCCTTGCCGCAGCAGAGCGGGATATTCCGGTGCACATGTACACCCCTTCCGAAGTCAAGAAGGCAATTTCAGGCAATGGACGTGCTGATAAGAAGCAGATGACTGCCATGATTACTCGAATCTTGGGGCTCAGTGAGGCGCCTAAGCCGGCCGACGCTGCGGATGCCCTAGCCCTAGCCGTGTGTCACTGCTGGCGTGCGCCAGCCCTGGCATGGATGACCGGCGGTGATGCGAGCGCTGGCGTCGGGGCCGGGGCACGAACGAGCGGAGTACGCGGCACCTCGCCGCGTACCGCATCCGTCTCCCGGGCGGCGAAGACGACCTCCTAAGCTAACTGGCACAACTACTCACACCAAGGAACCCTATTAATGATTGCATCTTTGCGCGGAACCGTCCTAGACATCCAGCTTGATCATGCCGTGCTGGAATGCGCTGGCGTGGGCTATAAGGTCCTGGCCACCCCGGCCATGCTGGGAACCCTACAGCGTGGCGAGGAAGCGCGGATCATGACCACGCTCGTGGTAAAGGAAGACTCGATGACGCTGTACGGCTTCACCAGTCAGGATGACCGCGATATGTTCCACGTCCTCCAAACGGTTTCTGGGCTGGGGCCAAAACTGGCTCTAGCTGCTCTGTCCGTGATGAGCGCGGGCGATTTGGCACAGGCGATTGCGGGGGAGGAGGCCGCACGCTTGCAGAAAATCCCGGGAGTGGGAAAACGCGTTGCACAGCGGTTGATTCTGGAGCTCAAAGATAAGGTCAAGGCTTTCGCCCCGGCAGAAGGCGCGGATCTCTCGGCTGCTGCCCCGGCTGCCGCCGGGCCGGTGGTTGAGGATGTCGTTGAGGCTCTTATTGGGTTGGGCTTTACTGATAAAATGGCCCGCCCCGTGGTGGAATCCGTGGCGGCAGAGCAACCCGATGCGGCGACGCCGGTGGTGCTGCGCGCAGCGCTGAGCCAGCTTGGCGCCAAGAAATAGGGGAGAGTGGGTGACATGTCAGACGTAGAACGCACTGAATTTAAGCTTCCGGAGGGGATGGATTTAAGCTCGCCCCCGCAGCGTAACCAGGATGTGGACGCCACAGAGCAACAGGGCGAGCACGATATTGAGCGCTCGCTGCGCCCGAAGTCCCTCGATGAATTCATTGGCCAACCCAAGGTGCGCGAGCAGCTATCGCTCGTGCTCAATGGCGCGAAAAACCGTGGTGTCACCCCGGACCACGTATTGCTCTCCGGCCCGCCTGGGCTGGGCAAGACCACCATGGCGATGATCATCGCCCAAGAGCTGGGAAGCTCCTTGCGTATGACCTCGGGCCCAGCGCTGGAGAGGGCCGGGGATCTAGCGGCGATGTTGTCGAATCTGATGGAGGGGGATGTGCTCTTCATCGATGAAATTCACCGCATCGCCCGCCCAGCTGAGGAAATGCTCTACATGGCAATGGAGGATTTCCGCATCGATGTCATCGTGGGCAAAGGCCCAGGAGCGACGTCCATCCCGCTGGAAATCCCGCCTTTTACACTGGTAGGAGCGACAACTCGTGCGGGCATGCTGACTGGTCCGTTGCGTGATCGCTTCGGTTTCACCGCGCAGATGGAGTATTACGATACTGAGGATCTCACCCGGGTAATTAGCCGTGCAGCGCGGATTCTGGAGGTGGACATCGATCAGGATGCCGCGGTAGAGATTGGTTCCCGCTCGCGTGGCACTCCGCGTATTGCCAACCGGCTTTTGCGCCGAGTCCGAGACTATGCCGAAGTCAACGGGGATGGACATATTAATGTTGCAGCTGCCCAGGCAGCGCTGCGGGTCTTCGACGTCGATGAGCGCGGATTGGACCGTCTTGACCGCGCGGTGCTCGGGGCTTTGATCAAAGGCCACGGCGGTGGCCCCGTAGGAGTGAATACCCTAGCCATCGCGGTGGGCGAGGAACCATCGACGGTGGAGGAGGTCTGTGAGCCCTATCTCGTGCGTGCCGGCATGATCTCACGAACCGGCCGCGGCCGTGTGGCAACAGCCGCCGCATGGCAACACCTAGGACTGGAGGCGCCCGAGGGAGCGGTTGGCGGGACCCTTTTTTAATTGGCCCGGAGGTAGGGCGGTCTGGCACACTGGCCTTTTATGAACGGAACTCAACTTCTTCTTCTCCTTGTTCTCGCCATCCTCGTCATCTTGCCGAGCTTCATGTCGATGCGAGCGCAGCGCAAGCGCCAGGCGCAGATGCAAAAGCTCCAATCCTCGCTGCAGGCGGGACAGGAAGTGATTACTGCCGGCGGCCTCCACGGCACCGTCGTCGAAACCCGCGGCGAGCAGGTTGATCTGCAGGTGAAGGACGGCACGGTGATGACTTTCGACACGATGGCCATCGTTCGCTCCGCTGACGCAGCCGGCGCAAACACTGATGCGCCAGTGGAGACGGAGGACGAGAACGACGAGCGCTTCCCGAAACTCTAAGATTGCGTTGCGCTCGTCACAGTGCGGGCGCGTACCTTAAGTCTGTTAAGGAAAACAACAGTCCATGACGTACCATGGTGGACTGTGCTTTAGTCATGGAGGCACCGCGGCGCCCAGTGCGTGCGCGGCGGTTGCTGCCATGACCTATGATTTTTAGCCCTGTTCCTCACAACACAGGAGATCTTTGTGTCCGCTTCGAAACGTGGTGGCGTTAGCAGCCGTCAACGGCAATGGCCCAAGCGTGCGATGGCGCTTTTCGCGCTCATTGTCATCGTGGTTTATGCGCTGATATTTTTGACCGGTGATAAGTCACCAACACCCAAGCTCGGCATTGACCTGCAGGGCGGAACCCGCGTAACCCTGGTGCCGCAGGGCGAAGACCCCACCCAGGAACAGCTGCAGCAGGCGCGCACCATCCTCGAGCAGCGCGTGAATGGCATGGGCGTGTCCGGTTCTGAGGTCGTCATCAGTGGCTCCAGCTTGGTCATTACCGTCCCCGGTGAAGATGCCTCCCAGGCGCAGGCCGTGGGCCAAACCTCCCAGCTGTTGTTCCGCCCAGTGGGCGAGCAGCCGATGCCAGACATGGGCAAGCTTGAGAAGACCATGACGGATATGGCTAACCGGTGGGTTAAGTACGGGGTGGTAACTCCGGAGCATGCTGATCAGTCGCTGGCCTCCATCCATGAGGCACTCAACCAGAGTGCCGACGCCGCCCAGGGCGGCGATCAGAAGGACGAGGAGAAGGATGACAAGTCACCGGCTCCGACTGTGAGCGAAAAGCCGCTTCCGGACCCAGCGAACTCCCTTGAGGAAACTGAGCGCCGCGACAAGGTTACTGAGGTTCTGCTCAAGGACCGCCAGTCCGAAGACCCCACCGTGCAGACCGCAGCCTTGGGACTGATGACCTGTGATGCGGAATCCGATCCGCTGGCAGGTACCGACGACCCTGCAAAGCCCTTGGTGGCTTGTGATTACTCGAATCAGCAGCCCTATATTCTTAACCCGGCTCCGCTGCTGGACGGCATTGAAGATCCGAACGGAACTCGCCTGACCGGTAACGAGATTGATAACAACGCCCCGATTCAAGGCGGGCTCAATTCCCAGACTGGTCAGATGGAGATTAACTTCGCCTTCAAGACCGGCGATGGCCCCAATGGTTCGCAAACCTGGGCTACCCTGACCCAGGAGTACCTCCAGAAGCAGGTGGCTATCACCCTCGACTCCGCCGTGATTTCCGCGCCGGTAATCCAAGGCCCGACCCCGGTTGGTTCTGCTACTTCCATTACCGGTGACTTCACGCAGGAGGAGGCACAGAACTTGGCCAATAACCTGCGTTATGGTGCGCTCCCACTGTCCTTTACCGGCGCTAACGGCGAGCCGGGTGGCACGGTAGAAACCGTTCCGCCATCGCTGGGCAAGGCAGCTCTTGAGGCAGCGCTCATCGCGGGCATCGTGGGCCTCATCCTGGTGTCGCTGTATTCCATCTACTACTTCCGTGCCCTGTCCTCGGTAGCTCTGTTGGTCCTCATCGCAACCTGCGTTCTGCTTTATGGCGCACTGGTTCTGCTGGGCCGGTGGATCGGTTACTCGCTTGACCTTTCCGGCATGGCGGGCTTGGTCATCGGTATTGGTGCCACCGCTGACTCCTTCGTCGTCTACTACGAGCGTATGAAGGATGAGCTCTTGAGCGGACGTACCTTCCGCTCCGCCACCCGCACTGGTTGGGAGCGTTCGCGAGCAACGATTGTCACAGGTAAGGCCGTGACCCTCATCGGCTCCGTCGTGGTCTATTTCTTGTCCATTGGCGCCGTCAAGGGTTTTGCCTTCACCATGGGCCTCACCACCATCTTCGACCTCGTCGTATCCTTCCTGATCATGGCACCGCTCATGCAGCTTCTTGGTAGCCGCCCAGCCTTTGCCAAGCCGTCGATGAACGGCCTAGGCGGTATTTACAACCTTGTGGAGGAACGCCGTGAACGCGGCTTTTATGCCAAACCGGCCAAGAAACCCGTCGCTACTGCTACGGATGAGGAGAAGTAACCATGGCTGTCGAAACTACTAACCGCAAGATTTCCCGTTTTGACCGTCTCTATGTGGACGGCAGTGGATTTGACTTCGTGGGCCGGGCTAAGACCTGGTACACCATCGCCGGCGTGCTGCTTATTGCCTCGATCCTGGCTATCGTACTTCGCGGCTTCAATCTGTCCCTTGATTTCGAGGGCGGCACGAAGCTCAACATGCCTGCAGGCGATCTTTCTACTGAACAGGTAGAAGAAACCTTCACGGAAGCCACCGGTGTCACTCCGGAGCTGGTGCAGATTGTGGGCGCCGGTTCTTCGGAGACTCTGGAGATCACCTCCGAGCGCCTGTCGCAAGATGAGGTTAACCAAGCCCGCCAGGCTATCTTTGAGACCTACCAAGTCAAGGATGACAACGGCAAGCCGAGCCCGGATGCAATTGGCTCCTCGACGGTGTCGGAATCCTGGGGCTCGTCGATCACCCAACGCATGGTTATTGCCATGGCGGTCTTCCTCGTGCTGGCTACCATCTATGTGGCGGTCCGCCTGCAGCGCGATATGGCTTTTGCCGCTATCCTCGCGCTCATCTTTGACGGTGTCTTCATCGCGGGCATCTACGCGCTCTTCGGATTCGAGGTGTCCCCGGCCGTCATCATCGGTCTGCTGACAGTCCTGACCTTCTCCCTCTACGATTCCGTCATTGTCTTCGACAAGGTGGATGAGAATACAACGGGGCTGGAAGGCCAACGCAAGAAGACCTACGCCGAGCTCACTAACTTGGCTGTCAACCAGACCGTGATGCGTTCCATCTCCACCTCGGTGATTTCGGCCTTGCCTATCATCGCGCTGTTCATCGTCGCCGTGTGGTTAATGGGCATTGGTACTTTGCGCGATCTGGCATTGGTTCAGTTCATTGGCGTTATTGAAGGTGTCTTTTCCTCCATCTTCCTGGCCACCACGTTGCTGGTGACCTTGTCGAATCAGCGCAAGAGCGTTAAGAAGCACAATGAGGTGGTCGCTGCCTACCGCGCCGAGGGGTGGACTGCAGAAGCAGAGGATGAGGATGCGCCGAAGGCAACACGCACCGTGGCATCCCCGGCCGCAGCTTCTGCACCAGCCGCAACACAGACCGAATCCGGGCCGCGTAGCGACGAGTCCGGTGGGGCGTCCTGGCGCCCTGGGCGCTAAGCCGTGCGTAGTCCATCATTCGCGGCGCTGTGTGCCGCGGTAGCTCTTACTGTGACCGCATGCGGGGCACAGGAAGGCGGCCTTGACAAAGACACCCCGCCATCGCGTTTTGCGGTGCTGGCCGACGCCCCCATTGCCACCAGCAATGCAGCCACGGCGTGGGGGGATGCGGTGGGGGCGGCCCAGCTGGCTAGCCGTGTTTTCCCGGCACTCTACGTACCGGGCCCGGCGGGGCAGATGGTCCCTAATTCAGATCTTGCCGATGCCGAGTTCTTCGCTGCCGAGGGTGAGGACGCTGGGGCGCACGTGGACTTCACGCTCACTGAGCAAGCACGTTTTGCTGACGGTGAAGCCGTGACCTGTGATGATTACCTTTTGGCCTTCACCGCCGGGCAGCTGAGCGAAATTTTCGGTTCCCACCTTCCCCTGATGGAGGAAGTGACAGAAGTGGAATGCGCGCCCCACAGCAAGAAATTCACCGTATGGTTTACACCTGATGCCGGCTCGCGGTGGCGGTATTTGTTTGGGCCGGGTTCGGTTGTCCCAGCACACGTGTTAGCCAAGCGGGCTGATATGAACCTCGAAGAACTCAATGCAGCTCTACATTCTCAGGACGTAGCTACTTTGCAGCCGGTAGCAGAGGCGTGGCGCTATGGTTTCTCTACGGAGCCTGGGCGCTTTGACCCGGAGTTACAGGTTTCCTTCGGTCCTTATCAAATCGAGCGCGTTGAGGATGACGGTGCCATTGTGCTCACCGCCAACGATAACTATTACGGCGATAAGCCGACCCTGCGCGAGATCCTCATGCTTCCGAGAAGCGCAGACGCTGCCGCGTTTGTTGCCTCAGATGAGCTCCGCGTTGCCGAGGCTGCCACCGCGTCACCGTCGTGGTTCGACCGGGATGCAGAAGGCAAGCCAGTAGAGGTGACGTCTTCGGCAGGAAGCCTGACAGACACCTTAGTATTCTCCGATGCTGGGACCTTTTCTCAGCCCTGGGCACGCGCTGCCTTTGCGGCCTGTGTGGATGCACAGCACTTGGCGCAGGTCTCATCGAAGGAATCTGGCGTGGACGTCCCCGCTGTCACCGTCCGTACCGTGCGCAATGATGATCCGGTCGCGGCGCAGATGTCTTCGCTGACAACCGTTCCTGTAGACAATGCAACGGCATCCGGTCTGTCCGGCTACACCATCGGAGTGGGTTACCTCGGGCCTAACCCGCGTTATAAGGCGATGGTGGAGGAGCTCCGCGCCGCGTGCGAACCTGCGGGGATCATGGTGGAGGACCGTTCCGGCGAGCGGCTTTCCCGTGCGCAATTGGCCGCGGATCCTGCAACTGGGCAGCCGGAGATAGATGTCTACCTCGGCGCCGTAGACCCGATGCGTGAGCATTCCGCGCCGTCCTCTAGCGTGAAACACGCGGCGGCGCTGCGGAATCTGGAGCAGGAATTGTGGGAGGAGCTGCCCTCTATTCCCATCGCCGCGCAGCCTCGCACATTCATTGTCGACCGCGCTGTCACCGGCGTGGTGCCCTACACTGGCCTTGCGGGTATCGGGTGGAACCTCGACCGTTGGAGCTATAACCCCACAACAGCAACTGAAACAAAGGAAGAGTCGTGAGCGAGATTTACGTCGCAGCAGCACAAGCCTTGAAGGATAAGGTGCGCCTTGTCCAGGATTTCCCAGAGGAGGGAATTCTTTTCGAGGATCTGACCCCGGTGTTGGCTGACGCAGATTCCTTCACCGCCGTTGTCGATGGCTTAGCAGAGGCCTGCAAGGAGCTCGGCGCAGACATGATCGGCGGCCTCGATGCACGCGGTTTCCTGCTTGGTTCAGCCGTAGCCTACAAGCTGGGACTAGGAATCTTGGCTATCCGCAAGAAGGGCAAGCTCCCACCGCCCGTCTTGACCCAGGAGTACGAGCTGGAATACGGCACTGCAGCACTGGAAATCCCCAGTAGCGGCATTGATATTAAGGGCAAGCGCATCGTGCTTGTCGACGACGTCCTCGCCACCGGCGGCACACTCCACGGCGCCACCTTGCTCTTGGAATCCGCTGGAGCTGAGGTCGTGGGCAACGTCGTGGTCCTAGAGGTCCAAGGACTTGAGGGCCGCGAGCGCCTGCAAGGTTCTCCGCTGATTGTGCTCAACCAGATGGGGACGAAGGACTAAGGTTGTATGCCTAAGCTACTTCGCGGAGGCAGACATGACGACTGAAAAGCAGGACAAGACTGCATGGCGGCCAGGCAGTGTGCGCGGCATGTCCGCGCGATTGGCCCGCTCCCTGACAGGTGGTCGAGTAAAGATCAATCCGGCTCTGGACCCGTTGATGTCGATCCACCGGGAATTTCACCCGAAGGCGGATGCGGAGCTGCTCAACAATGCCTACACCACGGCACAGCGTCTGCACGAAGGCGTTTTCCGCAAATCCGGCGAGCCCTATATCACGCACCCGTTGGCGGTAGCGACCATTGCGGCTGAGATTGGTATGGACACCACGACTGTCGCGGCGGCTTTGCTCCACGACACAGTGGAAGATACTGACTATTCGCTGGAGGACCTCACCCGTGACTTTGGTCCCGAAGTGGCCCGGTTGGTCGACGGCGTAACGAAGCTTGACAAGGTCGCCCTCGGTGCCGCCGCGGAGGCAGAGACAATCCGCAAGATGATCGTGGCCATGGCCACCGACCCGCGCGTGCTCGTTATCAAGGTGTGCGACCGCCTGCACAACATGCGGACCATGCGCTTCCTGCCGCCCGAAAAGCAGGCGAAGAAGGCACGCCAGACTCTCGATGTCATTGCGCCACTGGCTCACCGCCTAGGAATGGCCAGCGTCAAATGGGAGCTTGAGGATTTGGCCTTCGCCATCCTGTACCCAAAGAAGTACGACGAAATCGTGCGCATGGTGGCGGATCGTGCTCCCTCACGCGATCGAGCGCTGAAGGAAATCAAGGCCCAGGTAGGCCAGGCTCTCAAGGCTAATGGTATTGAGGCCGAGGTCATGGGGCGCCCGAAGCACTACTGGTCGATTTACCAGAAGATGATCGTGCGCGGCCGCGACTTCGCGGAGATTTTTGACCTCGTGGGAATCCGCATCCTCGTCGATGACATCAATTCCTGCTACGCGGCCATTGGCGTGGTGCACTCGCTGTATCAAGCTCTTCCAGGGCGCTTCAAGGATTATATTTCCTCTCCGCGATTCGGCGTATACCAGTCACTGCACACCACCGTGATTGGGGCCGGCGGTTCCACCCTTGAGGTGCAGGTGCGCACGCACGAGATGCACTATAACGCGGAGTTCGGCGTGGCCGCCCACTGGCGTTATAAGGAAACTAAGGGCAAGAACTCGGGCCACCAAGAAGAAGTGGACCAGATGGCGTGGATGCGTCAGCTGCTGGATTGGCAGAAGGAAGCTGCAGATCCCAACGAGTTCTTGGATTCGCTGCGCTATGACCTGACAGCCAAGCAGATTTTTGCCTTTACCCCCAAGGGTGACGTGGTCAATCTGCCCGCGGGGTCCACCCCTGTGGACTTCGCCTATGCGGTGCATACCGAGGTCGGCCACAGGTGCATCGGCGCAAAGGTCAACGGCAAGCTCGTGGCTCTAGAATCGGAGCTGAAGTCCGGCGATAAGGTCGAGATTTTTACCTCAAAGGATCCGAATGCTGGCCCCTCGCGGGATTGGCAGGAATTCCTCGTATCGCCTCGGGCGAAGACGAAGGTGCGGCAGTGGTTTGCCAAAGAACGCCGTGAAGAGCACCTCGAGGCCGGGCGCGATGCCTTGGCTGCTGAGGTGCAGCGCGGCGGCTTGCCCATGCACCGCCTGTTTACCGCCAGCTCCATGAAGCAGGTGGCTGAGCAGCTGCACTATCCCGATGTGGATGCACTCTATACCGCTATTGGCGCGGGTCACGTGTCGGCACAGCACGTTGCCAACCAGCTCATGGCCCTGTTCGGGGACCAAGACGATGCCGTCGATGCCTTGGCTTCGCGTACCCCACTGAGCGAATTGGAGAACTCCCGTGCTCAGCACACGAAGGATTCCGCAACTGGTACCGGCATCTTGGTGGAGGGCAGCCCAGACGTCATGGCCAAGTTGGCGAAGTGCTGCCAGCCGGTGCCTGGTGACGCCATCTTTGGTTTCGTCACCCGCGGCGGTGGCGTGTCTGTCCATCGAGCGGACTGCACCAATGCCGAAAAGTTGAAGTCCGAGCCGGAGCGCATGATGCAGGTGGAGTGGGCCGGCGGGCCGAAGTCCTCCGGTGCATTCGCCGCAACCTTGCAATTGGAGGCCATCGACCGCCAAGGCCTGCTTTTTGAGCTCACGCGAATTTTCAGCGAGCAGAGCCTCAATGTGCTGTCGATGACGTCCAATCGCGGTGATGATCACATCGCGACCGTGCGCTTTTCCTTCTCGGTTTCCGATACCAAGCAACTGGGCCAGCTCATGACAACGTTGCGCAACACGGAGGGTGTCTTCGACGTTTATCGCGTCACCGCCTAACCCGCCACCCCTGATTCGGGGGTGCGTGGCTGAACTCAAGGTTGCGCCTGGGTGAAACCGTAGAAGATCCTACGTAAACCCGCTGGTGGTGGTCTCAGCATGCGCTGCGCCATTGTGATGTATGCGTTATAAACACGTGGACAAGATTCCTCTCATTCTCAGGAGACCTACGTGAACTTCCGTCGCTTTGGCCAGCTGTTGGCCGCCACCACCGTTACCGCCGTTGCTATCTCCGGCGCACCTGCCTTCGCCGCCGAGGCTGATCAAGTGACCTTCTCCGTCACTAACTTCACCGACTTCCACGGCCACCTTGAGCTGGCTGAGGAGTTCGACAAGGACACTAAGGAATTGAGCGGCTACACCGAGATGGGTGCTGCTCGCATGGCTGCGCTCATCAAGGCCGTCAACAAGGATCAGGAGTACGCCCTGACCTCCGCCGGTGATAACGTTGGCGGCTCCGCCTTCGTGTCTGCAATTTCTGAAGACAAGTACACCAACGAGGCCCTCAATACCATGAACCTCGATGTCACGGCTGTGGGCAACCACGAGTTCGACAAGGGCACCGATGACCTGATGGGCCGTATCAAGGACCAGTCCAACTTCCCGATCCTGGGCGCCAACGTCACCAAGGATGGCAAGCCCCTGCTCGATGCTTCCTTCGTCAAGGAGGTAGACGGTGTGAAGGTCGGCTTCGTTGGCACCGTTACCACCAACACCAAGTACAAGGTGTCCGCCGCCTCCATCCCAGGTGTCGAGTTCTCCGACCCCGTCGAGGCCACCAATAAGGAAGCCAGCCGCCTGAAGGAATCCGGCGAGGCCGAGGTTGTAGTGGCGCTCATGCACGAGGATGCTCAGCAGTTCGCGCAGGGCTTCAACAAGGATGTGGATATCCTCTTTGGCGGTGATACTCACGTCAAGACCCAGGGCGAGGTTGCTCGTGAGGACGCACTGCCGCTGTACTGGGCACAGGGCTACGAGTACGGCAAGGTGCTTAACGACGCCGACATCACCTACGACAAGGCCGAGAAGAAGATCACCAAGATTGATCTCAAGCAGTACGACGTGGCCGACGCAGATGTCTTCGCTCAGCTGCAGGGCCTCGAAGACGACCCCGAGGTAGCTAAGGTTGTCGAGGAAGCAAAGAAGGTAGCGGAGATTGAGGGTGCCAAGACTGCTGGTACCACCGAGAAGGCCATGTACCGCGGTTCTGATGAGGGCAAGGACACCGGTACCAACCGCGGTGTGGAGTCGACCCTCAACAACTTTATTGCCGATGGCCAGCGCTATGCTCTATCTAAGCAGACGGACAAGGACATCGAAATCGGTGTCATGAACGCAGGCGGTGTGCGCGCCGACCTCAAGCAAGGTGATGTTTCCTACCAGGACATCTTTGCCGTTCAGCCATTCGGTAATTACGTGATCACCGCGGAGGTTAGCGGCGCAGACTTCATTACCGCGTTGGAGAACCAGTGGAAGCCTGGCCAGTCCCGCCCGCGCCTGGCTCTGGGCCTGTCCAACAACGTCACCGTTGTCTACGACCAGAAGGCTGAGCAGGGCAAGCGCGTTAAGTCTGTCACCATTAACGGTGAACCGATTGACCCGGAGAAGAACTACAGCATTGCTCTGTCCTCCTTCCTTGCCTCCAGCGAGACGGAGGCCGGCGGCGATGGCTTCTTCGAGCCCGGTTCCATCAAGAACCGCAATGACGTTGGCTACATGGACACCCAGGCGATGATTGACTACATCGCTTCCGGCGAGTCCAAGGTTCGCACCGGCCAGGGCCAGATTGGTGCCCACGTGTCTGGTGACCTGAAGCCGGGGGAGGAGATCACAGTCGACCTTTCCTCCCTGAACTACTCCAACGCAGAAGAGCCACAGGCTAAGAAGGTCACCGTTGCACTGGGTGACGCTAAGGCCGAGGCAGACATTGACAACGCAGCACAGCCCGGTGACGAGCAGTTCGGGGAGCGCGGCCGCGCGACCGTCAAGCTCACACTCCCGGAGAAGCTGGTGGGCGATGAGAAACTGCACATCACTACCGATGCTGGTACTGAAGCAGTTCTGCCGCTGTTCCTAGACGGCAATGACGGCTCTCAGGACGGCGGTTCTGCCAAGGACGTAGGGTCCTCTATCGGCTTGGGCGTGGGAATCTTTGCCGCAATCGCGGCTGCTATCGCAGCCGTCATTGGTGCCATTAACATGCCGGTAGCAGCCCTCCCAGCTCCGGTACAGCAGTTAATTGAGCAGCTGCGCAAGCAGTTCAACATCTAGTCACTTCTGATGTACAGGCCCGCACTACGGTGCGGGCTTTAGCTTTTTCTTCCGGAAGGTAGGGTAGTAGGGTGTGGATACACTGAGGCTTTTTGGACGCGAGGCAATGTATCAGCTCGGCATTGAGCTTCACCGCATCCCCCTGGTGATGCTCGCAACGCTGGGTATCTATCTGGCCTTCATGGTCCTGGTCAAGCTTTTCGGCAGCCGTGTTCTGACGTCCATCACTGCCTCTGACGCCGTCATCATCATTATGTTTGGTGCGGTCTCTGGCCGCGTCATCGTGGGAAACCCGCCGACGCTCGCCGCCGGCATCATTGGACTTTTCACCCTGATGCTTTTGGAGGCCGCATTCGGTACCTTCCGCCAACTGGTGACGTGGTCACGGTTCATCGACCGCAAGCCAGTCTTGCTCGTGTACAAGGGGCAGCTGCAAGAAGACAATATGAGTTTCGCCCACATTACCGAGAGAGACGTCAATTCCGCAGTGCGCAAAGCTGGCCTGGGCCGGCGCAGCGATGTGCAGCTGATGATTTTGGAGCCAACCGGCCAAATTTCTGTCATCCGTCGAGGCCAGCTTGTTGATGCCTCCGTGTTCAAGGACGTCCTCGGCGCCGAGCGCATCGAGGAAGTGGATGAACCGGACTAGCCTGTATGTTCTGGCTTCTTGAGAAATTGAGTGCTTAAGAAGCCGCGTCGACCCTATCGGGGGCACCGTATCTGGTGGGACGGAAAACCAAAAACTCCTCCTGCGCGGAGTGCGCAAGAGGAGTGTACGGAGCCAGTGGCTTACTTGGTGCCGGCGAGCTTGTCGCCGAGACGCATAGCGTCATCCATGGCGCCGATGATGGAGGTGACGACCTTGATCCACTCGCGGATCTCCTTTGGGCTGATGTTGCCCTCATCGTCGGAGGAGAGAGCGAAGAAAGCCTTGGAGGAGCTGTCATCCTCAACCGGGGCTGCGGAAGCAACTGCGGTACCGGAGAAAGCGATGGTTGCAGCGGTGGCAGCAGCAACGATGGACTTACGGGAGAAGAACTTCATGGTGTGGTCCTAATCTGATTCGAATGTGAACGGAAAGTCTGAGCTATTCGGTCTGACTTACTTAGCGAAGTTCTTGTTGTAGAAAGCGAAGACCGTGCCCAGAGCGCCGATGATAGCGGTGAAGACAGCGATCCAGTCGCGGATCTCACGCGGGCTCATGTCGGAGATGGAGGAACCCTCGGAGTCATTGGAGGAAGAGGAAGAGGACTCCTCGTCCTTGTCCTTGTCCTTGTTCCCGTCCTTGCCGTTGTCGCCGGTGTTGGTGTTGTTCTTGCCCTCAGACTCAGGAGCGTCCTTGCCGGCGTCCTCGTTGGTGTTGGTGTCGTTGGTGGTGTCGTTTACCGCGGCGGTGTCATCGTTGGTGGTCTCAGCGGTAGCAACGGTCACGCCGGACAGGGAAACGGTAGCGGCGGTAGCGGCAGCAACAAGTGCCTTACGGGAGAAGAGCTTCATTCTCGTTCCTTAGGTATCTCGGGAATTTCAAAGACCTCACAGATGCTACTGAGGCACTACGCGTTTTGCAAGGGTTCTACCATTCGAATAGCGAGTCTGAAGGTCTGCTGACTGTCGCATGTGAGCTGGGTTTATCACGATATGACGCCTTTGGGCGAAGAATGCTTTGCTAAATGAACAGCTCAAGGCTAAGAAATTCTTAGACCGTGATGGATGGTGAGGGACGGGAAAGGAAAAGCCCCGCTCACTGAACGTGTGCGAGGCTGATCACCGTAAAGGGGGTAAAACTTAGCTTTCGATGGTGGCCTTGGTGATGCGAACCTCTTCAGCAGGTTCACCATCGGATTTTCCATCCTTGACGCCCTTAGCGGCAATGGCGTCGATGGTCTTCTGGCCCTTCTCCGTCAGGTTGCCAAAGTAGGTATAGGCAGGCGGAAGCTGCGAGTCCTTGTAGTTAATGAAGAACTGGGAACCATTGGTGTCTTCACCGGCGTTAGCCATGGCGATGGAACCTTTCGGGTACAGAGCCGGCTGGGCCATTGCTGTGTCGTCAGCTTCATCGGTGGGGTATTCATTAGCAAACTGGAAGCCAGGTCCGCCGGAACCCTTGCCGGTGGGATCACCGCACTGCAGGACGAAGATGCCGCCATCAGTCATGCGGTGGCACACGGTGTCGTCGTAGTACTTTGCCGAAATCATGTCTGTAATCGCGTTGACGGTGCACGGAGCTAGGGAGCGATCAAGAGTCATTTCAATATCGCCTTGCTTGGTGGCGAAGTTGACGGTCACCTCACCCTTGGCAGGAATGCCCTTGCCCTGCGGGGTGGGGACCTCACGGGAAGCGTCGCCGGTCTCGGGGTATTCGCAGGTGACGGTCTCACCAAGGGGCTTAGCGCGCTTGCCACTCAAAGCCTGGGCAGTGGGGGCTTCGGTGGTGGTGTTCGCAGCCGAGCTTTCCTCGGCCTGAATCTCCTCCTCCTCTGATGAGCGCGTTGACAGGAACCAGATACCGCCAACGAGAGCGATAATGACCACGGCCGCCATGAGCACAACGCCCAGTGGGCGGCTCTTTTGTTTGCGGTCACGGGACTTCAGCTCGCGATCGAGCTGATTGAGCGCATCATCCAAGCGCTGGCTGTTAGTAGACACCTATGTTTCCTTCACTGTGGTGGTTCACAAACTTTCGACCCACTCATCCTAACCGCACCGTTGTTCACCGTGGCGAGCCGCCCCGCGGGTCAGTACGCTTGGGTGCCATGGCTACAACGAATTTTCAGAATAAACCCGTCGACACCAATGCCGAGCTGCCCAAGGTTGGTGACGCCCTGCCGGACTTCACCCTCGTGGGAACCGACTTGGCAGAGCTGACTAATGCTGACTTCGCAGGCAAGCGCCTGGTGGTGTCCTGCTTCCCATCCGTGGACACCGGTGTGTGCGCGGCACAGCTGCGCAAGTTCAACGAAGAGGCAGCTGGTCTAGAGAACACTGTTGTCCTGTCCGTCTCCCGCGACCTGCCTTTCGCGCAGGAGCGTTTCTGCGCTGCGGAGGGCATCGAGAACGTCGTCAGCGCTTCTGATTTCCGCTCTGATTTCGCCGATAAGCTCGGTCTTGTCCTGGAAGGCTCCCCGCTCAAGGGCCTATTCGCCCGCGCGGTCATCGTCACCGACGCCGAGCACAAGGTGACCTACACCGAGCTGGTTCCGGAGGTCACGACCGAGCCGGACTACGACGCAGCTTTGGCAGCTCTCAAGTAATGAGCGCTCCCGAAATCTACGGTTTCGCCGCTGGGCCCTATAAAACCAACACCTATGTGGTGGCTAACGGTTCCCGGGCGTTCATCGTGGACCCAGGGATGCACACGCGCGAGAAGCTTGAGCAGCTCGCGCGTGAGAAGTCCTTGGAGTTTGAAGCCGTCGTGCTCACCCACGGCCACATTGATCACACGCGCGACGCTGCCGAGTTTGACCTACCGGTCTACATCCACCCGGATGACGCGTTCATGCTGGTGGATGGCTCCGGTGTGTCCCCCGAGTCGCAGATGCTCTTTGCTGCCGCTTCCATGAAGCAGGTAGTGGACCGCCGCGACTTGATCGGCGGGGAAACGTTGAGTCTTGTCGGCCTTGAATTTGATGTGCTCCATGCACCGGGCCATTCCCCGGGATGTGTCATCCTCGTGGCTGAGGGGATTGCCCTGACGGGCGACGTGCTATTTAAAGGCTCCATCGGGCGTACCGACTTGCCACACTCCGACCACGCCGCGATGCAACGTTCACTGCGCGGTCCGGTGTGGGGTCTTGATGACTCCCTTGCTATCTTGCCGGGCCACGGCCCGACGACGACCATGCGTCGTGAACGCGCGACTAATCCGTTTCTACGCGCAGCAGGGGATGTACTCTAAAGGGCGTGAGTGATAAGAAGCAGTTCAAAGCCCTGTCCGCGCCTAAGGGTGTGCCGGACTACGTCCCGCCGCAATCGGCCATCTTTGCCAAGGTCCGTGAGGCCTTCGTACATCAGGCACACCTGTCCGGCTTCCAGCACATCGAACTCCCCGTCTTTGAGGACACATCGCTCTTCGCCCGCGGCGTAGGGGAGTCCACGGACGTGGTGTCGAAGGAGATGTATACCTTCGCCGATCGTGGTGATCGTTCCGTGACGCTGCGACCAGAGGGCACCGCGGGTGTCATGCGCGCGGTCATTGAACACAACCTTGACCGCGGTCAGCTTCCGGTGAAGCTCAACTATTTCGGCCCCTTCTTCCGCTACGAGCGCCCGCAGGCGGGCCGTTACCGTCAGCTGCAGCAGGTCGGTGTGGAGGCCATCGGCGTGGATGATCCGGCGCTGGATGCCGAGATTATTGCCTTGGCGGATCGCTCCTACCGCAGCCTAGGCCTGAGCCAATTCCGCCTTGAGTTGACCAGCTTGGGTGACCACGACTGCCGCCCGGCCTACCGCGAGAAGCTGCAGGAGTTCCTGTTCAAGCTGGATCTAGACGAGGACACTAAGGCCCGCGCGGAGCTCAATCCCCTGCGCGTGCTCGATGACAAGCGCCCAGAGGTCCAGGAGCAGCTTGTTGATGCTCCCTTGATGCTTGACCACCTCAATGCCGAGTGCCGCGAGCACTTTGAAACGGTCACCGGCCTGCTCGATGACATGGACGTGCCCTACACCATCAACCCGCGCATGGTCCGCGGCCTCGACTATTACACAAAGACCTGTTTCGAATTCGTCCACGATGGCCTTGGCGCGCAGTCCGGCATCGGTGGCGGCGGCCGCTATGATGGCCTCATGGCCCAGCTTGGTGGGCAGGAACTGTCCGGAATCGGCTATGGCCTTGGCGTAGACCGCACCATTCTGGCCCTCGAGGCTGAGGGAGTCGAGCTCGAGGGTGTCGACGAGCGCGTGGCCGTCTACGGTGTGGCCTTGGGAGCTGCGGCGAAGCAGAAGATGGTCAGCATCATCAATGACTTGCGTAAGGCCGGCATTGCTGCCGATATGTCCTTCGGCGACCGTGGCCTTAAGGGAGCGATGAAGGGCGCTGATCGTGCCAACGCCCGCTTCGCACTCGTCCTCGGTGACCAAGAGCTAGAGGCTGGCTCCGTGGCGCTCAAGGACCTGCGCGCGCACGAGCAGCGCGACGTCCCTGTGGGGGACATCGTCAACCAGCTCCGTCAGCTGGTTTAGCACTCCACCTGGGAGACGGTAAAGCCCATCGTCTTCGCTAGGCCGCCGAGCGAGGTCTCCTTGTACTTGGAGAGCATGTCGCGTCCGGTTTCGGCCATGGTGCGGACCGCGTTGTCGAGGGTGACGTGGTGCGTTCCCTCACCCATGCGCGCTAGGCGAGCGGCGTTAATGGATTTGACGGCGCCAATAGCGTTGCGCTCGATACAGGGGATCTGCACCAGGCCGCCAACAGGGTCGCAGGTCAGGCCGAGGTTATGCTCAAGCGCGATCTCGGCGGCGTTTTCCACCTGCTCCGGGGTTGCACCGAGCAGCTCAGCCATACCGGCCGCCGCCATGGAGGAGGCGGAGCCCACCTCACCCTGGCAGCCCACCTCGGCGCCGGAGATGGAGGCATTGGACTTGATGATGATGCCAACGGCACCCGCAGTGAGCAGGTAGCGGCGGGCATCGGCGCGCGTGAAGTCCGCCATAAAGTCGCGGGCATAATGGAGCACCGCCGGGATGATCCCACAGGCGCCATTCGTCGGTGCAGTAATGACGCGGCCGCCGGCGGCATTCTGCTCGTTGACGGCGAGCGCGTAGAGGTTTACCCATTCCATTGCGGAAAAGCCACAAGACTCGTCGTCCTGCTTGGCCAACAACTGTTGGTACATCTGCGGCGCACGGCGGTTGACACGGAGGCCACCAGGCAAGATTCCCTTGGTGGAAATTCCCTCGGTCACGCATTCGCGCATGATGTCCCACACAAGGTCGAGGTGTTGGTAGACGTAGTCGAGTCCGCCTTCTTCGCGGTGCAGGACTGCCTCATTGGCGGCGACGATTTCCCAAATGTCCATGTCGTTGGCCGCGCACAGGTGAAGCAGGTGCTCACCCGATTGGAACTCATAAGGAACGGCGTCCTCGGCGGTCGCCGCAGCGACACCGGCCGGAACTCCAGTGTCGGTTTCGAGCTGGGCGTTGTACTCCTCGCGGGACAGAATGAAGCCGCCGCCGACGGAGAAGTACTCCGTGTTCTCGGCGAGGATGGAGCCGTCTTCGTCCCAGGCAGTGAAAATCAGGCAGTTCGGGTGTTCTGGCACCGGCTCGTTGTTGAACTCAATGCTGTACTGCACCTTACCTGCAGGGCCTGAGATGGAGCCCTCGCTGGGGATGAAGGCATCAGCGCGCGGCTCGGCGTCGAGCGGCACCGACAGTGGGTCCCAACCAGCAAGGCCCAAAATTACGGCGCGATCTGTAGCGTGGCCGCGGCCGGTAGCAGAGAGCGAGCCGCGCAGTACGACGTGGACCTTTGCAGGGTGTTCATCCAGTGTCTCGAGGAAAGCCTTGGCGGCGCGCATGGGGCCGACGGTATGAGAGGAGGAAGGGCCGATGCCGATGGAGAAGATATCGGTCACGCTAATTGTCATGTGGGGTCAAACCTCCTTAGAAGCGTTAAATAAGTTACGCTTTACGATAGTACCGAGAGGCCTCCATAGCTGCTTAGTCCGGTTGGCCGTCGTGGCGGGAGAGGAGTTCGCGGAAACCGGCAGGATCCGATTCCAGTATGTCTTCGGAACTGTCCTGGGGCGTTTCCTGCGTTTCGCTGAGGGTGCCCGTAAGCCCAGCGACCCGGTCCAGCGGGCGCACCATGAGATCCGCTAACTCCCTAGCGGCACGCTCGATGCGCCTTTCATTACGCGTGCCCTCCGCGGTGCCATAATCCTCCGTGGCTTGGAAGACACCGGTGGGGACCACCGTGGCGTGCAGGTAATTGAGTAGAGGCCGCAGGGCATAGTCCAGAACCAGCGCATGCCGGCTGGAGCCGCCCGTGGCCGCGATAAGGGTAGGAAGTCCCTCCAAGGAATGCGGCTCCAAGGTGTCGAAGAACATCTTGAACAGGCCCGAGTAGCTTCCTTGGAACACGGGACTGACCGCGATGAGGCCGTCGGCATCCAGCACCGCGGACTGTGCCGCGTTAAGACGGGGCGTGGGCGAAACCCAGTTGGTCATGGCCTCGGCCAGCTCGCCCGCGAGTTCGCGTAGCTCCACGACGGTGATGTCCACGCCTTCACCCCGGGCGGTGACATGGGCGGTGGTGGCGGATGAGAGGGCGTCGCCAAGCGCGCGCGTCGACGACGGCAAGGACAGCCCAGCCGTAACAACCACGAGTGAGCGCATTTATTTCTCCTCTCCAGGGCTGACCAGCGCGTGTGGGGGATAGGAGCCAAGCGTGGCGTGCGTCGGTGGGTCAGAAGGTACATGATCTGGGCGGCGTTCCTCAAAGCGGCGGCGCAGTTCCGGCACGACCTGGGTGCCGAGGATTTCGATCTGTTCTAGCACCACTTCTTGCGGCAGTCCGGCGTGGTCGATGAGGAAAAGCTGGCGTTGATAGTCACCAACCCAATCAGCAAACTGCAGCGTGCGCTCCACCACTTGCTCCACGGTGCCTACCGTTAAGGGGGTTTGAGCCGTGAATTCTTCCAGGGAAGGACCGTGGCCGTAGACCGGAGCGTTATCGAAGTAGGGGCGGAAGAAATCCTTCGCCTCCTGCTCAGTAGACCCGATGAAAACGTGCCCGCCGAGGCCCACGATGGCCTGATCGGCACGGCCGTGCCCATAGGATTCATAGCGGTTGCGGTAGAGGTTCACCATCTTCGCGGTGTGTTCCTTGTTCCAGAAGATGTTGTTGTGGAAGAAGCCATCGCCATAATAGGCAGCCTGTTCGGCAATCTGCGGGGAGCGGATGGAGCCGTGCCAGACAAAGGGCGGGATACTGTCGAGCGGCGCCGGTGTGGCGGTGAATCCCTGGAGAGGGGTACGGAACTTTCCTTGCCAGGACACGACGGGCTCACGCCAGAGACGGCGCAGCAAGTGATAATTCTCCACCGCGAGGGGGATGCCCTCGCGGATGTCCTTGCCAAACCACGGGTAGACCGGGCCAGTGTTACCGCGGCCCAGCATCAGGTCGATGCGCCCGTCGGCGAGGTGCTGGAGAAAGGCGTAGTCCTCCGCGAGGCGGACGGGGTCGTTGGTAGTGATCAGCGTGGTGGCAGTGGAGAGTTGAAGGCTCTTTGTCTGTGCCGCGATATAGGCCAGGTGAGTGGTGGGTGCCGATGGGACGAAAGGTGGGTTGTGGTGCTCGCCGGTGGCGAAAACATCGAGCCCTACCTCCTCCGCCTTGAGTGCGATTTCCGTTATCGCGCGGATGCGCTCGGCCTCGGTGGGGGTGCGGCCGGTGGTCGGGTCTTGCGTGACGTCACCAATGCTGAAAACTCCGAATTGCATGCCAATCTCCCTTCTGTGACGTGTCAATAATAATGTACCAGGAGATTATTCCCATTCGAGGGCGTCGACCAACACTGCGAGATCCCCCGGTGTCGCGATAGCCAGCGGGCGCTGCGAAGGCTTTCCATGCTCGGTGAGGAGGACTGCGCTGGCATGGACGCCATCTACGGTGGCCTCTGTGAGAGCATCGATAACCTCTTGCGCGCTGGCTGTGCGGGGCAGAAACTCCGCGCGGTCCTTCTTCTCGGCGAATTCCAGAACGGCGCTAATCGACGCCGCATTGACCACGCCATCGTCTCCCAAATCAGCCGCAATCCACCGGGCGATGACGTTGGTCGTGAGCAGCGCCTGGTAAGTCCCCGAATCATAGATAGGGATCTGCGAATAGCCGGTCTGGTTAATGAGCCGTAAGGCCTCCATGATTGGGGTTTCGGGGGCAAGAATGGTTACGTCACGGTCAGAAAGAAGGGACTGCGCCGTAGGCGGATCCGTGAGAAGGCGCTGCAGGTTTTCCAGCTGCGTGATGACCTGTGGGTGTGGGGTAGCGATGGGTGCGCCGTCGAAGTAGCGGCCATGGGCAATGGCATTGCGCAGGTTACCAAAGTCCTTCAACTGTTCCGCTTGGCGCTTGCCCAACAGATGTTTGTCGTGTGCGCGATCAACAATCCACCAGAAAGAATCTGAATTCTTCGCCCCAATTGCCTGGCGGAGAAATTGTTCAATGTCGTTGAAGGCGGAAAAGAATCTGGCCAGGGAGTTATCGCTCATGAAACCCCAGTGTACGGATTTGGCAGTGCGTGCTGTGCCCGGTCGCTAAAACACAATCACCGCGAGGACCCCGGTTGTTGGGGCACTCGCGGCGATAGGGCACTATGTGCTGTGCGCGTGTGATGCGCTGAAGCTTTAGAAGGCGACGCGCAGGATAGAAACCGTCACGGCTGCGATGGCTGCCGCTGCCGGGAGGGTGATAACCCACGCGAGGGCGATCGGCTTCATCAGCTTCCAGTTGGCGGCGCGGTTTACGATGCCGACACCCAGGACAGCGCCGATGAGGATGTGGGTCGAGGAGACCGGCAGGCCCAAGAGGGACGCTGCCATGACGACGGCAGCGGCGGCCAGTTCAGCGGCGAAACCGGAGGAGGGGTGCATCTGAGTCAGGCCCGAACCGACCGTCTGGATAACGAAGCGGCCGATGAACCAGAGGCCAGAAATCAGGGCGATACCCATGGCCACCATGACCGGGAGAGGGACAGTGACTTCATCGGAAATCTGGTTCGTCCGCAGGACGTCGAAGACGGCGGCGAAGGGGCCAATAGCGTTAGCGATATCGTTCGAGCCATGTGAGAACGCGAAGGCCGAAGCGGTAAAGACCTGCATCCACGAGAAGAGAAGGAAGGTCGAGCGTGACAGGGACTTCTTCTTCAGGGAGCGGGCGAAGATAAACACAGCCATCCAGACCACGGCGCCTACCATGCCCATAACCAGGAAGTTCTCCAGGGTGGAGAAGTCAACGCCGGTGTTCTTCAACCCCTTGAAAAGCATCATCGCGGAAATAATGATGGCGCCCAAAGCAGCCAGCAGCGGGACCCAGTTCTCCAGGGCGCGGTGCGCATTGATGTCCTCAAGATCCTTGTTGAGGTTATGCAAGTCCCGGTAGTAGTCGGACTCGAGAGCCTCTGGGTCATAATCATCTTCCGCTGTGAGAGCAGCATCACGAGCCATGGCGTTGGTGTAGGAAATCTGCTGCAGCTCATTCATGCGCTCGAAGCGGGTCTTGTGCTCCTTGCGTAGTGCCGAGCGACGAACCTTGATCTCACGCAGGCGTTCGTCCGCAGCGTCGTTGTACACCAAGATGGAGGACTTGATCCACTTGAAGAGAAGGAAGGCGGCAATGCCACCAAGAACTGGGGAAAGGACCCAGGAGAAGGCAATGGTGCCGATTCCGCCCCACTGCACCATGTCCATGCCACCCTTGCCGGTGATGAAGCCGACGGTCAGTGCAGCGCCGACGATACCGCCGACGATGGAGTGGGTCGTAGAAACCGGCCAGCCCATCCGGGTGGCGACGAGTAGCCAGATGGCGGCGCCTAGGAGCGATGCCATCATGATGTAGACGAACTCCATCGGGTCTAGACCGTCAATTGCATCAAGGTCCACGATGCCGGAACGGACGGTATCCGTCACCTCACCGCCAGCGAGGATGGCGCCGGATACCTCGAAGACCGCAGCGACCGCGAGGGCTTGCTTCATCGACAAGGTTCCTGCACCCACGGAGGTGCCGAAGGAGTTGGCGACGTCATTGCCGCCAATGTTGAAGGCCATGAATAGGGCGAAGATGATCGCTGTAATCAGGACTACGCGATTAGCCCCCTCAGCAACTTCTCCGTTGCTCCAAATGATGAAGAAGATCAGCGTGACAGCGGTGATGGCGCCGAAGAACAAGTGCCAAATCCAGTCCTTGTTCTTGCCATTCATCGATTCGAGGTCAGGCATCGTCGGCGTGGCGGTGCTCAAAACGTCGTTCCTTTCATGAAGAGAACGCTGCGTGATGAGGAAGCGCGGGCTGCCACAGGCAGGGCGAATGCGCCGTGAAAGCAGGGGATAATGTGCCTGTCGCGGTGCAGGGTGATGGCATCACGCACGGTTCTTTTATGCTTTTAAAGACAGAGCGGATCCCACCACAATCCGGCGGGAACTTGATCAGGGTAAAGCATCAAGATTGCCGGCAGGTAAACACTTCATGTATTTGAATTTAATCTGCACTTTTCTGGCACATTTGGGGGTGGTGCGACCTTTCATCGGCCGCACTAGTACTTTTAAGTGCAGTATTAAGACTTATAGACGCCTCGGCCCAAGGTATCGCACTGTTCCATCTTGCCGGTGTTATATCCAGCGAGGAAGGCCTGAGCGCGGTCCTCGGAGGAGCCGTGCGTCCACATGTCCGGGCGTACTTCGCCGCCCGAGCGGCGCTGGATGTTGTCATCGCCTACAGCACGAGCGGTGTTCACGGCATCGGTTACTTGTTGTTCAGTAATCGTTTCGAGCAAAGCGTCTTCGCCCTCATCGGCGTAGTGCGCCCAGAGGCCGGCATAGCAATCAGCTTGCAGCTCAATCTTCACAGCGTTGGAATCCTCGCCGGGCTCGTTGTAGTTGGACAAGCTGAGCGTGCCTTCCAGTTTTTGAATGTGGTGGCCAAACTCGTGGGCCACGATGTACATCTGGGCCAGAGGAGCATTCTCGCCGCCGAAATTGCGGAGCTGATCAAAGAAGGCGGTGTCGAAGTAGGCCGACTCATCCGCTGGGCAGTAGAACGGGCCCGTAGCGCCTGAAGCCTGGCCGCAGCCCGACATGGTGGTGTTGTTGAAGATGACGCGGCCCGGCTCGACGTACTCGATGCCTGCCTGATCCGGCAACTGCTGGGCCCAGACCTTGTCGACGGACTGGGCGGCGAACATGACGCGGCAATCGTCGTACTTATTGCCGTCCTCAGCAGTTTGGCAGTGCGCAAATGCGTCTTCGCCGCTTTCCTCTGGTCCCACCTGGGTCTGGTCGGTCTGGGGATCGCTTTCGGTGATGGCGCCGGGATCGCCGCCGAGGAGTAGATAGAGACCAATGAGAAGGAGAGAGCCAATGCCGCCGCCGGTAGCGATCATGCCGCCGCGGCCTCCACCGCCGGAGCTAGCTCGCTTACCATCAAAATTGGCGCCAGATTTAAAAGTCATGCCAGAGATTTTGCCACAAGCCGTAGGTGCTGTCTGCTCGATAGGTGGACTGCTGTTAAGCACACGGTGCTCACCCTAGCGCTGTGCAAGTCCGGTGTGGGCGGTAGACTTGGGCCGTTCAAGTACTTGCATCCCTCGGCGCGTGCTGTCTACGCGTGGCGTGTGTGGGTGCGAGCGTCAACAATGAGAAGGGATTGAACGAGAGTGCTGCGTACACATTTGGCAGGCGAACTGCGCAAGGAGATGGCAGGGGAGACCGTCACCCTGACGGGTTGGGTCGCTCGCCGTCGCGACCATGGCGGTGTTATCTTCATTGATCTGCGTGACCGCTCTGGCGTTGCCCAGGTGGTTTTCCGCGAATCTGAGGTAGCTGAGCGCGCCCACGATCTGCGTTCTGAATACTGCGTCAAGGTTACCGGCGTAGTGGAGCCGCGCCCGGAAGGTTCGGCTAACGCAAACCTGGCATCTGGTGAGATTGAGGTTAACGTCTCGGACCTGGAGGTGCTCAACAAGTCCGCAGCGCTGCCGTTCCAGATTGATGATCCGTCTTCTTCCGGTGAAGTCGGTGAAGAGACCCGTCTGAAGTACCGTTACTTGGACCTGCGCCGCGAGCGTCAGCACGAGGCTCTGCGCCTGCGCTCCGCCGCTAACCGCGCCGCCCGCGAAGTTCTGGACAACCACGACTTTACTGAGATTGAAACCCCGACCCTGACCCGTTCCACCCCGGAGGGCGCTCGTGACTTCCTCGTGCCCGCCCGCCTCAAGCCGGGCAGCTGGTACGCACTCCCGCAGTCTCCGCAGCTTTTTAAGCAGCTGCTCATGGTGGCCGGCATGGAGCGCTACTACCAGATTGCTCGCTGCTACCGCGATGAGGACTTCCGCGCGGACCGCCAGCCTGAATTTACGCAGCTCGACGTCGAAATGTCCTTCGTAGACCAGGACGATGTTATTGCACTAGCGGAAGAGATTGTATCCGCTCTCTGGAAGCTGATCGGCTACGAGATTAAGACGCCCATCCCGCGCATGACCTACGCCGATGCCATGAAGTACTACGGATCTGACAAGCCGGATCTGCGCTTCGACATCAAGATCGTGGAGTGCACCGACTTCTTCAAGGACACCACCTTCCGTGTCTTCCAGAACGAATACGTCGGTGCTGTCGTCATGGAAGGCGGAGCCTCCCAGCCGCGCCGCCAGTTCGATGCGTGGCAGGAATGGGCAAAGCAGCGCGGTGCGAAGGGCCTGGCTTATATCACCATCGCCGAGGACGGCACCCTGGGCGGCCCAGTGGCCAAAAACATTACTGACGCCGAGCGCGAGGGCATTGCCGAGCACGTCGGTGCTAAGCCGGGCGACGCCATCTTCTTCGCCGCCGGTGACGTAAAGTCTTCCCGTGCTTTGCTGGGCGCTGCGCGCGGTGAGATCGCAAAGAAGCTGGACCTTATCAAGGACGGCGACTGGGCCTTCACCTGGGTCGTGGACGCACCGCTCTTCGAGCCGGCCGCCGATGCCACCGCTTCGGGTGATGTGGCTCTGGGTCACTCCAAGTGGACGGCTGTCCACCACGCCTTTACCTCGCCGAAGCCGGAGTACCTGGATAACTTTGATGAGAATCCGGGAGAGGCCTTGGCCTACGCCTATGACATCGTCTGCAACGGCAACGAGATTGGCGGCGGCTCCATCCGTATCCACGACCAGGATGTGCAGAAGCGCGTCTTCGATGTCATGGGCATTGGTGAAGAGGAAGCGCAGGAGAAGTTCGGCTTCCTGCTCGACGCTTTCCAGTTCGGTGCCCCGCCGCATGGCGGCATTGCTTTCGGTTGGGACCGCATTGTCTCCCTGCTGGGCGGATTCGATTCCATCCGCGACGTCATTGCCTTCCCGAAGTCGGGCGGCGGCGTTGATCCTCTGACCGATGCTCCGGGCACCATCCCCGCTGAGCAGCGCAAGGAGACCGGCGTGGACTTCAAGCCGGAAAAGGCGGCTAAGGCTGCACAGGGTGAAAAGGCTGGGAAGGAGTCTTAAGACCGCGCAGCGCCGGTAAGGTAGTTGGGCCTACGACTAGTGGAGGCAGGCAAGCAAGTGAATTCGATGGGACACGAGTCCATGGACAGTTCTGCGGCTGATGCCGTGGTGGCGGAAGCATCGCTGATGATTTCCCGCCGCTATGGCGGCGAGCCTGAGTTGAGTGACATTCAACAGCTCACCGGCTCGGGCAATGCTGTGGTGCTTCGTGCCCGCACGACACCAAGTGCCTTCTTTCCACATCGGTCGGTCGTCATCAAGTACAACCCGGTCACCGGACACACTATTGATGATGCCGCACTCCTGCGTGAAGTGGTGGCCTATCAATTCACCACAGCGCTGTCTGAAGAGGTCCGCCCAGGCCCAGTCCTTCTTGCGCACGATGTGGAAAAGCGCATCCTCGTGCTCACCGACGCGGGCGATGGCGACACCTTGGCGGATGCCCTCGCCCACAGCAGCGATGAAGACCGCGTCGAGCTGCTCCGATCCCTGGGCAGCGCGCTGGGCAAGATGCACGCAGGAACCGCAGGGCGCGAGGAGGATTACGAGGCCCTGCTGAACCGTCAGCTGCGCCGGCATCCCGAATACGCTGAGCACCAGGCGCTACGTGATGATTCGCTGAAGAGCTCCATCATGATCGGCGCTGACATTCTCAATGAGGCCGGACTGGAACCGCCGAAACACGTTCGCGAATTGGCTCGCACCGCCATGCAGAGCTTTAGTTCTGGCCGCAACCGCGCCTTTACCCCCTTCGATCTGTCCCCAGACAACATCATCGTGGGGACAGCGTTAACCTTCCTGGATTATGAATGGGCTGGTTTCCGTAACGTTGGCTTTGACGTGGCCTGCGTTGTTGCAGGCTTCCCACAATTCCTGTTCTCACGGCCGATTACTGATAGCGAAGCGGAAATCTTCATCCAAGCCTGGCAGCGCCGCATCGTCGATGTGTGGCCCCAGTTTGCTGATGAGAAGACGCTGCATGAATTGCTGGTGGCCTGCCTCATAGGCTGGGCCCTGTCGAGCGTGACCACCATGTATGCCGGCGGGATCGAAGGCGTTGTAGCTCTGGCGGAGGGCAACGCCGAGATTTATCGTGACCCGCATCGCTCGTTGCTTCGCCGTTCCGACCAGGGGCCGTTCACCGAGGATGAGGCTCTCATCCGCCGTGATCTTTATGAAACTTTCGAGGCGCTGTCGCGGTTTGCCGCGCAGTGCAAGAATGATGGATGCTCCGTGGTGGCCGCATTTGGCCGCGCAGTTGCTTCCCGTCTCCGGGAGTCCTGATGGGGCAGGAGTCACTCTTCGGCGATGACCAGTCAGCGCCCAGCCTGCCGGGTGGCCCCGATATGTTTGCAACTCATTCAGGCTCACCCCTTGCCGCGCGCATGCGGCCGCAGAGCCTCGATGAAGTGGTGGGGCAGAAGCACCTACTGGAGCCGGGGACCCCGTTGCGCCGGCTGGTGGAGGGCTCGGGGGAAGCCTCGGTCATCCTGTACGGCCCGCCGGGAACCGGAAAGACAACGCTCGCCTCCCTGATCGCTTCCTCCTTGGGGGATAACTTCATTGGGCTTTCTGCCCTGGACTCTGGTGTTAAGCAAGTCCGCGAAGTGATCACTCATGCGCGTCGCGAACTCATCGAAGGTCGCCGCACGGTGCTCTTCATCGATGAGGTACACCGCTTCTCCAAAACCCAGCAGGATGCGGTGCTGGCGGCCGTGGAGAACCGCACTGTCCTTCTCGTGGCCGCGACCACCGAGAATCCTTCGTTTTCTGTGGTAGCGCCGCTGCTTTCGCGTTCGCTGTTGCTGCACTTGGAGCCGCTTGACGATGTCTCCCTCCGCAGCCTCGCGGAGCGGGCGCTGAGGAGTGAGCGCGGTTTGGCGGGGCGAATCACTGCCACGGAAGACGCTTTGGATCAGCTGGTGCTGCTCGCCGGCGGTGATGCTCGACGGACGCTGACCTATCTCGAGGCGGCCGCCGAAGCGGTGCCGGATGGCGGCGAGCTCACCGTCGACATTCTCAAAGACAACGTCAACCGCGCGGTCGTGCGCTATGACCGTGACGGGGACCAGCACTATGATGTTGTCTCCGCCTTTATTAAGTCCATCCGCGGCTCCGACGTGGACGCCGCGTTGCACTACCTTGCCCGCATGATTGAGGCCGGCGAAGACCCGCGCTTCATAGCGCGCCGGCTCATCGTGCATGCCTCCGAGGACGTTGGGATGGCGGATCCCACCGCTTTGCCCACCGCCGTGGCCGCGGCGGAGGCTGCGGCCCTGATTGGCCTGCCCGAGGCGCGCATCCCGCTGGCGCAGGCCACGATCCACCTGGCCACGGCGCCGAAGTCGAATTCCGTTATTAATGCCATCAACGCTGCCCAAGCCGATGTCCAGGCCGGTAAGAGCGGACACGTCCCGCCGCACCTGCGCGACGGCCACTACGAGGGTGCCAAGCGCTTGGGAAACGCTGTCGGCTACCGGTACCCGCATGATGATCCACGCGGTGTGCTAGCCCAGCAGTATTTACCGGAGACGCTCACCGATGCCGAGTATTATCAGCCCACCGACCACGGCGCGGAAAAACGGGTGCGCGAGTACCTAGGGAGGTTGCGGGGCATCATCCGGGGGCGGCGTCGCTAAGCAGAGCACCGGACGGGTAAAGTTGAGCGCTGACTAGAAACCATTCAACAGTGAAGGACTTTTGCTCGTGAAGACTCATGAGATCCGGGAACGCTTTACCCAGCACTTCGTCAAGGCCGGCCACGAGGCCGTGCCCAGCGCATCGCTGATCCTGGATGACCCGAACCTGCTCTTCGTCAACGCCGGCATGGTTCCCTTCAAGCCCTACTTCTTGGGCCAGCAGAACCCGCCTTTTGCTAACGGTACGGCGACCTCTATCCAGAAGTGCGTGCGCACCCTGGATATCGAGGAAGTAGGCATTACCACCCGCCACAACACCTTCTTCCAGATGGCAGGCAACTTCTCCTTTGGCCAGTACTTCAAGGAGGGGGCCATTACCCACGCCTGGAACCTGTTGACGAACTCGGTAGAGGATGGTGGCTTGGGGCTTGACCCCGAGCGTTTGTGGGTCACGGTCTACCTCGATGACGATGAAGCAGCCGATATCTGGCACAACAAAATCGGTGTTCCCCGCGAGCGCATTCAGCGCCTCGGCATGGAGGATAATTACTGGTCCATGGGCATTCCTGGCCCGTGCGGACCGTGCTCCGAGATCTACTATGACCGTGGCCCGGAATATGGCCAGGACGGTGGTCCCGTCGCGGACGATAATCGCTACATGGAGATCTGGAACCTGGTCTTCATGCAGAACGAGCGCGGCGAAGGCATTGGCAAGGGCAACTTTGAGATCGTGGGCGAGCTGCCCAAGAAGAACATCGATACCGGCATGGGCATCGAGCGCGTCGCCTGCATCCTGCAGGACGTGGACAATGTGTACGAAACGGACCTGCTGCGCCCAGTCATCGACGTAGCCGAAGAGCTCACCGGTGCGAAGTACGTTCCGGATGCGCCGAAGGAAGACCTGATCCGTTTCCGCGTGGTGGCGGACCACTCGCGTACCGGCATGATGCTCATCTTGGATGGCGTTACCCCCGGTAACGAGGGCCGCGGCTACATCCTGCGTCGCCTGCTTCGTCGCATCATTCGCTCCGCCAAGTTGTTGGGCGCGAAAGGCGAGACCATGGAGCGCTTCATGAACACCATCATGGACACCATGACGCCGTCCTACCCGGAGATCGCAGAAAACCGCGAGCGTATTCTGCGCGTTGCCGTGGCAGAGGAGAAGGCCTTCCTCAAGACCTTGGAGTCGGGTACCAAGCTTTTCGACGAAGCAGTGATCGAGCTGAAGAGCACCTCCCGCGCAGCTACCCCGAAAGTCCTGTCCGGTGAAAAGGCCTTCGAGCTGCACGATACCTATGGTTTCCCCATCGACTTGACCCTGGAAATGGCGCAGGAAGCCGGTTTGACCGTAGACATGGAAGGCTTCGACGCCGCCATGGGTGAGCAGCGCCGCCGCGCCAAGGCGGATAACCAAGCCAAGAAGCATGGTCATGCTGATCTGTCTCTGTACCGTGACTGGGTGGATAACCACCCGACGCTGTTCACGGGCTACGAGACCTTGGAGTCGGACGCCAAGGTCATCGGTCTTGTGCGCGATGGCGAGAAGGTCTCCGAGGTCCAGGCAGGGGACACGGTCGAGGTTATCTTGGACCAGTCGCCGCTCTATGCCGAAGCCGGTGGCCAGACCGCCGACCGCGGCCGCATTATCGCGGGCGAGACCCTGCTGGAGGTCAAGGATGTTCAGAAGATTGGCAAGAAGTTGTGGGTTCACAAGGCCACGGTGACCGCCGGTGGCCTTGAGCTTGGCAATGGCGTGACCGCCGCAGTTGACCAGCAGTGGCGCCACGGCGCTGTGCAGGCGCACTCCGCAACGCACCTTATCCACGCCGCGCTGCGCCAGGTGCTGGGCCCGACCGCAGTCCAGGCTGGTTCCTTGAACCGTCCGGGCTACCTGCGCTTTGATTTCAACTACACCGACCAGCTCACGCAGGAGCAGCTCGATGAGATCGCTTTGGTGACTAACCAGGCGGTGGACCAGCACTTCCCGGTCAATACCATCGAGACCTCCTTGGAGAAGGCCAAGGAGATGGGGGCGATGGCCCTCTTTGGTGAGAACTACGGTTCTGAGGTCCGCGTCGTGGAGATGGGCGGCCCCTTCTCCATCGAGCTCTGCGGTGGTACGCACGTGAAGAACACTGCAGAGATCGGCCCGGTATCTGTCCTCGGCGAATCCTCCGTGGGTTCGGGCGCGCGCCGCCTCGAGGCTTATTCGGGCCTGGATGCATTCCGCTACTACTCGAAGGAGACCGCCCTCGTCGAGGGGGTCTCTCGTGAGCTCAAGGTCCAGACTGAGGACCTGCCGGAGCGCATCGCGCAGCTGACGGAGAAGCTCAAGGCCGCAGAGAAGCAAATCGCCGAGCTTCACAAGGCCCAGCTCATGTCCCAGACCGCGGAGATGATCTCTACTGCGAAGACCGTCAACGATTTCACCCTCGTGGCTGTCAAGCTGCCTAAGGGGGTCAACGGTGGAGACTTGCGCACACTGGCTTCTGATATCAAGAACCGTCTCGGTGATGCCGCCGGTGTGGTTGTCCTGGCATCGGAGAACGAGGGCGGCAAGCTCCCGTTCATCGTTGGCGCCACTAAGCCTGCAGTCGAGCGCGGTGTCAAGGCTGGTGACTTGGTCAAGGTTATTTCTGGCTATGTCGACGGCAAGGGCGGCGGAAAGCCGGACATGGCCCAGGGCTCGGGCGCGAACGCGGGCGGCCTGCAGGCGGCCTTCAATGCTGTACGCGACGAGCTCGGTCAGCACTAGTAAGGTGCATGCAAATAGCTGAGTCGCAGAATCAGGAGGAGCACGATGGCCGTAGAGCCTGACAAACCAGGCGTCGACGATCCCGGCCCGGGGCGCCGTTTGGGCCTCGACGTCGGTACCGTCCGCATCGGCGTGGCGGTATCTGACCGAGACGCGCGCTTGGCCATGCCGGTCGAAACCGTCCGGCGTGAGACCGGGTTTAAGGACCGCGACAAGGGCGATATTGACCGTTTGCTCGAGCTGATCCATGAGTATGACGCCGTCGAGGTGGCCGTTGGCCTGCCGCGTGATCTCAAAGGCAACGGCTCATCAAGTGTTAAACATGCCAAGGAAATCGCGTTTCGTATCCGCCGCCGCTTGGCAAAAGATGACAGGATGAAGGAACCTCCGCCCGTACGCATGGTGGATGAGCGCCTCACTACGGTGGTGGCAACCTCTGCTTTGCGGGCCTCTGGCGTGTCAGAGAAGCGTGGTCGCTCGGTCATTGACCAAGCTGCCGCGGTGGAAATTTTGCAGTCCTGGCTGGATGCGCGCCATTTCGCGTTGCACGGCCACAGCCCTTCAAACGTAGGAGACGAAGTACGTGAGCCGTAAACCTTCACGCATCGGACGCTCGATGGAACCTCAATATGTCAAGCGCCGTCAGCGCGGCATGGCCGTGCTCATCGCAAGCTTGGTCCTTATCATTGGCGGACTCGGCTACATCGGCTTCCGCCTTCTGGGAGGGGGCAGTACCTTGGACTACGAGGGGCAAGGCAACGGTGTCACACAGCTTGTTCAGGTCCCAGAAGGCTCGTCCATGGGTGAATTAGCACCCGAGCTGGCAGAAAAGAACGTGGTGAAGACATCCGAAGCTTTCTCCTCAGCAGCCAACTCCAACCCACGCGCAAGCCAAATCAAACCCGGCTTTTACCGTCTCCAGGAGGAGATGAGCGCGAAGGCCGCTGTCGAAGCGCTGCTCGATGAAGCCAATATGGTGGACCTCCTCGACGTCCAAGGCGGTGCCACGCTGCTCGACGTCAACGTGCTTGGCGGTGATGTTCGCTACGGCATTTACTCCTTGATTTCCCAGGTCTCGTGCAAGGAAGGCGGCTGCGTCTCCGCTGAAGAGCTCGAGAAGATTGCGGCCACCGTGGACCCAGCTGAGCTGGGCGCACCGGAGTGGGCCCTGGAAGAGATTCGCGCACGAGGCGAGGACCCGAAGCGCCTTGAGGGGCTGATTGCCCCGGGCCAGTACGTGCTGGATCCGAACATGGATGCCCAGGAGATTCTGACGGACCTGATCACCCGCTCTACGAAGAAGTACAACGACACCAACATCGTTGACCGCGCCCAAGCAATTGGTCTGAAGCCCTATGAGCTTCTAACTGCCGCTTCATTGGTGGAACGCGAGTCCCCGGCCGGTGAATTCGACAAGGTTGCTCGAGTGATCCTCAACCGCCTCGATGAACCGATGCGCCTCGAGTTGGACTCCACCGTGAACTATGGCCTCGAGGACGTGGAGCTGGCCACCACCGATGAGGACCGCCACCGCGAGACGCCATGGAATACCTACGCCAAGGACGGTCTGCCTGATTCGCCGATTGCCTCGCCTTCGGAAGAAGCTATCCAGGCCATGGAGAACCCGGCGGAAGGAAACTGGCTCTTCTTCGTCACCGTCGATGACAAGGGCACCACCGTGTTTACCGATAACTACGATGAGCACCTTGCCAACGTCGATGATGCGGTGCGCTCTGGCATCCTGGACAGCCAGCGCGAGGCCGAAGGTGCGCCGCCAGCCGAGGAGCAGTAAACCAATGCCGCGCGCCGCAGTCGTGGGCAGCCCCATTGCCCACTCGCTCTCACCAGTCCTGCATAACGCTGGGTATGAGGCCCTGACCCTGAAGGAGTGGGACTATACCAAGCATGAGGTGACGGACTTGCCGGCCTTCCTCGCCGAGGTAGGCGAGGAGTACTGCGGTTTCTCCGTCACCATGCCGCTCAAATTTGATGCCCTTGCTTGTGCCGATATCGTCAGCGAGCGAGCTGAGCTCATTGGCTCCGCGAACACCTTGGTACGCACCCCGGAAGGGTGGCGCGCGGATAACACGGATACCGAAGGCGTGCTGGGCGCGCTCGATGAGCTTTTGGGCTCTTCCCAGCCGTCTTCGGCGCTGCTCATCGGCGCCGGCGGAACCGCGCGGCCGGTCCTGTGGGGGCTGGCTCAGCGCGGAGTGAAGGACGTTACCGTGTTGAATCGCTCCGACCGTTTAGCTGAGCTGCGTCCGCTCGCTGACGCCCTCGGTCTCACACTCCATGCGGCAACCTTCGAGGATGATCTAGCAGGCCTTGCGAGAGCAGTAGATCTCCTTGTCTCCACCGTGCCCTCTGCTGCGTTGGAGGGATACCTGACGCAGCTGGCCAAGGCTCCGGTTTTTGACGTTATTTATGATCCGTGGCCTACTCCGCTCACTGTGCATGCGGCCGCTGATGGCTACCGGGCCGTCGGCGGGCACATCATGCTGGCTAATCAGGCTTATTCGCAATTTGAGCAGTTTACCGGGCATACTGCCCCGCGGGCAGAGATGCTGGCGGCGCTCAACAAGGCGCTCAAGCTGCCCTAAGCAAGTCCCCACAGCTTGGTGCGTGCGTCTTGTCCGCCCACGCGGTAGGCTGTGGGACCATGGGGGAACTGCTTTTCTTGGCGTGGGGGTGCGCTTTAATTATTTATGACCTGCGTTTCAAACGCCTGCCTAACTATCTGACTCTGCCTGCCGCAGCCTTATCGCTGTGCTGGTTCAGCGTGGCCGGGCTGCTGTGGCCGGGTATCTACGTGGTGGCGGCGTTGCTAAGCCGCGCCGGAAGCATCGGCGGGGGAGACCTCAAACTGGCGCTGCCGCTGGGAATGGTGACCGCACACGTGGCGGGCGTACCGGGGGTTGCGCTGGCGATGATGGGGGCGTCGCTGAGCACGGTGCTCTGGGGCTATATAACCAGGGATAGGACACCCGCGCATGGACCCGGGATGTTGATTGCCGCAGGACTTGTTGTGTTATTTAGCCCCGACATGGTGTGATAGCAGGCCTAGTGACCCCGAAGGAACCCTTGTCGTGTGATAATAGTCCGCATGCTTCGTTGGACTACCGCAGGTGAATCTCACGGCCAGGCACTCGTTGCACTCATTGAGCACATGCCGGCCGGGGTTCCCGTTTCCCAAGACGATATTGCTCTCCAGCTCTCTCGCCGCCGCCTCGGCTACGGCCGCGGCGCCCGCATGAAGTTTGAAGCTGATGATCTCACTCTGCTCAGCGGCATTCGCCACGGCCTTACCCTGGGTAGCCCCATCGCTATCATGATTGGCAACACGGAGTGGCCAAAGTGGACCACCATCATGTCCCCGGATGCGCTAGATCTCGATGACCCGGAGACTGCTAAGGCGATGGCTTCCGGTCGCGGTGCTCCGCTCACTCGTCCACGCCCTGGGCACGCCGATTTCGCCGGCATGGTGAAGTTTGATCACGCGGAGGCCCGTCCCATTCTGGAGCGTTCCTCCGCACGCGAGACCGCTGCCCGCGTCGCCGCGGCCACCGTTGCCCGCAACTTCCTTCGCGAAACCCTGGGAGTCGAGGTGCTGTCCCACGTCATCTCCATTGGTGCCTCAGAACCTTATGAGGGCCCGCACCCTAGCTTTGCGGACCTTGAGGCCATCGACGCCTCTCCGGTTCGTGCCTGCGATAAGGCCGCAGAGGAATCGATGATCTCAGAAATCGAGACCGCCAAGAAGCAGGGCGATACCCTCGGCGGCATTGTAGAGGTCATCGTGGAGGGCCTGCCGATTGGTTTAGGCTCCCATACCTCGGGGGAGGACCGTCTCGACGCGCAGCTCGCCGCCGCCTTGATGGGGATTCAGGCGATCAAGGGCGTTGAAGTAGGCGACGGCTTCGCTGAGGCGCGCCGTCGCGGAAGCGAGGCCCACGATGAAATGGTGCGCACCGATGAGGGAGTGGACCGGGAGAGTAACCGGGCTGGTGGCCTGGAAGGCGGCATGACTAATGGCCAGACGCTGCGTTTGCGTGCGGCGATGAAGCCGATTTCTACCGTCCCGCGCGCCCTGAAGACCGTTGATATGGCTACGGGTGGGCCAGCCACTGCCATCCATCAGCGTTCTGATGTCTGTGCAGTTCCAGCGGCTGGCGTGGTGGCCGAAGCCATGGTGGCTCTCGTCCTTGCGCGTGCCGTGTTGGAGAAATTTGGTGGCGATAGCTTAGCCGAGACCAAGCGAAACATTGCTGCCTACCAGGATTACGTGGCTAGCCGCTTGGATTGGGGTGAGGCATGAATTCCCCGCACGTCGTTCTCGTAGGGCCTCCTGGCTCCGGAAAGACCACCATTGGCCGACGCCTCTCGCGCGCGCTGAACTGCGAGGTTGTTGACTCTGATGCCCTCATCGAGGCCCGCTACGGCAAGGCTTGCGGCGAGATTTTCTCTGAGCTGGGTGAACCAGCATTCCGTGAGGTCGAAGCCGAAGCGGTGCGCGAGGCACTCGCCACTACTGGCGTGGTGAGTCTAGGCGGCGGGGCAGTGCTGACCGAATCTACACGCGCCCTGCTCGATGGCCTGACTGTTGTATTCCTTGATATCACCCCCGAAGAAGGCGTAACCCGCACGCTGGGGGACAGCAACCGTCCCGTGCTGGAGTCTGCGGACCCGCTGGCGCACTACACCCAACTTTTGGAAACGCGCCGACCCCTCTACAGCGAGGTCGCTGACTTAAAGGTGCGCACTGGTGTGCGCTCCCCGCAGCAGGTGGTGGGTGACATCTTGAGCTTCCTCGAAACCCTCTAAGACGACGAAACTTCTTTACCCGCTACGTGTCGACGCCTCACGAACCCTGCCACCCCAGCCGAAGGAGCACCACCCATGCACACCATTGCTGTTAATGGACCATCGCCTTATGAGGTCACTCTTGGCAGTGGCCTGAGTACCGCCATGATTGAGCGCGCCGCGGCGATTGGGGCGGCTAAGGTGGCAATCATCCACCAACCGCCGCTCGCGCAGGCTGCCCAAGACTTAGTTAAACAGGCTCGCGTACAGGGGATTGAGGCCACCGCAGTTGTGGTCCCCGATGCCGAAGCCGCCAAACGGATCGACGTGCTCGCCCGCTTGTGGGATATCTTCGGAGAAGCAGGTTTTAGCCGCCGCGATGCCGTCATTGGCCTAGGCGGCGGTGCGGTAACGGACCTGGCTGGGTTTGCTGCGGCGACGTGGATGCGCGGCATCCCGGTGATTCAGGCGCCGACGACGTTGCTCGCCATGGTGGATGCCGCCGTGGGCGGCAAAACCGGCATCAACACAGCCGCGGGAAAGAACCTGGTTGGGGCTTTCCATGAGCCGGACTCAGTCTTTGTTGATGTGGAGCATTTGCGCACACTGCCAGCCGAGGAAATCGTCGCCGGTTCTGCAGAGATTATCAAGACTGGCTTCATCCATGACCCGCAGATCATTGAGCACTACCTGAAGGATCCCGCCGCATGCCTTGAGCCCGACGGCCTGCTGCCGGAGCTCATCGAGCGTTCTATTGCGGTCAAGGCACACGTGGTGGGTCAGGACTTGAAGGAATCGGGGCTGCGCGAGACTCTCAATTACGGCCACACCTTTGGCCACGCCGTGGAGCGTCGCGAGAACTACTCGTGGCGACACGGCCGCGCGGTAGCGGTGGGCATGATGTTCATTGCCCACCTATCCCACGCGCGCGGGCTTATCGATGCCAACCTCGTGGCCACGCACCGCGACATCTTGACCAGGATTGGGCTGCCGACCACTTATGAGCAGGGCCATTTCGAGGAGCTGCTGGATGCAATGCGCCATGATAAGAAGAACCGCGGCGGCCACATCCGCTTTGTAGCGCTCACCGGGATCGGGGAAACCACGCGCTTGGAAGACGCCACTGATGAGGAGCTGCGCGCAGCCTACGCGCAGCTGACCGTATAGGAATTTAAGGAGTTCGCCATGACCATTCTCGTCCTCAACGGCCCGAATCTGAACCGCTTGGGCAAGCGCCAGCCAGAAATCTATGGCAGCGAAACTTTGGAGGATATAGAGACTCGCGTCCGCGCGGCGGCGGGGGAGGAAGAGATCGTCTTCTTCCAATCCAACCACGAGGGCGAACTCATTGAACAGGTGCATCGCGCTGCCGACGAAGGCTGGCCTGTCATCATCAACCCGGGCGGTTTTACACATACCTCGGTGGCCCTGCGTGATGCCTTGGCGGAGGTAGCCGATGGCCCCGGATTCGTCGAGGTGCACCTATCCAACGTGCATGCGCGGGAAGCATTTCGGCAGCACTCTTACCTGAGCCCCATCGCTCGCGGTGTTATCGCGGGCCTCGGCTCTTATGGATATGTCGCGGCACTGGGGTACTTCCTGGCAGATTAGCTATCATGGAGTATCGCTTGAATTGATTGGAGTGGTTCTCTCATGGCATTAGCCGATACTCGTTATGGCAACCGCCGCCGCAAGCTCATGACTGAGCTGACTGGTCAGCGCATTGACGCCATTATCGTTACCCACCTGACGCACGTGCGTTACTTGACCGGCTTTTCGGGATCGAATGGTGGACTGCTGTTGCGCAAGGACCTCTCCGCGCTCATGGCAACGGACGGTCGCTACACCACGCAGATCGCGGAAGAGGTTCCGGACATCGAAGCCAGCCTTGGTCGCGATGTAGGCCCGCACTTGCTGGGGCAGGTTTCTCAAGATCTGCGGGTGGGCTATGAAGCCGACTACGTCACTGTCGCACAACTGCAGCGTCTGGAGAAAGCAAAGCCGGAGGGCGTGACTCTGGTACCGGTCACCGGCGTGATTGAGAAGATTCGCCTGGTCAAGGATCACGTTGAGCTGCAGAAGCTCGAAGAGATAGCGGCCTTGGCCAACCAGGCGCTCACCGATCTCGTAGAGGCTGGGGAGGTCGCCGCTGGGCGCACGGAACGCCAAGTCGCTGCCGATTTGGAATACCGCATGCGCATGCTCGGCTCGGAGCGCGTGAGCTTTGACACCATTGTGGCTTCCGGTGAAAACTCCGCTAAGCCCCACCACGGTGCGGATGACCGCGAGTTGCGCAAGGGGGATTTGGTTACGATCGACTTCGGTGCCCACCTGCGCGGCTTTAACTCCGACTGCACACGCACCTTCGCTATCGGTGAGGTCACTGAGTTTGCCCGTGAAATCTACGACATTGTCCTGCGCGCCCAGGAGGCAGGTGTGAAGGCAGCGGTGCCAGGTGCCAAGCTTGTCGACGTCGACGCGGCCTGCCGTGACATCATCACTGAGGCCGGCTATGGCGAGTACTTCGTTCACTCGACTGGCCACGGAATCGGCCTCGACGTGCACGAAGGGCCCTCCGCAGCGAAAACCGGCAAGGGCGAGCTCGCCGAAGGGATGACGCTGACCATTGAGCCAGGCATCTACGTTCCTGGTAAGGGCGGCGTGCGGATCGAGGACAGCCTGTTTATTACCTCAGGGGCACCAAAGATCATCACGGCCTATCCGAAGGAACTTCAGGTGCTGTAGCCAGCACCCCTTCGTACCGTGCAGCAGCCGCGTACGGTATGCTTAGACACTGTTTTCATAGTTTCGACTACAAGTTATTTGGGAGAGTCATTTCATGGCAGATACCACTGATTTCAAGAACGGCCTCGTTCTGAAGATCGACAACAAGCTGCAGCAGATCGTTGAATTCCAGCACGTCAAGCCTGGCAAGGGTCCTGCATTCGTGCGCACCAAGCTCAAGGATGTGGTCTCTGGCAAGGTCACCGACAAGACCTTTAACGCTGGTGTGAAGGTGGAGACCGCCAACGTTGACCGCCGCGACATGACCTACCTGTACAACGATGGCCAGAACTACGTGGTCATGGATGATAAGACCTACGAGCAGTACGAGCTGCCGTTTGATAAGTTCGGCGACGCCGGCAAGTTCCTCTTGGAAAACATGCGTGTCCAGGTCTCCTTCCACGACGGCGACGCTCTGTTCGGTGAGCTTCCGATCTCCGTTGACCTGAAAGTTGAGCACACCGAGCCAGGTCTGCAGGGTGACCGCTCCAACGGCGGCACCAAGCCGGCGACACTCGAGACCGGTGCCGAGATCCAGGTGCCGCTGTTCATCGAGACCGGTAACACCCTCAAGATCGATACCCGCACTGGCGAGTACCTCTCCCGCGTCAACAACTAAGATGACCCGACCAGAGCCTAACTATAAGCGGCACACCGCGCGCTACCGCGCGCGCCGCCGAGCTGCGGATATTCTCTTCGAAGCAGAATCACGCGACGTTGATCCGGTAGCCATCGTGGAAGACCGCGTCGAGCTTGCTCGCGACCCGGAAAACGGCGTGGCGCCGATCGCGGACTACACCCGCGAAATTGTCAGCGGAGCAGCTGAAGAGCTGGACGCCATTGACGATGCGATTGCTCGTTACCTCTCCAGCGAGTGGTCGCTCGAACGCATTCCCGCCGTTGACCGCGCGATCATGCGAGTATCGGTATGGGAAATCCTCTTCAACGCGGATGTTCCGAACGCTACCGCGCTCGTTGAAGGCGTGGAGCTTGCTTCCGAATACTCCAATGACAAGGCCGCGCCTTATATCCATGCGGTGCTGGATGACGTCATCCAATCACAGTCTGCGGATAGCCCGATGGCCTCGTCCTCTGCCGAGGAGCCCGCAGAGCCCGCTGAGACTGCGGAAACGGAAGGGGACACCGAATAGGGACCCACCGCTGGCGTTAATTGTTTCGCCAGCCCTTTCCAGAAAAACTCCGGCCAGTTAGCTTTGCGGACTGGCCGGAGTTTTGTCTTGGACGGGTTCAAATAGAAAACTGCCCTTGTTGCCAAAGATCTGGCCAGATCTTGAGGTGAGGGCGAGAAACTTTGGCAACAAGGGCAGTTGCGGCGGTGCTGCGTGCGTGGTGGTGCAGTGCGCTAGAGCAGCGAAGAGAGGAAATCCTTCGTGCGCTGGTGCTGAGGATTGTCCAAGACCTGCTGTGGGGTGCCGGTTTCGATGACGCTGCCGCCGTCCATGAAAACGATGGTGTCGGCGACCTCCCGGGCAAAGCCCATCTCGTGGGTGACAACGAGCATGGTCATGCCATCGGCGGCAAGTTCCTTCATCACGCGGAGCACCTCACCGACGAGCTCGGGGTCGAGGGCGGAGGTGGGCTCGTCGAAAAGCATGAGCTTCGGGTCCATCGCAACCGCGCGAGCAATGGCGACGCGTTGCTGCTGACCACCAGAGAGCTGGACTGGGTAGGCGTCCGCCTTGTGCGCGAGGCCAACCTTTTCCAGCAGCTCCATGGCCTTTTTCTTTGCCTGCTCCGGGTTCTGCTTCTTTACCTGGATGGGGGCCTCGATGATGTTTTCCAGCACGGTGCGGTGGCTAAAAAGATTGAATTGCTGAAAAACCATGCCGATATCTTGGCGCTGGGCGGCGGCTTCTTTCTCGGAGATTTCATAGAGCACGCCGTTGCGCTCGCGGAAACCAATCAGTTCGCCGTCGATGTAGAGGCGGCCGGCCGTGACCTTCTCCAGGTGATTACAGCAGCGCAGGAAGGTGGACTTACCAGAACCGGAGGGCCCCAGAAGGCACGTGACCTCACCCGGCATGACTGTGAGATCGATGCCTTTGAGAACCTCAAGTTGGCCGAAAGACTTGTGCACATTTTGTGCGGAAATCATGGGTGTCGGCATTAGTTCTTTACCTCCGGGATGACAGAGACGTTGCGGGGAATGGTTCCTTCGGCATCCGCCAGCGCGGCCAACTGGCGGCCGGTGAGCTCGCGGGTGGCGCCGCGCTCAAAGCGGCGCTCTAAGAAGTACTGGCCCACCATGAGCAGAGAGGTGATGGCCAAATACCACGTCGCCGCGACCATAAGCAGGGGGATGGGCTCGAAGAGCGCAGCCGAAATGTCCGTGGCGCGGCCGAAAATTTCCGCCGTGTAGGGAATAGCAACCACAAGTGAAGAAGTCTTGAGCAGTGAAATAAACTCGTTGCCGGTCGGCGGGATGATGATGCGCATGGCCTGCGGGAGCACAGTGCGGCGCATGGTCATCCACCATCCCATTCCCAGGGCCTTGCTGGCTTCCTTCTGGCCCTCCGGAACAGAAGAGATACCGGAGCGAACAATCTCCGCCATGTATGCGGCTTCGTTCAAGCCTAAGCCTAAGACGGACAAGAGGAATGCGTTATTGAGTACCTCGGTGAGGGAAATCTCTGTGAATCCAAGGTTGATGGATTGGTAGAGGGCTGAAAGTAGACCCCAGAAGACGAGCTGCACGTAGATTGGGGTGCCACGGAAGAGCCAGAGGAAGACCCACGACACGCCACCTAGCACAGGGTTAGGGGACATGCGCATCACCGCGAGGGCAGCGCCGCCTACGACGCCGATGATCATTGCCAGAATCGTAATGGCAATGGTGTGCAGGGCAGCGGTGGCAATCCGAGTATCGAAAAGATACTGGAAATACGTGCCCCACCCGAAGGCTTCGTTGCGTGCCGAGGAGATGATGAACCATACGGCAAGCAGAGCGAGGACAGTGGCGAATACCCAGCGCCAGGGGTGACGCAGTGGGCGGGCTTCGATCTTTTCTGGGGCAGTCGAAGCCGATGAATTCGACGCTGCCGGGAGAGAGGAGTTAGTCATTGATCGGCCTTTCGTTAATCATTGCGTGTTCGACGAGTCCGTCGTCAACACCCCATTTATCGAGAATTTCAGCGTATGCCCCGGTATCGATGAGATGCTGGAGTGCCGCCGCCACGGCAGGGCCGAGGTCTGAATCCTTTGGCACGGCGAAGCCGTAGGGTGCGGCGTCGAACATCTTGCCGACCATGGACATACGTCCATCTGAGCGGTTGACAGCCCATGCGGAGACTGGTGAATCCGCAGAGAGGGCGTCCGCGCGGCCCATCAAAACCGCAAGGGCGGCGTTATCGCTTGTGTCATAGGGCAGGATGGTCAAGTTACCATCGCAGGCTTCCTGCTTGGGACGCAGATCGTCGGTCTCCGACACCGTCGTGCGCTGCACCGCGACGGTAAGGCCACAGGGATTCGATGGATCGACCTTGTGGGGGCCGTCGGTGAGTTCTGCCCACTGGATGCCGGCGTAGAGGATGTCGACGAAATCGAAGTTTTCCCGGCGCTCATCGGTATCGGTGAACCCGGAACCGCCGAGATCAATCTGTCCCGACTGAACCGCCGGCAAGATCATGGAGAAGTCTTGTTCCACTGGCTGGAACTTGAGCCCCAATACTTGGGCGACTGCATTGGCTAGGTCCATTTCCAAGCCGATGATCGAGCCGTCGGAGTCCTTGAACTCGAACGGCGCGAACGGTGGGTTCGTGCCGACGGTGAGGACACCATCGGTGTCCTGATACATCGCGGCAATCTCGGGAACTTCGTCCACGTTGGGCGCGGACCAGCCCTCTGGCAGCGCTGGCTCCTCGTTGGTGACGCAGCCGGAGAGGGTAGCCGAAGCTAACAACCCGGCTGCTCCTACGATGGCCGTTTTCTTTCTCATGCTTTAACTCTCTTGGTAGCTAGCGGCTTTGCGCCTATCCACGGCGATGAAAATAGCGACGATGATGCCGCCGAGCGCGAACATAAGCAGGATAAGCGGTGTGGAAGCATCCTGGTCTGCGCCCCACGGCCACAATGCGCGAAGCGAGCCCAGCATAAAGCCGGCCATGGCGGCCAAGGTCGGATCGCGGTGGGTATCGAGTAGGTAATTCAAAACCTTGACGAACGCGACAAGGCCGCACAGCGCGCCGAGGGCGAAGACGCCCACGATGGTCATGTTCCGGTCAGAGACCGCGCCAATGACAGGCTGGTAGAGGCCCATCGTCAGCAAGATGAGTGAGCCCGATACGCCGGGGAGAACGAGCGCGCAGACGGCCACCATGGCCGCCAAGAACACCACAATCAGGCTGGGGTCTTCGACAGGAGTTGAAGTAAAGCCGGTAACGAAGAAGATCGCGACGGTGGCGATGATGAATGCGGCGATGGACGCGGGCGTAAACCGCGACATCATGCTTATTGGAACGATGATGGACACGGCGACCATGCCGAGGAACAATGCGCGGGACAAGGACACTTGTCCTTCCACAAAGTTGTGGAGCAGCGTGGAAAAACCGAAGACGGCAAGGAACATGCCGGCGGCGACTGAGAGGAGGAAGCCCCACTCAACCTTTTTGAAACGGCCGGAAATGAGATCATTGGCGTTGTGCAAAGCGCGTTCATAGATGCCTACGATGAGCGCCACGGTGCCTCCGGAAATACCGGGGACCAACTCGGCCATGCCAATGAGGGCGCCGCAAATGGCGTTAAGAATATAGTGCATAAACCGAAAGTAACGTTGACAGTCTCCTCGGTGGGGATGCCGTGCCGAAGGAGAGGAATGGGCAGATGACTCCTTATTCTCTCACTCCGCGAAGGGCTTATGCAAACTATTCAGCCCATAGAAGGTTATACGTTGCCTACATCGGCAAGCGCTTGGCCACCTCGCCGTAGATCGAACCCAAGATGGCGAAGGCAGCGAGGCCTACAAGGCCGTCGAGAAGCACGGTGTAGAAAGTGTTGAGCTGCGGATCGTCCGAGGACGCCGCAGACTTACGCAGCTCCTGGTAGTAGGAGGAGCCTTCCACCTTGGAGGAAACCTCCTTGTCGGCACTCGAATCTGCGGCAGTAGCCACGGTGGTACCACCCAAGGTGAGGGCAACGGCGGTGCTCACAGCGATGATAGTGCGACGCATGGTAACGGATTCCTTTCGGTTGAAAACGCTAACACCCCACAACAGGGTCTGTTGCGGGGTGGAATTGTGCCCCTGGTGAGACTCGAACTCACACTACACGGGTTTTGAATCCGTTGCCTCTGCCAATTGGGCTACAGGGGCGCACAAGCAACGATAGTAGCGCAGCCGACCAATGTGAACCTAATTGCCTGCCTACGGCCCTCAACGGTGCCGCTCCGTGCAACACGTTAGGATGGGCCGGGTGACTACTTCTCAGCCCCGACTCTTGCTCATTGACGGCCACTCCATGGCCTTTCGCGCATTTTATGCACTGCCCGCGGAGAACTTTTCCACCTCGGGTGGCCAGCACACGAACGCGGTATACGGCTTCCTGTCCATGCTGGCGAATATCCTCGCCGAGGAGAAGCCGGACTTCGTCGCTGTAGCCTTCGACGTGGGCCGCAAGACCTTCCGTACCGACATGTTCCCCGAGTACAAGGCGCAACGAGAGGCCGCCCCCGAAGAGTTTCGCGGCCAGGTTGAGCTCATTCGTGACGTGCTGGAAACGTTGGGAATTACCACGCTCTCGCGCGAGAATTTCGAGGCCGATGACATCGTGGCCACGTTGTCCACACAGGCGGGCGCGGACTATGAGACTTTCCTGGTTACCGGTGACCGCGACTATTTGCAGCTTGTCGACGACTCCACGACCGTCCTTTATCCCATGCGCGGGGTGTCCAAGCTGCATCGCTTCACACCGGAGGCGGTGAAGGAGAAGTACGGCCTGAGCCCCGAGCAGTACCCGGATTTCGCAGCCCTGCGCGGAGATCCTTCCGATAACTTGCCTTCCGTTCCGAAAGTGGGGGAGAAGACCGCCACGAAATGGATTACCCAGTATGGTTCCCTCGATGGCCTCATCGAGCATGCCGAGGAAATCAAGGGAGTGGCGGGCCAGAACTTCCGCGACCGCATTGAACAGGTCAAGCTCAACCGGAAGCTCACCCAAATGGTGACGGACATGGACCTGGAGGTTGGACCGGCAGACCTGGAATTCAAGGGAGCGGTCGCTAGCGAGGTCGCGGCTCGCTTCGACGAGTTGGAATTTGGCACCAACCTGCGCGAGCGGGTCCTCAACGCCGTCCCGCACGATGCCGCCGCCGAAGCTGCCGCGGCGGAGGAAACGCCGGATGTATCGGTGACCGTGGTGGACACGCCGCTGGCTAAGTGGCTCGAAGGTAAAAAGCATGTCGCGGTATTCGTGCAGGGTGACGGAACCCCAGGTGCAGGAGATGCGGCAGCGCTAGCACTGGTCGATTCAGCTTTTGAAGGACTCCAGATTGAATTGGCGGACCTGGATGCAGAAGATGACGCCGCCCTGGCCGCGTGGTTGTCATCAGATGCGCCGAAGTATGTGCACGAGGCAAAGGCTACTTGGCACATGCTGGCGGGGCGAGGGATTGAACTACGTGGAATTGCCCATGACACAGCCCTGGCGGCCTACCTCCTGCGCCCAGGTCAGCGCACGTATGCGTTGACGGACGTGTACCAGCGCCATCTGCAGAAGTCCTTGGGGGTGGCCACGGAGCAGCTTTCCCTCTTGGATGACAATCAACTTGTAGAACAGGCCGGCGCCATCATGGAGCTGGCGGCAGAACTGACTAGTCAACTCCAAGAGATTGATTCCTTCGAGTTGTATACGGACCTTGAGTTGCCGCTCGTGACCATCCTGGCCCAGATGGAGGCCGCTGGTATTGCAGTTGACCGCGATGTCTTGGAAACGCAGCGTGATGCTTTCATTGAGCAGGTCAATGAGCAGGAACGCGCCGCCCGCGAGTTGGCTGGTGATGATTCTCTTAACCTGAATTCCCCGAAGCAGCTGCAGGCGGTGCTCTTCGATACTTTCGATATGCCGAAGACGAAGAAGACTAAGACAGGTTATTCGACCGCAGCTAAGGAAATTGAGCAGCTGGCCGCTACCCATCCGCACCCCTTCCTGGATCACCTGCTGGCGCACCGCGAATACCAGAAAATGAAGACGACGCTGGAGGGGCTCATCAAGACCATTCAGCCGGATGGCCGCATTCACACCACGTTTAACCAGACGGTGACTTCAACCGGCCGCCTATCCTCGACCGAGCCGAATCTGCAGAACATCCCGGTGCGCACGGAGGCTGGTCGCCAGATCCGCTCGGCCTTCGTGGTCGGTGAAGACTTCGAAACCTTGATTACGGCCGATTACTCGCAGATTGAGATGCGAGTCATGGCGCACCTTTCTGCCGACCCTGGGCTTATTGAGGCCTACCGGGAGGGTGAGGACCTCCATAACTACGTTGGTTCCAAGGTCTTCGATGTTCCTGTCGATGAGGTCACCCCAGAGCTGCGCCGCCGAGTCAAGGCCATGTCCTATGGCTTGGTCTATGGGCTATCCGCATTTGGCTTGTCGCAACAGCTGGGCATCCCCGCACGGGAAGCCAAGGAGATCATGGAGAGCTACTTTGAGCGATTTGGTGGTGTAAAGCGCTACCTCGACGAAGTTGTCGTGCAAGCTCGAAAGGACGGCTACACCTCCACGGTCTTCGGGCGCCGCCGCTACCTACCGGAGCTGAACTCCGATAATCGTGTTGCTCGCGAGAACGCCGAGCGCGCAGCGCTCAACGCCCCGATTCAGGGAACTGCAGCAGACATTATCAAGGTGGCCATGATTCGCGTGGACAAGGCGCTTGAAGGTTTGGCCTCGCGCGTCTTGCTCCAGGTTCACGATGAACTCGTCGTGGAGGTGGCTCCCGGCGAAGCGGAGGACGTCCAGCGCATCGTGGAGCGAGAGATGGACAAGGCTATCGAGTTGACTGTGCCCCTTGAGGTCTCCGTTGGTGTGGGCAAAAACTGGGATGCCGCAGCGCACTAGGGCTTAGGTCAAGCCCACCGCGCGCTCGTCTTCGGTGGGCGTGCGGCGCTCGACCAAACATCCGGCAAGGAGGTCGAATGGGGTTTGTCCCAGCAGCAGGACGCTGAGGCCGAGGATGCCCAGGATGGTTGCCTCCACGAAGGGGAGTCCTGTCAACGCGAGAAGTGTGAGAAGGAGCCAGCCGTTGCGAACGGCTGCGCTGCCGATTCCGGGATGCTCAGCAATGACTTCTAGCTTTAGCGACCACTTACCCAGGGAAGTCTGCTTTGCGGCCTCTACCCACACTCGGTAGACGTAGAAGACGAGTGCGAGGGCAACGATGTCATAGACAGCGCCTGCTCGACCGCTCAGCACTTCATCGGCGATGAGGTTGATAAGCCACTTGAGTGCCACGATGATGGCGGCGGCGAGAAAGGCATCAATCCACCAGGCCACTGCGCGGCGCGCGAAAATCCCGAGGCGTTCTAGAAGCATGGCTGTCAGCTTAGTTCGCTGCAGCCGATTGATTCGATACCAGGGGAGGTAGTGTCTGACCTACCGTGCTTCGCACACGAAGATGGCGGTGCCGGGGAAAATGGCTCCCCGCTCAGGCGACCATTGTCCCCACGTAAGTGTGTTTTCCTCCGGCCACTCGGGTTCGATGAGGTTGCGAATTTCAAATGCACCGCGCACTTGGAGTGCTCGCACCCAATCGCCCATCGTGCGGTGGAACTCGGCATAGCTGAGCTCACCGCTGTCATCCTGCTCTAGGTAGGCGCGTTCAAAATAAGACAGCTGCGCAGTGAGGTCCTGTGGATCATCGGGGAAGACCCAACGCATGGGGTGTGGCACAGAAAAGACGAAGCGGCCATGAGGGTGCAGAACACGGTGGACTTCGTTCAGTGCCTGGTCAAGGTTGGCCACGAAGGGAAGGGCGCCAAAGGCGGAGAAGACGACGTCGAAGGATCCGTCACGATAGGGAAGTGCTAGGACATCAGCCTGAACGAGCGGTAGGCCACTCTCGGCATGGGAAAGCATTCCAGACGAGAGATCGAAGCCCGTGGCAAAGCGCGCGCGTCCTTGCAGCCACTGCGTGCAAGGCGCGGAGCCGCAGCCGAGCTCGAGGACGGTAGCGGAGGAGACATCGCCCAGTAGCTGCGCTTCCGCCTCGTGCAGCATCTCAGGACACCAGTAGAAAGAGGATAGATATTCGGGGTGTTCCGCGTGGTAGGAATCGGCGTCACGATCCCAAAAATTGCGATTGGCTGAGGAAGCAGAAAAGGCTGCAGAAGACATTCTCACTTTTCCAATTTCTTTTCCGTGTTGTATTTGCCGTTTTAGCTGCGAGGATGTAGGGTTGTACGGGCGTGTCTATGACTCGGGACGCGCTGGGCTACTGTAGGAGAGCTCGGCACGGCTGCGAGTCGGGATTGAAATCCATCTTAAGCCTTGCGCATTTGCGCTGCTTAATGACGCTTTTCAAGAGACGCGTAACTGTCCAATTACGATCTCCTACGTTTATTCGGAGCATAACTACATGCCAACTTCTAACACCCCTCAGGTTGCGATCAACGACATCGGAACCGCAGAGGACTTCCTCGCAGCCGTCGACGCCACCATCAAGTACTTCAACGATGGTGACATCGTCGAGGGCACCGTGGTCAAGGTTGACCACGACGAGGTCCTGCTCGACATCGGTTACAAGACCGAGGGCGTCATCCCGTCCCGCGAGCTCTCTATCAAGCACGACGTCAACCCGGATGAGGTTGTCGAGGTCGGCGACGAGATCGACGCACTTGTTCTCACCAAGGAGGACAAGGAAGGCCGTCTGATCCTGTCCAAGAAGCGCGCACAGTACGAGCGCGCTTGGGGCGCCGTCGAAGAGCTGCACGCCAAGGAAGAGCCGGTTACCGGTACCGTCATCGAGGTTGTCAAGGGTGGTCTCATCCTCGACATCGGCCTCCGTGGCTTCCTCCCGGCTTCCCTCGTTGAGATGCGCCGCGTTCGCGACCTGGAGCCGTACATCGGCCAGGAGCTCGAGGCCAAGATCATCGAGCTGGACAAGCAGCGTAACAACGTTGTCCTGTCCCGCCGCGCATACCTCGAGCAGACCCAGTCCGAGGTCCGCTCCGAGTTCCTGCACCAGCTGCAGAAGGGGCAGGTCCGCAAGGGCGTTGTCTCCTCCATCGTCAACTTCGGCGCCTTCGTCGATCTCGGCGGTGTCGACGGCCTGGTTCACGTTTCCGAGCTGTCCTGGAAGCACATCGACCACCCGTCTGAGGTTGTCACCGTGGGCGACGAGGTCACCGTCGAGGTTCTCGACGTCGACCTGGACCGCGAGCGCGTGTCCCTGTCCCTGAAGGCAACCCAGGAAGATCCGTGGCGCGTCTTCGCCCGCACCCACGCTGTGGGCCAGATCGTCCCGGGCAAGGTCACCAAGCTCGTTCCGTTCGGCGCCTTCGTTCGCGTCGAGGAGGGCATCGAGGGCCTCGTCCACATCTCCGAGCTGGCTCAGCGCCACGTGGAGGTTCCGGACCAGGTTGTCAACGTTGGCCAGGAAGTCATGGTCAAGGTCATCGACATCGACCTCGAGCGTCGTCGTATCTCCCTGTCTGTTAAGCAGGCCGACGAGGACTACACTGACGAGTTCGATCCGTCCAAGTACGGCATGGCTGACTCCTACGACGAGCAGGGCAACTACGTGTTCCCGGAGGGCTTCGACCCAGAGACCAACGAGTGGCTCGAGGGCTACGACGAGCAGCGTCAGGCTTGGGAGGCTCGCTACGCCGAGTCCGAGCGTCGCTTCAACCTGCACACCGCTCAGATCGAGCGCAACCGTGCTGCAGCTGCTGAGGCCGCTGAGTCCGCTGCCAACTCCAACTACTCTTCCGAGTCTCAGGATGCAGCTCCGGCATCCGATTCTCAGGCAGAGGTTGGCGGCTCCCTCGCATCCGACGAGCAGCTCGCTGCTCTGCGCGACAAGCTCGCTGGCAACTAAGAATGGATCTTTCTCGGTTCGCACTCAGCGATGAACCCGCGATGGTCTAGCTCTTGAGAAAGGCCGCTTCTCCCACTGCGGGAGGGGCGGCCTTTCGCGTATCCTAAGCCGGTATGAAGCTCATTGGACTCACCGGCGGTATCGGCAGCGGAAAATCTACAGTGGCGCAGCTTCTCCTGCACCACGGATGGGAGCTAGTTGATGCCGATCAGATAGCTCGGGACATCGTTGAACCGGGGCAACCGGCGCTCGCTGAGTTAGCAGACGCTTTCGGGGAGGATATCCTTCAAGCCGATGGAAGCCTCGATCGTGGGTTGCTGGCTTCCCGCGCTTTCGCCAGCCGGGAGAAGACCGATCTCCTCAACTCCATTACGCACCCGCGTATTCAGGAGGAAACCCAGGCCCGCTTCGACTCCGCGCGCCGCGCTGGCGCCGACTTCGTGGTGTATGACATGCCGCTCCTCGTGGACAAGGGTCTACACAAAAATATGGACGCCACCATCGTCGTTGACGTCGATGTGGAGGAGCGGGTTCGCCGCCTCGTGGAGTATCGCGGGCTGGATGAGGGGGATGCGCGCCGCCGGATAGCCGCGCAGGTCCCGGACGATGTGCGCCGCGCCGCTGCTGATTTCATTATTGATAACAACGGCGCTCGCGATAAGCTCGATGCGCAGGTTGACGGGGTCGTCGACAAGCTCCGCTCCCGGTTCGCCTAGGGACGCGCAATTAACTAACGCGTCGCTACGACGTCAGAGACTTCAACGTGGTCGTTGTTTTCCATGTCTTCGCCCACGAAGTCGAGGTCTGTGCGCATGAGCATGGTGTTGTAGTCATGCCAGGACGTCAGAGTGTAATAGAGGTGCTGATCGTCCTGGTTCGGCAGAACGAAGGGAGCATAGGTGTCATTGAGCGGCTGGCCGCTGACGACCTTGGTGGTCTTTTCACTCACCAGCATGCGGCGCGGCGACCATGGGCCTTCTGGGCTATCGGCCGTGCGCATAACGATGCCTTCGCCCTCCACCCCGTACATAGTGATGTATTTGCCCAAGTAGTGGTTGTAAGCCACAGAGAGTTCGGATACCTTGCCGTCGAGTACCTCGGTGGCGCGCGCCGGATTCTTCACCCAGGAGCCGTCAGAGTAGTAGCTGAAGGCTTCCTCGTTAGGAAACTCCGACTTCAACGCACGGGACAAATATGCTGGGCCGCGGCGGCCGTTGCCGGTGGTGAAGCGGTAAATGTACTCGTCGTGCTCGATGAAGGCTGATTGTTGAAGTTTTTCAAACCCTTTGCGGTAGTTGGCGCCGCCGGGAATCGGCGCGTTCGCACCGTGGCTAGTGTTGGTTCGGGTGGCCTCTGGCACTGCGCGCCACGTGACTCCGCCATCAGTCGACTTCACGGTCGCGCCAAAGTTGGTGGACCAGCCGGTCTTCGGATCGTGCCAGGAGCGCACCGACATGTAGTCGATGTAGTGCACGCCGTCGACCACTATGCCGGCCGTGGGGATAGTGGTGCGCTCGCCGTTGGTGTCTTTATCTCCCACCTTCTGGGAAGGGATGAACTCCTTAGCCCGGCCTTGAGCCGACCATCCAGAGTTCGTTAGTGCTTCCTCCAGGCGCAGGCCGTCACCATAGTCGTGGTCGCTCGTGCGCAAAAGGAGGTTGGAACGCCACCCGTCGCCCTCGCTTGAGCAATCCATGGAATCGCCGAAGACATAGTAGGATTTGCCCGCGCCATCCGAGTAGGCGATGCCGAGGTCAGTTCCGGAAATATCAAACTTCCGGTCGGTGCGGTTTGGAGAACCGGAACCAGTGATGAGCTGCATGATTTGGGTTGGCCCGCCGCTGATCTGGCGCTGGTTATAGTTGCTGCGCTGTGGTGCCTCAGTATTGCCCGAACTGCTGGACCGGGAAGAGCTGCCGAGTAGGACGTCGAGCCCACCGAGCGAAGAGCCGGAAGTCTCGGGTTTCGACGTGAAGCTGCCGGACCTCGAGTAGGCCGTACACGGTGACGCATGGGCCGCAGGGGAGTGGGTCACGATAGCGACAGGCACTAGTCCGGCAATGGTCAACGCGCTGGTAAGAGAACGAAGCTTCATGTCAGCAGATTCTAAAGGAGAGCGCCAACTTTTAAAGGATATGGCGGCTAAAATTTACCTTGTGCTCGCATTCCGTTCACATTCCCTGCTTAATCTGCACCTCCATGGGGACGTGGGATGTTGGGCCTTTTGATAATCACGCCGCGTGCGAAGTGCTCGCGGCAATCCGTGATGGCTCCTTCGATCTTGATACGTTTAAGAAAAGCTGCGTGGATTCTCCCATCGACGTCGATGATGCCGAGGTAATCATTGCCTTGGGGGCATTGGCCACCACGCCTGAAGATAGGCTCCCCGCTGGAATTAGCGCGGATGACGTTAAAGCTTTGCGCACACCACAGACCCGGGCCTGGTTGCGCAAGAAAATCAATACAGCGATGGAGCCCAACAGTTCCCCGATTTATGCGTTGTGGGAAACCACGGGTGAGCTTGAACTGTGGTTGCGCAGGACGCGCGCGGCGTTGCCCTAAAATGCAGTGAGGCCTCCCTTCACAGACACAGGTGAGACAGGTTGCCTAGCCAGTGGGCCCTAGCAGGTTTCGTGGTGTGCGCGTTAGACTGGTCAGCATGGCTTTTGCTGCTGAACACCCCATCCTGCCCGTCTCCGAACATCGCCCTGTTGGCGAAATCGAGCGGCGCTCAGCCGAGTTCCGTGTTGAGTCCGAATTCCAGCCCGCTGGCGACCAGCCCGCCGCCATCGCGGAACTGGATGAGCGGCTCAGTCGCGGCGAGCGCGACGTGGTACTCATGGGTGCCACGGGTACCGGTAAATCCGCGACAGCCGCCTGGCTCATCGAAAAGCAGCAGCGCCCAACACTTGTGATGGCGCCGAATAAAACGCTGGCGGCGCAGCTGGCAAATGAGCTGCGCCAGCTTCTCCCACACAACGCGGTGGAGTACTTCGTCTCCTATTACGACTACTACCAACCGGAAGCCTATATCGCGCAGACGGATACCTACATTGAGAAGGACTCCTCTATCAATGAGGACGTGGAGCGCCTCCGCCACTCCGCCACGTCAGCTCTTCTTTCTCGCCGTGATGTGGTTGTGGTTTCTTCTGTGTCGTGTATCTACGGTCTGGGCACGCCGCAGTCCTATCTTGATCGCTCTGTTGTGCTAGAGGAAGGGGAGGAGATCGACCGCGATCGCTTCCTCCGCTTGCTCGTGGATATTCAGTATGAGCGCAATGACGTGGGCTTTACGCGCGGAACCTTCCGCGTCAAGGGCGATACCGTGGATATTATCCCTGCCTATGAAGAGCGCGCGGTGCGCATCGAGTTCTTCGGCGATGACGTGGACGAGCTCTACTACATCCACCCCTTGACGGGCGACGTGCTGGAGCGGGTCGACGAGGTAAGAATCTTCCCCGCAACGCACTATGTAGCTGGGCCAGAGCGCATGGCCCGTGCCATCGAGGACATCAAGGAGGAGCTCGCGGAGCGCCTCGCGGAGCTGGAGAACCGCGGCAAGTTGCTCGAAGCGCAGCGCCTGCGCATGCGTACCGAATACGACCTTGAGATGATCGAGCAGGTGGGCTTTTGCTCCGGCATTGAGAACTATTCGCGCCACGTTGATGGACGTCCCGCCGGCTCCGCGCCGGCGACACTCCTGGACTATTTCCCAGAGGACTTCCTCACCATCATCGATGAGTCTCACGTGACCGTCCCGCAGATCGGCGGCATGTTTGAGGGCGATATGGCCCGCAAGCGCAACCTCGTGGAGTTTGGCTTCCGTTTGCCTTCTGCCGTAGACAACCGTCCGCTCACTTTCGATGAGTTCGAAGAACGTGTGGGACAAGCGGTGTACATGTCGGCGACGCCCGGTGATTTCGAAATGACGGCTTCCGGCGGCGAGTTCGTGGAACAGGTCATTCGCCCCACCGGCCTCGTAGATCCCAAGGTGACGGTCAAGCCCACCAAGGGCCAGATTGATGATCTCATCGATGAGGTCCGCGCCCGCACCGCGAAGCAGGAGCGCGTCCTGGTCACGACGTTGACCAAACGCATGGCAGAGGACCTCACGGACTATTTGCTGGAACACGGTATCAAGGTGCGCTACCTCCACTCGGATATTGACACGCTTCAGCGCGTGGAGCTGCTGCGCCAATTGCGCTTGGGGGAATTCGATGTCCTCGTGGGCATCAACCTGCTGCGTGAGGGCCTCGACCTTCCTGAAGTTTCACTTGTCGCCATCTTGGATGCCGATAAGGAAGGTTTTCTGCGCTCCACCACCTCGCTTATTCAGACTATTGGCCGCGCCGCCCGAAATGTGTCCGGTGAGGTCATCATGTACGCCGATAAGATTACGGACTCAATGCAGGAAGCCATCGAGGAGACTGAGCGCCGCCGTGAGAAGCAGATTGCCTATAACAAGGAGCACGGCATCGACCCGCAGCCGCTACGCAAAAAGATCGCCGATATCTTGGACCAGGTTTATGAGAACGCCGATGAGCAGGGGCAGGACGCGGATCCCACGGCCATCGTCGACAAGCCGGATGTGTCCTCCATGGCTGCCGACGAGGTGCAGGCGCTTATCGACGACCTAACGACCCAAATGCGCGAGGCAGCCCGGGAGCTCAAATTCGAGTTGGCGGGGCGCTTGCGCGATGAGATCGCTGATCTGAAAAAGGAGCAACGCGGTCTCAAGGAGGCCGGCATTTGACGACGCGCCTAGTCCTGAAATTTGCCAACTCAATGTGCGGGTAAAATCCGTCTCGGCATAGCAGACCGTGTCATACTGTTAAGGATTAATCGCTACTTATAAGGAGAATTATGCTGAGCTACAACGTTATCGCTGTCGGAACCGATGGTTCTCAGACGTCCATGCGCGCTGTTCGTTCTGCCGCGTCCATGGCACGCGCTTATGACGCGACGCTGATTATCGTGTCTGCTTTCTACAACCACTCGGGTTCGATGCTCGGCGCCCCGAACTCAGAGGATGCCCGAGTACCGGTTGTGAGCGAAGAGATGTCGGAAAGCTTCCTCAACAATGCCGCGGAGATTGCGCACGGCGAGGGGGCGGAGCGGATTGAGATCATCGCTAAGTCCGGTGACCCGGTGAATTCGCTCCTCGAGGTCGGCAGGGACCATGACGTTGATATGTTCGTTGTGGGTAACAAGGGAATTCATTCGGTGCGTGGTCGCGTGTTCGGCTCCGTGGCGACGGAGCTCACTCGTAAAGCCCACGCTGACGTCGTCGTGGTCAACACCACTGACTAGGGCAGAACATGGCGCGCTGAGCCTCGTGCGCGCTGATCGACGTGAACGCGCCAGCGTTGTTAGACTAGCGGGTGCGCAAAAGCTTTAAAATTTTGTCAAGCGGTGGCCTCATGGTTGAGGCCAGCGAAGAAAGGTCATCATGAGCGATTACAACAAGATCGTGGTCGGCACCGACGGTTCCAAGTCCTCCCTGCTTGCTGTGGAGCGCGCCGCCAAGATCGCCGCAGCCTTCGATGCCACCCTCATCATCGGTTGCGCCTACTACGAGAACCAGGAGCAGGCTTCCAAGACTTTGCGCCAGGATTCCGTGACGATTCTCGGTGATGAGAAGGCCCAGGCCAACCTCGCCTCTGGCAAGGAGCACGCAGAGAAGTTCGGCGTGGCGAAGGTGGAGACCGCTGTGCGCCCGGGAACCCCGGTTCAGGCCCTGATGTCCATTGTCAACGACAACAAGGCAGACCTGCTCATCGTGGGTAACCGTGGAATCAACTCCCTGACCGGCCGCCTGCTTGGTTCGGTTCCGGCGGATGTCGCACGTCAGTCTGATTGCGATGTCATGATTGTCCACACCGTCAACTAGCACTTTATTGCGTGCACGGCGCGCAGCGCCCAGAGACCTTCAAAGAAGGAGTTACCTGGGCCGCTGCGCGCTTTTTCTTATCTTCCTAGCTGGAAGGAAGAATGCGGTAGGCACTGGCAAGGGCGTTACCGTCGGTGCCTTGAATGAGCGGGATATCGAAAGAAGACTGCTCGTTGACCTTTACCAAAGGGGCGAGCGAACCGTGGGACAGCAGCTGCTCCTGCGGTGTGAGGTTGCGTATCGCAACTGCTGCCACATGGTTGGGGTGCTCCGCTGCCGCGTCCGCATAGGTCAAGGGATCGTGCTGTCCATCATCGCCGATGAGCAGCCAGCGCAGTTTGCGGAAAGCGATGAACAGGTTTCGCAATTGGACGCGCTTGTGCTCCAGGCCATTGCGGAAGAGGCCGGTAGGTGTAGGCCCCCAATCCGTCAGGAGTAGCGGGCCACGGGGGAATCCGTTGTCCGCCATGAAATTCACCAACGTGTCATAGGTGTTCCACGCACCGGTGGAGAGGTAAATGAAGGGAGCTTCTGGGTGCTGCTGGGAGATCTCTCGGTAGAAGCTGGCCATGCCTTCTACTGGTTTGCGCGTATTGGTGCGCTTGACCCAAGAATTCCACGCCGCAATCATCGCGCGTGGCAGCCACGTCACCATGATGGTGTCATCGATATCGCTGACCACACCGAAGGTCGTGTCCTTATCCACGATGAGGACCTCCGCGCTGGCTTCCTCGGCGCCCTTGGCCCGGATGGTGACCTCGTGCCAACCAGGTTCGAGCCCGTGGTCATGGACTAGCACGTCGACATAGCCGTTGTCGTTCGTGGTGCCCGCTACCGTTTTCCCGCCAACCGTAACTTCAACCTCGTGGTGCGTGACCTGAATGGTGAAGAACTGGCGGTATCCGCGTTGAGCCCACGTATCGCGCTCTTCGGCGGCAGGGTCATGCATGAGGACCCGCCCCAGCACGTGGACGAATTCCTCGTTGCCGTAGCCGGCATAGCCAGTAACACTGGGGCGCCAGCCTTTGCGTGCTGAGCGCTTGAGCGAGTAAGCATTTGCGGTGGATTCGACTTTGCGGGCGATATCGGAAAGTGCCATGCGCACCAGATTAACGGAAAACCTCCGCGTAGCGGCCGGCGATGGTGAGGGACTGCGTCGCACGCGTCAGCGCCACGTAGAGGTTGTGCAGACCCTGCGGGGACGCTTCCACGATGTCATCCGGATTGACTACGGTGACGTGGTCAAACTCCAGTCCTTTGATCTGCTCAACGTTGGCTGCGGTGATCACAGCGCGCAGGCGCCCGTCAGCGTCCTGGAAGGTTGCGGGCTGAAGGTCGCTCTCACCGTCCTGCCAGATAACGTCCACACCGTCGCGCACCGCGATGCCTGGCGTCGCCTCGGGGTTGATGGATTGAAGGAGCTGGTTGGCCAGCTCAGTGATCGGGCGCGGGGTTCGGTAGTTGACACTCAGACCGTGCAATCGGAAGCGCTGGCCGACGAAAGGCTCGAGAGTCTCGCCCCAATCATCAACGCCGGCGGGAGCTCCAGTCTGGGAGGTATCGCCGACGAGCGTCATCCACCGGGAAGGGCTGCGCCGGAAAATCATACGCCACTCCATTGGGGTCAACTCCTGTGCCTCGTCGACGATGACGTGCCCGTAAGCCCACGTGTAGTCCTCGCGGGCACGTTGAGCGGTGGTGCGGGAATCCCGAACTTCGTGGCGTCGAGCGAGGTGCTCGGCATCGATGACGTCGTGGGCAGAGAGAATCTCCGCTTCGAACATGTCATCATCGTTGTCGGTGGAATCAGATGAGCTCAGAATATCGAGGGCATCTTCTGCCTCGGCTACCTGCTCACGCCATTCCTTCTCCTCTGCAGCGCGTTCCGCTTCTGGGTCTGGCATGCCGATGAGGACAGCGAGCTCGTCGAGAAGCGCAGCATCCGACGCCGCCCAAGCCCGGCCATCCTCGCGGTAGAGGGCACCCCGGGTTTCCTCATCGTAGGCGCTGGCCGCTGAATCGATGCGTTCGGTGCTGCTCAGGAGCTCGGCGAGCACATCTGTAGGCGCCAGATGGGGCCAGAACTCGTCGATGAGCTCCAGGACCTGTGGTTCTTCAGCAAGATCATCGTGGAGCTGGTCCACATCTGCGCGGGAGAGCAGGTTGGCACCTCCCAGCGGATCAGAACCGATGCGTTCGGCCATCTGTTGGGCCAGCGATTCAATGAGGTGTTCCGCAAACGCCGCTTGAGCATCGTTGTGCGGCTTGCGCGAGCGCCGTGCGCGGGTTCGTGCTGCCTTGACCATCTGGGGGTCCACGGTGAGCTCGAGCCGATCGATCTCCAGCGTGCGCAGCTGCTCGGGTAAACGCTGGTAGTCCTTCACCGCGTTGCCGAGAATCTCCACCATGGCCTCGGAACCCTTGATTTCGCGGGCGAGCAAGGATTCAGAGTGTGTAGCCTCGATGCTGGGGAAGAGAGAAGAAATGGTGGAGAGTACAACGCCGGTCTCACCAAGTTCCGGGAGTACTCGGGAAATGTATTCCAGGAAGGTGGAATTGGGGCCCACGATGAGCACGCCCGTGGCGGCTAATTGTTCGCGGTAGGTGTAGAGCAAGTAAGCCACACGGTGCAGCGCCACCGCCGTCTTGCCGGTTCCTGGTCCGCCTTCGACCACTATGACGCCGCGCGTGCTGTCACGGATGATCTCATCCTGTTCGCGCTGAATGGTCTCCACGATGGAGGGCATATGGCCAGTGCGGGCACGCTGCATGACGTGGTGGAGGGCGGATTCACTAGCGACATCGCTGCTTTCTGCAGTGTTGTCTCCTTCGAGGATCTCGTCGCTAATACCGGTGACAGTGCGACCGGTAGTCCTGATATGCCGGCGGACGTGAACCCCTTCAGGGTGCGCAGTGGTTGCCAGGTAGAAGGGCCGCGCCATCGGGGCACGCCAATCCAAAAGAAGCGTGCGGTAGTCCTCCTCCCGGGCATCAAGTCCCATGCGGCCGATATAGCGGCGGTCGAGGCCTTCCGGGGTGGGATTATCGCCAGGTGCATCAATGTCGATGCGCCCAAAAACTAGACCGAGTTGGGCAACGTTAAGCCGATCCAGTTTTGCTTGTAGGCCGTGGTACTCGGTTTCGCGGCGCACGAGAGCATCAGCATCTGGGGTATGAGGGTCGACGGCTGCTTGCACCTCGTTGAGGCGTACATTGGCAGCGTGGACCTCGTTGTCCAGACGCTCAAAGAGGCCGTCGACATAGGCTTGTTCGCTGGCTATTTCGGCGCTCTGCTCGCTCGCGTGGGCGCTGGTTTTCCCGGTGTGAGTCGCGGGTGAAGATTCAGACACAAGGCTCCTTGGGTGCGTATGAAGGCTTCTCGTGAACAGACGGGAAGTAAGAAGGGAGATAAAGGAAGAGTGGACAGGAAAAAGAACAACGGCCCAGCATACTAGCTGAGCCGTTGTTGTCTCCACCGCGGTGATTATCGCGGTGCGTTGCGGGGCTTTCCGCAGCGTAGGAAGAAGAGCTTAGAAGCGGTCACCAAACTTCTTGAAAGCTTTATCCAGCTTCTTGGAGGCTTGCTTCTGGAGCTTCTCAGCGCGCTTGCGAGCCTTCTTCTGGGCGCGCTTTCCGTCGAGCGAATCTGCCTTGGCTAGGGCCTCGTCAGCGCGGTCCTGTGCCTTGCCGGCTGCCTTTACCAGCCCCTTGCGGGCGGTTTCGGTGTTGTCACGTGCAGCGTCAAGCCAATCATCTTTGTTCTCCTCAAAGAACTCACGAGCGGTCTCAGCCTTGTCCTCGACGAAGGAGCGCGCGGAGTCGATGAAGTCCCGGCCAGCGGACTCCCAATCATCACGGTTGTCCTCGACGTAGTCCTTGGCGGTTTCGAACCAGTCATTAGCCTTATTGGTCACATCAGAAGAAATCTCGTTGGCGCGGTTGGAGAAGTCTTCTGCGAACTTCTGCTGCTCGGACTTACCCGGCAGCGCCTGCTGGATCTTCTTGTTGGCACGCTCCGAGGCCTTGGCAGCACGCCAACGCACGGAGGGCTTGCCTTCGGTGTCCTGCGTAACAATGGCCAAGGCACCAAGTAGGGCAGTGTTGGTGATGAAGCTGTTGCGCTGTGCTTCCTTGTCCTTCTTGGAATCGGCGGTCCAGAAAGCGTTGCCCACCAGGTTAGGGACGTGCGTCAGCGCGAGCACTGCAGCCGAGGTGCGCGGGGCTTTGCCCAGTGCCAAGGTGGTACCTGCAGCGGTCTTTGCACCGCCGAGTGCGCGGGTAACGAGCTCTGGGTCATTTGGGATGTAGCCTGCATATTCGCGGGGCAGCACCTTGCGCAGGCGCTTGAGCGCGGACTCGGTGTCCGCGACGTGCTCCGAGGTGTTGCGGAGCGTATCCACACCATCCCAGACAAACACGGAGGCCAGCATAGGACGGGCAAATTTACGAATCATAACGTGCTCCATTCAATAGATCTTTAAAGACGTTCGTCACACCATAGTACGCGGGTTAAGCAAGTGCCGCTGTCAGTGCGGCAGTTAATAAGTTGTTACCAACGCCGCTCCCACCATTCGTCCATGTGCGGGCGCTCTGCGCCGAGCGTGGTGGGTGCGCCGTGCCCAGGGCGGACGATCGCTTCGTCCGGGTAGACATCAAAGAGACGCTGCGTGACATCCTTGTACAGACGCACGAAGTCACCTTCCGAGGTGGTCTTGCCCACTCCGCCAGGAAAGAGTGAATCACCAACGAAAAGGTTGGTAACCCCATCAATCTCTGCGGCAATGGCCGCACCGCCGGGGGTGTGTCCGCGCAGAATAATAACGGGTAGTTCGTAGCCGGCGAATGGGAGCGTATCGCCGTGCTCCAGCTCGACGTCGACGGGTGCCGGCAAGGCAGGGGAGTCCAGGAAAGAGGAGTAATGCACGGCACCGGTTTTATCCAGAACCTCTTTGAGCGCGCGCACGTGGTCCCAATGACGGTGCGTGGTGAGAACGGAAGTGATCTTTACCCCATGGTCGGCGGCCAAGGAGAGCAGCGCAGGGGCGTCAGCGGAGGCGTCGATAAGCAGCGCTTCGTCACCGGCGCACAACAGGTAGCAATTGTTGTCCATCTCGGACACGGAAATTTTGTGAAGCTCAAGCGCGTTGTTCATAAGTCCAACCATACGGGTACATTCTGAGTGAGAACTCTCTGAACACACATTCTTTTGTGTAGGAAGGCAGCAACTAGTGGCTGATCGTTTGGTCGTACGAGGTGCGCGTGAGCACAACCTCAAGGGCGTGGATATCGACATTCCGCGCGATAACCTGGTGGTGTTTACCGGTCTATCAGGATCCGGTAAGTCCTCACTCGCCTTTGACACCATCTTCGCCGAGGGCCAGCGGCGCTACGTGGAGTCCTTAAGCTCTTATGCGCGCATGTTCCTTGGCCAAATGGATAAGCCGGACGTCGAGTTTATCGATGGCTTATCACCGGCGGTGTCCATTGACCAAAAATCCACCAACCACAATCCGCGTTCCACCGTCGGAACCATCACTGAAATTTATGACTACCTGCGTTTGCTCTTTTCTCGCGCGGGTACAGCACACTGTCCTGAGTGCGATGCCGTCATTGAGCGCCAAACCCCGCAGCAGATCGTGGATGAGGTCTTAAGTCACGAGGAGAAGCTGAAGTTCCAGGTCCTTGCCCCTGTGGTGCGCCGCCGCAAGGGCGAGTTCGTTGACCTCTTCGCAGATCTCGCGGCGCAGGGTTATTCCCGCGTTCGGGTGGATGGTGAGCTTTACCAGCTCAGTGACCCGCCCAAGCTGAAGAAGCAGATCAAGCACGACATCGATGTCGTCGTGGACCGCCTGCAGGTGAAGGCTTCCCAAAAGCAGCGGCTGACGGATTCGGTGGAAACAGCACTGCGCTTGGCAGACGGCCTAGTCACCCTGGATTTCGTAGACCGCGAAGAGCTCACTCACACCTACTCGGAGAAAGCAGCCTGCCCCAACGGCCATACGCTGACCATTGAGGAATACGAGCCTCGCGCGTTCTCGTTCAACGCGCCTTTCGGTTCCTGCCCGGTGTGCGATGGCTTGGGCACGCGCCTTGAAGTGGATGTGGATTTGTTGATCCCGGATCCGGATGCCCCGGCTGTCGAAGCCATCCAACCGTGGACGTCGAGCCCCAATGCGCGATATTTTGTCAAACTGGTTGAAGGGCTAGCGAAAGCCCTGGACTTTGATCCGCGCACCCCGGTGTCCGAGCTGAGCAAGGAGCAGCGCCACGCGCTGATTTATGGCACGGATGTGGAAGTCAGCGTGCGCTATAAGAACCGCTATGGCCGCCAGCGCAACTGGACCGCGCCGTTCGAGGGTGCCATCGGCTTCTTGGAACGCAAGCTCGATCAGACGGATTCTGAATCCCAGAAGGACCGTCTGCTTCAGTACACCCGCCGCGTGCCTTGTAACGCTTGTGGCGGTACCCGCCTGAAGCCGGAAATCTTGGCGGTGCGCTTAGCCTCCACCGCACATGGCGAGCAGTCCATCGCTGGCTTGACGGCGCTGTCCATCGAGGAGGCGGCGGAGTTCCTCGACTCGCTCGTGTTGGGCCACCGCGAGGAGATCATCGCCGGTGCCGTGCTCAAAGAAATCCAGGCTCGCCTGCGCTTTCTTCTCGACGTCGGCCTGAACTACCTGACCCTTGACCGCGGCGCCTCCACGTTGTCCGGCGGTGAAGCACAGCGCATTCGACTCGCCACCCAGATTGGTTCTGGTCTGGCGGGAGTCCTCTACGTGCTGGATGAGCCCTCGATTGGCCTGCACCAGCGCGATAATCAGCGCCTTATCGCCACGTTGAAGCGCCTGCGCGATATCGGAAACACCTTGATTGTGGTGGAACATGATGAAGACACCATCCGGGAAGCGGACTGGCTTGTCGACGTTGGGCCTCGCGCCGGCGAATTTGGCGGAACTGTGGTCTATCAGGGAGAACCCGCCGGTATCGAATCCGTGGAGGAGTCCCTGACGGGGCAGTATCTGTCAGGAAAGAAGAAGCTTGCGGTCCCGGATACACGCCGTGAGATTGACCCCGAGCGCATGCTCAAGGTCGTCGGCGCGCGCGAGAATAACCTCAAGGGTATTGACGTCGAGATTCCACTGGGCGTCCTCGTCTGCGTCACTGGTGTGTCTGGCTCAGGAAAGTCCACAGTGGTCAACCAGATCCTGGCTAAGACCTTGGCCAACAAGCTCAACCGTGCCCGCCAAGTGCCCGGTCGTGCCACACGCGTGGAGGGCGTGGAACACCTAGACAAGCTGGTGCAGGTGGACCAGAGCCCCATCGGCCGCACCCCGCGCTCGAATCCGGCAACCTACACAGGCGTCTTCGACAAGATTCGTAATCTTTTCGCGGAAACCCAGGAGGCGAAGGTCCGCGGCTACAAGCCGGGGCGGTTCTCCTTCAACGTTAAGGGTGGACGCTGTGAGGCCTGCCAAGGCGACGGCACCATCAAGATTGAAATGAACTTCCTGCCCGATGTTTACGTGCCGTGCGAGGTCTGTGATGGTGCCCGCTATAACCGCGAAACGCTGGAGGTCCTTTATAAAGGTAAGAACATCGCAGAGGTTCTCGATATGCCGATTTCGGAGGCAGCCGAGTTCTTCGAACCCATCACCTCAATTCATCGCTACCTCAACACTTTGGTGGAGGTAGGCCTGGGATATGTCCGCTTGGGTCAGGCCGCCACGACGCTTTCTGGTGGTGAGGCACAGCGCGTAAAGCTGGCATCCGAGCTTCAGAAGCGCACGAATGGACGCACGGTCTACATCTTGGATGAGCCGACGACTGGTTTGCATTTTGAGGACATCCGCAAACTTATGCTCGTCATCCAGGGGCTGGTGGACAAGGGCAATTCGGTCATCATCATTGAGCACAACCTAGACGTCATCAAGGCCGCCGACTGGATCGTGGATATGGGGCCAGAAGGCGGTTCCGGTGGCGGAACTGTCGTGGCCCAAGGCACGCCGGAGGACGTGGCGCAGGTAGAAGGCTCCTATACGGGAGGGTTCCTCCAGGAGATGGTGTGATGGTGGGGCAGAAGAACACACCCATGGCTGCTTTAGCTCTTTGCCTCGCCGTGGCAACAACCTTAACTGGCTGTTCGAGCCCTGAACAGAACATCAAGCATCCATCTACTGAAGAAGCAGGTGAGGGTGATACGCCGAATTTCGACGTGTCCTCGCAGCTGCGCGCCGTTATCGCCGACGTAGAAAGCGAGTTTGACGTTCGTGCCGGTGTGTCCGTGGCGGATAAAAAGAAGACGTTCAACGCTGGCCTCAAGGGCCATGAACCTGCATGGTCGACCGTGAAGGTTCCCATCGCCATTGCCGCTCTGCGTGATGGAGCTAGCCTCGAGCTCGTGGACCTCGCAATTAAAGAATCTGATAATGATGCAGCCTATGCACTGTGGTCCCACGTCCAATGGACCGAGGGGGATGCCGGCAGCGCGGTGAAATCCCTGTTGAAAGAGTATGACTCAACCGGTGAATTTGCCGAACCCTTTGGCTATTCCACGTGGTCGCTCGAAGAACAAGCGAAGTTCGGCGCGCACTTGCCGTGCATACCAGAAGCTGAGCAAGTGTATGACGCGATGGATGACATCGTGGAGTGGCAAGACAATGGGCTTGATAAGCTGCCGGACACCCGCGCCAAAGGTGGCTGGGGATTATCTGAAACTGATAACGGATATACTCACCGTCAAATTGGAGTTCGAGAAACTGCAGGCGGCGGAACTGCGGAGAATAGCGCGGTGGGTCTGGCCATTGAGGTCACTATGCCTGGGGAGTATGCCGATGAAGCGATACCCGCCCTCGACATGCTAGCCGCCGGAGTTGACCGAGTGGTCTCTGAGGCGCTGAAAGCCAGAGCACTAACGCCGTTGGAAGGTTGCGCGCAACCCAGTGCGCCATCAGCGGTGGTAGGGACGTCGTCAACCGCTACAAGAGAGGTATCGACAAACACGTCGGCACGCCGATTTGGCTCACGATGATCGCGGTGATAGAGTAGTGCGCACTACCGCCCGTAGCGCCTCCTCCAGGAGGTACTTGGGCCGCAAGCGGAGTTTCTCCCACCCGATGCCGCGCAGGATGAATTGTCCAGTGCAGGATAAAGGTTAAGAGTAGGCGCCATTTATGGCGCGTGCTTGAAAAGAAACTCCCGGATGCCTATGGCACCGGGATTTATTCGTTTGTGGTCACGGTAGGCACACTACTAGCCCCCACAATCGAGGAGAACCACAATCAGCGCTGAAGCTCGCATTAATGAGCGCATCCGAGTACCCGAGGTCCGTCTTGTTGGCCCCGGTGGTGAACAGGTGGGCATCGTTCGTACAGACGATGCTCGCAAGCTCGCGTACGAAGCAGACCTTGACTTGGTCGAGGTCGCCCCGAACGCGAAGCCGCCCGTAGCCAAGATCATGGATTACGGCAAGTTTAAGTACGAGCAGGCCCAGAAGGCCCGCGAGTCCCGTAAGAATCAGCAGCAAACCGTGGTGAAGGAACAGAAGTTCCGTCCGAAGATTGATGATCACGATTACGAGACCAAAAAGGGCAACGTGGTGCGCTTCCTGGAGAAGGGTTCCAAGGTAAAGGTAACCATCATGTTCCGTGGTCGCGAGCAGTCGCGCCCGGAGCTCGGTTTCCGTCTGCTGGAGCGTTTGGCTGATGACGTCGCAGAGGTTGGCGTCGTGGAGTCGCGCCCCAAGCAGGATGGTCGCAACATGACCATGGTTCTTGGGCCCGTCCGCAAAGGCAAGAAGTAGACCACGCTCCACTTAGGATTTAAGGATTTAATTCTCATGAAGCAGAAGACTCACAAGGGCACCGCCAAGCGCATCAAGGTGACCGGCTCCGGCAAGCTGCGTCGCGAGCAGGCCAACCGCCGCCACCTCCTGGAGGGCAAGCCTTCCAAGCGCACCCGTCGCCTGAAGGGCACCGAGGACGTTGCCAAGGCAGACACCAAGCGCATCAAGCGCCTTCTCGGCCGCGCATAGTCAGCGCCGAAACACTCCATTTCCACACACCACAATCAAGATAAGGAAGTATTACTGTGGCACGAGTAAAGCGCTCAGTTAACGCCAAGAAGAAGCGTCGCGCGATCCTGAAGTCCGCTAAGGGCTACCGCGGCCAGCGCTCCCGTCTTTACCGCAAGGCCAAGGAACAGTGGCTGCACTCCATGACTTACGCTTACCGCGACCGTCGCGCCCGTAAGTCTGAGTTCCGCAAGCTGTGGATCCAGCGCATCAACGCTGCTGCTCGTATGAACGACATCACCTACAACCGCCTCATCCACGGCCTGCGACTGGCTGAGATTGAGGTTGACCGCAAGATCCTGGCTGAGCTTGCTGTTAATGACTTCGAGGCTTTCTCCGCTCTGTGCGAGGCCGCCAAGGTTGCACTGCCGGAGGACGTTAACGCTCCGAAGGCTGCTTAAGCTTTCACTAGCCTGCCCACGCCCACTGCTTCCCACTACAAGGAAACGGTGGGCGTTTGGCGTTCCAAGCTTCAATTATGGGAACAGGAGCCAATGGGGAATAGGCCCCAGTGAGGTGAAGAAAAAGGGGACATGGCGTGTGCTTTGTGTTACCTTAATCAAGTTCCCACGTTCTCTTCCTGTGTTTACAGGCTTAAAAAGGAGTCTTTCTCATGACCAACCCCAACGGCGGTTTCCAGCAGAACAACCCGAATGCTTCGGGCAATAACCCTCAGTACTCCAATCCGTTCGACTCCAACGGAAATCAGTACCAGGGCGGCAACTACGGCCAGAACCTGCCGGCCCAGCAGGGCGGGTACCAAGGTCAAGGCCAGTATTACTCTCAGCAGGCCCCGGTCAACGCGCCGCAGAAGTCCTGGCTGGTTGCCCTTTTGCTGGCTTTCTTCCTCGGTGGCTTCGGCGCTCATAACTTTTACGTTGGCCGCACGGGTCGCGCCATCGGCCAGGTATCCCTCTGTGTCTTTAGCGTCTTAACGTCGTGGCTGGGTATTGGTGCAATCTCGGCGGGTATCCTCTGGATCTGGGTGATTATTGAGTTCATCATGATCATCGCCGGTGCAGGCGGTTATGACCGAGACTCCAACGGCATCCCGCTGAAGAAGTAGTCTTTTGCACATATTTTCTAGCCCACCTCTCTCAAGCTTGGAAGAGGTGGGCTAGCTGCATTGTGCTGCCCATGCGATCCGTGAGCTCGCAGGAGGCCTCGGTAGGGTGGAGGCTATGAAACTGGACTTTGAGAATGCCTTCACCGAGCGCACGCCACGCATAGTCAATGCCGCAAAATTGCATCGTGCCGCTAGCCGTCGGAAGGCAGAGCGTTTCCTTATTGAGGGTGAAAATGCTGTCGACGCAGCGGTGTCCACAGGCGCAGCCACGGACGTTTTCGTAACGGAAAGGGCCGCCGAACGCTTTGCACATATTGTGCAAACCTGCGGCTATATGGACGTCTATGTTCATCCCATCACCGATAAGGCAGCCAAGCACCTCTCCGATACGGCGACGAGCACAGGCCTCTTTGCTGTGTGCCGTCCTGTCCTGTGGACTGCAGGTAAAATCCTGGCGGGCAAGCCGCGTTTGGTCTCAGTCCCAGTGCTTACTTCCGAGCCGGGCAATGCAGGTACCTTGATCAGGACTTCGGATGCCATGGGCGCCGATGGCGTCATCTTCGCGGGTGAGACGGTCGACCCTTTGGGCTGTAAAGTCGCGCGTGCATCAGCAGGCTCACTCTTCCATATTCCCGTGGCTCGTGATCCCAATATCAAAGATGTCTTGGGTAAGTTGCGCTCCTCCGGCATGCAGGTGCTGGCAACGGCCGCTGACGGCGAGGTGGACCTCGCGGATGCGGACCTTTCCCAACCCACCGCATGGCTGTTTGGAAATGAAGCGCATGGACTAGGAGAACTGTTGGATGAAGCCGATATGCGCGTGCGCATTCCAATTCTGGGCCGTGCAGAGTCTCTGAACCTTGTCACGGCTGCCAGCATCTGCCTGTACGAATCTGCCAAGCAGCAGAACCGCTAGTCTCTCCTTGGGCTGGGGCTGGTGGCCACAGAAGTCGGGGAGCACGGTAAGATAGCTCGCGTTAGTTTTTGTGCGAGAAGAAGGTAATCAAGGCACGTGTCCGACACACCTCAGATCGAATTGACCGAAGAGGCCCTCGAGGCCGCCGCGCAGAAGGCCATTGCCGCCTTCGAGGCTGCATCCGACCTCGACGAGCTCACTTCCGCCCGCCGTGAGCACCTTGGTGATGGCGGCTATATCCCGCAGGCCCGCCAGTCGCTGGGGCAGTTGCCAAAGGATCAGCGCAAGGACGCTGGGCGTGCGGTGAACATCGCGCGCGGCAAGATGGAGAAGCGCTTTGCACAAATTCGTGAAGTGCTCGAGCAGGAGGCTCGCGCCGCGCAGCTCAAGGCGGAGAAAGTCGACATCACCGTCCCAACTACCCGGGCGCAGACCGGTGCACTACACCCAATTACTGCGCTGTCGGAGCGCATTGCGGACATCTTCGTGGGCATGGGTTGGGAAATCGCCGACGGCCCAGAGGTCGAGGCTGAGTACTTCAACTTCGATGCTCTGAACTTCAAGCCCGATCATCCGGCACGTACGTTGCAGGACACCTTCCATGTGGGCAAGGAGGGCTCGAAGCAGGTTCTCCGTACTCACACGTCGCCGGTGCAGGTGCGTACGATGCTCGAGCGTGATGTACCGCTCTACATCGCTTGCCCAGGCCGAGTTTTCCGTACCGACGAGCTCGACGCGACCCACACGCCAGTCTTCCACCAGGTGGAAGGCCTTGCCGTGGATAAGGGACTGACCATGGCCCACCTGCGCGGCACTCTGGAGCACCTGGCCAAAGTTCTCTTCGGTCCGGAGACCACCACTCGCATGCGCGTGAATTACTTCCCGTTCACCGAGCCTTCTGCTGAAGTCGATGTGTGGTTCCCGAACAAGAAGGGCGGCGCCGGCTGGATCGAGTGGGGTGGCTGCGGCATGGTTAACCCCAACGTTTTGCGTGCGGTCGGCATCGATCCGGAGGAGTACACCGGCTTCGCCTTCGGCATGGGCCTTGAACGCACCCTGCAGTTCCGCAATGGTCTCACCGACATGCGCGACATGGTGGAAGGCGATGTCCGCTTTACCTTGCCATTCGGCGTGCAGGCATAGGAACCCAGAGAAAGGATAGAAAGAAAACAATGCTTATTTCCCAAGACTGGGTTACCCGCCTCCTCGGCACCGCAAACTCTGGCTGGAACGTATCCGCCGAAGAGCTAGACTCCGGTTTTGTCCGCGTCGGATTCGAAACCGAGGGCTATGAGGCTCTTCCGGAGACCACGGGCCCGCTCGTTATTGGCCAAGTTGTGGAGATTGAAGAGCTCACCCAGTTCAAGAAGCCAATCCGCTACTGCCAGGTGAATGTTGGCAAGGCCAATGGCACCGGCGAACTCCAGGGCATTATCTGCGGCGCGCGTAACTTCCGCCTCAATGACTATGTCGTGGTTTCCCTTCCGGGTGCTGAGCTGCCGGGAGGCTTCAAGATTGCTGCCCGTGAGACCTATGATCACATCTCCAACGGAATGATGTGCTCCGCGGCTGAACTGGGCTTTGGTGCGAAGGCTGATGGCATCATCGTTCTGGGAGAGGAAGTCGCCGACAAGGTCGGTGAGGACGCTCGCCCCCTCATTGGGCTGTCCGATACGGTTTTCGAGGTCAACATCACCCCAGACCGCGGCTATGCTTTGTCGGCACGTGGCCTGACGCGGGAGATTGCCTCCGCTTTCGACCTCGCCTTCCCCGACGTGGCGCAGGATCCGAACGTTGCTGGAGTCGATACCTCTGCTGTACCGGCGCCGAAGGGCGAGCTGATCGCCGTCGATCTGCGTGAAGAAACCAAGGCCCAGCGCTTTGGTCTGCGCAAGGTTAGCGGCATTGATCCCGCTGCCCGCACCCCCTTCTGGATGGAGCGCGAGCTCATGCTCTCCGGTCAGCGCAGCGTCAATCTGGCGACCGACATCACCAACTACGTTATGCTGCTCCTCGGAGCACCGATGCACGCCTTCGACGCCAACGTCGTGAACGGCAACCTCGTGGTGCGCAATGCTAGCGAGGGGGAGACATTTGAGACCCTCGACCATGTCAAGCGTGAGCTTTCGGCAGGTGACGTGGTTATTTGCGATGACAACGGCATCCAGTCCCTCGCTGGTGTCATGGGAGGCACCACCTCCGAGATTTCTGATGAGACCACTGATATCTACTTTGAGTCGGCCATTTGGGATCCGATTACCGTGGCCCGCACGTCGCGCCGCCACAAGCTGTCCTCGGAAGCCTCCCGCCGTTTCGAGCGTGGCGTCGACCCGGCCATCGTGGAGGTTGCTCTCGACGTTGCGTGTGCGCTGCTACAGCACATCGCGGGCGGCACCATTGAGGAGGGCCGGACGCTCGTGGGGGACGTCGCCAAGCGCGAGCCCATTACACTGCGCGCTGCCAAGCCGAGCGAGTATGCCGGCGTAGAGTACTCCCACGAGACCGTGGTGAAGCGCCTTACTGAGGTGGGCTGCGAGGTCTCTGGCGAAGAAGAGCTTTCCGTCGTCCCCGCGTCCTGGCGCACCGACATCGAAATGGATGTGGATCTCATCGAGGAGATCCTGCGTCTGGAGGGGCTCGAGGATATTCCGACTATTCTGCCTACCCCGGTGGGAGGTCGCGGCCTTACTCCGGCGCAGAAGCGTCGCCGAGCAATCGGACACGGCTTGGCTTATGCGGGCTACGCCGAGGTTCTGCCTTCGCCGTTCATTGCCAACGACACCTTCGACACCTGGGGTTTAGATAAGGAAGATCCGCGCCGCCGTACCGTTGCCGTGCAGAATCCTCTCGAAGCGGATAAGGCCGTTCTGTCCACGACGTTGCTTCCGAATCTCCTGGAAGCAATCGCCCGCAACGTGGCTCGTGGTCGAAGTGACCTCGCCCTCTTCGGTCTCCAGCAGGTGGCAATCAAGCGCGCCGATGCGTCCCCGATGCCTTCGGTGGAGGCGCGCCCGGAGGATTCCGTCGTGACCGAGCTCGTGGAGTCGCTGCCGCTACAGCCGCTGCACGCGGCCACGGTCGCTACCGGCAACATTGAGCACGAGGGCCCGTGGGGCTCCGGTCGTGCGTATAGCTACGCAGATGCCATTGAGTCCGCGCGCCAGGTCGCCCGCGCTGCTGGTGTTGACATCACTGTCAAGGCGGCCGAGCAGCTCCCGTGGCATCCGGGACGCTGTGCTGCCTTGGTCCTCGCTGCAGACGAGGAGACCGTCGTGGGCTATGCCGGCGAGCTGCATCCGCAAGTACTGGAGGCTCTCGAGCTTCCAGCCCGCACGTGCGCCATGGAGCTCGATGTCACCGCACTGCCGTTGGACGAGAAGTTCCCAGCACCGGTCCTCTCCTCCTTCCCGGCCCTGCACCAGGACATCGCGCTGGTGGTGGATGAGGATACCCCGGCGGAGGCAGTCCGCCGAGTGGTTGAGGAAGGCGCCGGCGAGCTCTTGGAATCCGTGGAGCTTTTCGATGTCTTCCGCGGTGAGCAGCTCGGTGAAGGCAAGAAGTCCCTTGCCTTCCAGCTCTTGTTCCGCGCGGATGACCGCACGCTGACCGATGAAGAAGCAAACGAGCACCGGCTCGCTGCTGCAGATTTAGCCAAGCAGCGTCTTGGTGCGGAGATGCGCGCTTAGCGTTCACTGGCACCTTCGGTTCCTTAGCCCGGCTCACGCACCCTGTGAGCCGGGTTTTCTCATGCTGCAACGAGCCGAGGGATGGGGATAGATCCCCTAGCACTGGATGTAGTGTGGCTTGGCTCATAACCTCAAGGGGGCAGCGTTTCCACACCGAAAGGATTGTTCACACCATGCGTTTGATATCTCGTCTTACAGCTACCGCCGCGGTCGTCGGCGCTTTGGCCATCGCCCCACATGCCTCCGCAGACCTGTCCCAGGGTTTCTCTAATGCTGATGGCACCGTCAACTGCGAGGCAGCGAATATTGATGGCACCTACGTCGCCTGCTTGTCGAATGGTGCTCGCGCGACTAGCCCGGAATGCAACCCACCCGGTCAGTTGGCCCCACGCTTCTTCTACCACGCAGGCCGCTCCAAGGCTGATTGCTTCAACCAGGGGCTTACGCCTTCCAGCTTCAAGCGCCTGCAGCCTGGCCAAGTTCACCAGTTCAATGAGGTCACCGTCATCGCGGACGGCCAGGGTGGCATCCACTTCGTTGGCCCACAGGGTTACCTAGGCTACGCAGGAAAGAAGGCTGTATCTGGAGCCGAAGGAGTTGGGCAGGTCTCATCCCGCGTCATGTAGGTTTTGCTCCTATCCCTACTGCAAGGCTCGGATTTTCGCAGGACACTGCGGAGATCGGGGCCTTGTTCTCTGTGGATTGAAGAAAAGTACTCCCAATTTGATTGAATAACATACGGCGGACTGCATTATTTGCTACTGTGGCTGCATGACTATTTCAGTAGCTATCGCCGGAGCCACGGGTTATGCAGGAAGCGAAATTCTGCGTCTCTTGCTGTCGCACCCAGCGTACCTTTCAGGTGACCTGCGCATCGGCGCGCTGACGGGGCACTCTAATGCTGGTCAGCAAGTCTCCGAACTCATGCCGCACCTGCCGCAGTTGGCAGATCGCGTCATCGAGGACACCACTCCGGAAGTCTTAGCGGGCCATGACATCGTTTTCCTCGGTTTGCCGCATGGGCATTCCGCGGAGATTGGCCGCCAGCTGGGGGAGTCCGTCACTGTCATTGATTGCGCCGCCGATTTCCGCCTCCGCAACAAGGAAGATTGGGATGCATTTTATGGCGGGGAGTATGCCGGTTCATGGCCTTATGGAATTCCTGAAGTTCCCGGCAACCGGGACAAGCTTAAAGGCAGCAACCGTGTGGCGGTCCCTGGGTGTTTCCCCACCACGATTACTCTCGGCGCTCTGCCTGCCGTGGCGAAAGGGCTGGTTGAACCGGATCTGTCCGTTATTGCGATTACCGGTGTTTCCGGCGCGGGAAAGAAGGCCTCCGTGGCCCAGCTAGGCGCGGAAACAATGGGCAATCTCAAGGCTTATAAGCCGGGCGGTACTCATCGACACACTCCGGAAGTCCTGCAAAACTTACAGCCCTTTACGCAGAATTCGGTTTCGGTGAGCTTTACTCCGGTGCTCGCGCCTTTGCCGCGTGGCATCCTGGCGACGATTACGGCGCCGCTGAAGGGGGATGCTGACAAGCGCAGCGTTGTTCAAGCTTTCCGCGAGTTCTATGCGGAAGAGCCGTTCTGCCTGGTTCTGCCGGAAGGTCAGCAGCCGGAAACACAGAACGTAGTGGGGACCAACATGGTCCACATCCAGGCTCACGTGGACGAATGCGCTCAGCGTCTGGTGATAACCGCAGCCCTAGACAACTTGTGCAAGGGCACCGCCGGTGCAGCTGTCCAATGCATGAACCTGACCTTGGGCTGGGAGGAAACCTTGGGTCTGCCGCAAGCGGCCGTCGCACCTTAAGCACTCGAAATACTCGCGCGCGTTCCCCGCGCTATCCAATTCCGTGGGGACTTCCGTTCTGTTAAGACAAGGAGAAAATAAAAATGATCACTGCACCCGCAGGTTTCCTGGCAGCGGCCACGAGGGCGGGGATTAAGCCCTCGGGAAAGCCTGATATGGCACTCGTGGTTAACCAGGGCCCGAATTTCGACGCAGCGGCGGTGTTCACCCGCAACCGCGTGGTGGCCGCACCCGTGAAGCTTTCCCGTGAGGCAGTAGCCGATGGCACACTTCAAGCAGTTATTTATAACTCTGGCAACGCTAACGCCTGCAACGGCGAGCAGGGAGACAAGGATGCCGCGGCGATGGTTGCCGCTGTCTCCGAACACACGGGCATTCCTGTAGCCAACGTTGCTGCGTGCTCGACGGGCCTCATCGGAGAGCCACTGCCCATGGAGCAGGCCCTAGCAGGCATCGGGGTGGTTGCCGGGAATTTGGGTGCAGATAAGGCTCACGGTCAAGCTGCGGCAGAGGCCATCATGACCACCGATACCGTAATTAAGGAAGCAGTCGTCGAGTCCGACGGCTGGAGCATGGGCGCGATGGGCAAAGGCGTGGGTATGATGGCTCCCTCGCTGGCCACCATGCTGGTATGCGTGACCACGGATGCCGTGGCCTCCCCGCAAGCATTGCACTCGGCCCTGCAGGCCGCCAGTGATCAGACCTTCAACACGCTCGATGTGGACGGTTCGACGTCAACGAACGACACCGTCATCATCCTGTCCTCTGGTGCTTCTGGTGTAGAACCGAGCCAGGAGGGGTTGGATGCAGCGGTCCTGGCCGTGTGCTCCGATATCGCGGATCAGCTCCAGGCAGACGCTGAGGGCGTGACCAAGCGCGTAAAGATCACCGTGGAGGGAACGAGCACCAATGAGCAGGCGCTGAACGCTGCGCGGACGTTAGGGCGCGACAACCTCTTCAAGTGCGCGATGTTCGGCTCGGATCCCAACTGGGGCCGCGTGCTCGCCGCAGTGGGCGTGGCGGATGCCGATATGGACCCGGAGAATATTTCCGTGTTCTTCAATGACCAGGCCGTATGCGTTAAGTCCACTGGTGCGCCCGGCGCGCGCAATGTTGACCTTTCTGGCGCCGACATTGACGTGCGCGTGGACCTCGGAACCGGAGGAAGCGGTACTGCCTTCGTGCGTACCACCGACTTGTCCCATGACTACGTGGAGATCAACTCCGCGTATAGCTCTTAGTTCTCACGGGGAGGAAGAATGCTTCAGGGATTAAGCAATGCTGACCGCGCCACGGTGCTCGCGGAAGCTTTGCCGTGGCTGCAGCACTACCGCGACAAGATCGTCGTCGTCAAGTACGGCGGTAACGCGATGGTGGATGACTCGCTCAAGGCTGCCTTCGCCGCCGACATGGTTTTCCTGCGCACCGTGGGCGCTAAGCCCGTCGTGGTGCATGGTGGCGGACCGCAGATCAATGAGATGTTAGGCAAGCTGGGCATTGAAGGGGAATTCAAAGGTGGCTTCCGGGTGACCACCCCGGAAATCATGGACGTGGTCCGCATGGTTCTCTTCGGCCAAGTGGGGCGCGGGTTGGTCAATCTCATCAACTCCCATGGTCCCTATGCTGTGGGAACTTCCGGTGAGGATGCTGGGTTGTTTAAAGCCCGCAAGCGGCTCGTTGACGTCGACGGTGAGCCCACCGATATTGGCATGGTGGGGGACATTGTCAGCGTCGAACCTTCTGCTGTCATGGACATCATCGAGGCCGGGCGCATCCCGGTGGTGTCCACCATCGCTCCCGGAAATGACGGCGAGGTCTACAACATTAACGCGGATATCGCTGCCGGCGCGCTGGCACGAGCCCTAGGTGCCGAACGCCTGGTTATCCTCACCAATGTGGAGGGTCTGTATACCGATTGGCCCAACCGCGAATCCCTGGTATCGAAAATTGAGGTTGACAAGCTCAGGGCACTGCTCCCCGGCTTGGATTCGGGCATGATTCCGAAGATGGAGTCCTGCCTCATGGCCGTCGAGGGTGGTGTGAGCGCCGCCCATGTCATCGACGGGCGTATTGCTCACGCCGTGTTGCTGGAGCTGCTCACTACGGGCGGCATCGGCACGATGGTGCTGCCCACTGATTACAACCGTGAGGACTACCCAGAAGGCACGATCTTTAGGAAGGACGATAACAAGTGACTGCGCAGACCACACTGACGCAACGGTGGGGACAGGTGCTGAGCAACACCTATGGCACCCCACCCGTGGCCATCGTATCTGGCAAGGGAGCCACGGTGACTGATGAAGACGGTAAAGAATACATTGATATGCTCGCCGGCATTGCAGTGAATTCGCTGGGCTATGCCCACCCGGCCATCGTTGAAGCGGTGAGCACTCAGGTGGCGACCGTGGGGCATGTCTCCAACCTCTTCGCCAGCAAACCTGTCGTCGAGGCTGCCGGAAAGCTCCTGGAAAAGGTGGGGGACAGCGACGCCCGTGTCTTCTTCTCTAACTCCGGCGCGGAAGCCAATGAGGCTGCCTTTAAGCTGGCTCGCCTGACGGGGCGTCGCCGCATTCTCGCCGCGCATCATGGTTTCCACGGCCGGACGATGGGCTCTCTCGCTATGACGGGGCAACCTGCAAAGCGCAAGGCTTTCGAACCTTTCCCAGGCGGAGTGGAGTTCTACACTTACGGCGATATTGATTATTTGACCACGTTGGTGGAGCAAAACCCGGAGGATACCTCCGCCATCATCTTGGAGCCCATCCAAGGGGAGACCGGTGTGATTCCAGCGCCCGATGGATTCTTGAGCGCCGTGCGCGAGCTGTGCACCAAGCATGGGATCCTCATGATTGTCGATGAAGTGCAAACGGGTGTGGGGCGCACCGGCGATTTCTTTGCCTTCCAACATGAGAACGTCCTTCCGGATGTCATCACCATGGCCAAGGGCTTGGGCGCGGGTATGCCGATTGGTGCCACGATTGCCCGTGGTCAGGCTAAGGATCTCTTTACTCCGGGTTCGCACGGCACGACCTTCGGCGGAAATCCCGTCTCCTGTGCGGCGGCAGCGACGGTGCTGGAGCTTGTCGACGCCCCCTTCCTCGCCGACGTTAGCCGCAAGGGCGAGTGGCTACGCACCGAGCTAGCTCAATCTCCGGCTGTGCAGTCTGTCCGGGGCCGAGGGCTTATGCTAGGAGTTGTATTAAATAAGTCGGTGGCTAAGGACGTTGTGGCTGCGGGCCTGCAACACGGTCTTATTCTCAACGCCCCAAGTAGCGAGGTCGTGCGCCTGACCCCGCCGCTGGTGATTACCGATGAAGAACTCGCGCAGGCTGTGGAGCGCCTGCATAAGGTACTGGAGGATTTTGGATGAGCGTGCGCCATTTCTTGGCCGATGATGACCTCACACCGCAGGAGCAAGCGGAGGTCCTTGATCTCGCGCTGAGGTTAAAGAAGGACCCTTTTGCCGAGCGTCCTTTGGAGGGACCGAAGTCAGTCGCGGTTCTTTTTGACAAGACCTCGACGCGCACGCGCTTCTCCTTCGAGGCAGGAATCGCTCACCTAGGCGGCCACGCCATCGTCACGGAGACTAAGTCCACGCAGATGGGGAAGGGCGAGACTTACCAAGACACCGCAGCCGTGCTCTCCCGTTTTGTCGAGGCTATTGTCTGGCGCACCTATGCACACCAGAATTTGTTGGAGATGGCTGAAACTGCGACGGTCCCTATCGTCAACGCTCTGTCCGACGACCTACACCCCTGCCAGATCCTGGCGGATTTGGTGACCTGCCGCGAGAATTTCGGTGACCTTGCTGGCTGCAAGGCCGTCTACCTGGGTGATGGCAACAACAACATGGCTAACTCTTATATGTTGGGCTTTGCCACCGCGGGCATGGAGATGACGATCATTGCGCCGGAAGGTTTCCAGCCGCAGCCGGAATTTGTAGAACGTGCCCGCACGCGCGGCACGGTGACCGTGACTGATTCCCTTGATGCTGTCGGCGGCGCCGACGTTGTTATCACCGATACCTGGGTTTCCATGGGGCAGGAAGATGACGGCAAGGACCGTCGCACCCCGTTCCTGCCTTACCAGGTCACCCCAGAGGTCATGTCCCGTGCCAAGGAAGAGGCAATCTTCCTGCACTGTTTACCGGCCTATCGCGGCAACGAAGTGACCGCTGAGGTGATTGACGGACCACAGTCCCGTGTTTTCGACGAGGCGGAAAACCGCCTCCATGCGCAGAAGGCGCTGCTCGTGTGGCTTCTTGCAGCTCAGGAGGAGAACTAAGCGCATGACGACAACACCAACTACGCGCAATGCCCGCCAAGCAAAGATCTTGGAGATTCTTGACCGCACGCGGGTCACGAGCCAAGTCCAGCTCTCCGAGCTCTTGCTCGATGAGGGAATCGACATCACACAAGCCACCTTGTCGCGCGACCTCGATGAGCTGGGCGCCAAGAAAGTGAAACGCGATGGTGGCCGGTCCTTCTACGTGGTGGGCGGCGAGTTGGAGCAATTCGAAGACCAGCTCAACGGTCCGCGCGAGAAGCTGCGTCGCATGCTCGATGAACTCGTGGTCTCCCACGACTTCTCCGGCAACATCGCGATGCTTCGTACTCCCGCGGGCGCTGCCCAGTACCTAGCATCCTTCATTGATCGCGTGGGCCTGCCAGATGTGGTGGGTTGTATTGCTGGCGATGACACCATCTTTGTCCTTGCCCGTGAAGGACTAGGAGGCCGTGAGCTTGCAGAAAAGCTCACCAGCCGTGCTATTTAACATTTATACGTAAGTCTGTATAATATAAATCAGTTCAATTTTTAGCACCTGTCTGTCTTAAAGGAGCAAACTACTATGACTGCACGCGTTGTGCTTGCCTACTCTGGCGGTCTGGATACTTCCGTCGCCATTCCCTACCTGGCCAAAATGACCGGCGGCGAGGTTATCGCTGTGTCCCTCGACCTTGGTCAGGGCGGCGAGGATATGGAATCTGTGCGCCAGCGTGCTCTCGACTGCGGTGCTGTCGAGTCCATCGTTGTCGACGCAAAGGATGAGTTCGCAGAAGAGTACTGCTTGCCCACCATCAAGGCGAACGGCATGTACATGAAGCAGTACCCGCTGGTGTCTGCTATCTCGCGCCCGCTCATCGTCAAGCACCTCGTAGAGGCCGCTCAGGCCCACGGTGGTACGCATGTTTCGCACGGCTGCACCGGCAAGGGTAACGACCAGGTGCGTTTCGAGGTTTCCTTCCGAGCATTGGATCCGGCACTGGAAATCATTGCGCCGGCGCGTGACTACGCCTGGACCCGCGATAAGGCGATTGCCTTCGCTGAGGAAATCGACCTTCCGATCGAGCAGTCCGCTGCGTCCCCGTTCTCGATTGACCAGAACGTGTGGGGCCGTGCGGTCGAGACCGGCTTCCTGGAAGATCTGTGGAACCCGCCGACAAAGGATCTCTACGCTTATACCGAGCAGCCGGACCTGGGCAATGCCCCGGACGAGGTGACCATCACCTTTGACAAGGGTGTGCCCACCGCTATCGATGGCAAGCCGGTTACCGTCCTTCAGGCCATCGAGGAGCTCAACCGCCGCGCCGGTGCACAGGGTATTGGCCGTCTCGATATGGTGGAGGACCGCCTGGTGGGCATCAAGTCCCGCGAGGTCTACGAGGCACCTGGCGCCATGGTTCTCATCAAGGCCCACGAGGCATTGGAAGATGTCACTGTGGAACGCGAGCTGGCCCGCTACAAGCGCCTTACGGACGCCCGCTGGTCCGAAGAGGTCTACGATGGCCTCTGGTTCTCGCCGCTGAAGCGCTCTCTGGATGCCTTCACCGAGTCCACCCAAGAGAATGTCACCGGCGATATCCGCATGGTTCTGCATGCCGGCACCGCCACTGTCAACGGCCGCCGCTCTGGTCAGTCTCTGTACTCCTTCGACCTGGCTACCTATGACACGGGCGATACCTTCGATCAGACTGCGGCCAAGGGCTTTGTTCAGCTGCACGGCCTGTCAACACAGATCTCCAACCAGCGTGACCGCGACGGCGGTTTCCCCACCGGCAAGTAAGCAAGCTCAGCCAAGGTCAAGGTAAGGAAACGATGCACAAGACTAACGAGGGCGCGTTGTGGGGAGGCCGCTTTTCGGGCGGCCCATCCGAGGCGATGTTTGCCCTGTCCGTATCCACCCACTTCGACTGGGTCCTCGCCCCCTATGATGTGCTGGCCTCCAAGGCACACGCTAAGGTCCTGCACAAGGCCGGATTGCTGTCCGACGCCGACTTGGGCACCATGCTCAACGGCCTCAGCGAACTAGGGGAGAAGGTTGCTTCTGGTGAATTCACCCCGCTACCGACGGACGAGGACGTCCACGGCGCGATGGAGCGCGGGCTCATCGACATTGTAGGCCCCGAGGTTGGTGGACGCCTGCGCGCCGGTCGTTCCCGCAACGACCAGGTAGCCACCCTGTTCCGGATGTGGATCCGCGATGCTATCCGCGATATCGCGCTCCAAGTCACCGACTTGGTGGACGCTCTGGCTGGTCAGGCCGAAGCTCATCCGGATGCGATTATGCCGGGCAAGACCCACTCCCAAGCGGCGCAGCCAGTTCTGCTAGCGCACGAGTTGCTCGCACACGCCCAGCCGTTGCTGCGTGATATCGAGCGCCTCCAGGATCTGGACAAGCGTTTGGCCGTGTCTCCTTATGGCTCGGGTGCACTCGCTGGTTCCTCGCTGCACTTGGACCCGGAGGCTATTGCCGAGGAGCTCGGTTTCGACTCCGCCGCAGAGAACTCGCTGGACGGTACGGCAGCACGGGACTTTGCTTCCGAAACGGCCTTCGTCCTTACCCAGATTGCCGTGGACATGTCGCGCCTATCCGAAGAGATCATCTACTGGTGCACCCCAGAATATGGCTATGTCACCTTGGATGATGCCTGGTCGACTGGTTCCTCGATCATGCCGCAGAAGAAGAACCCGGACGTACCGGAGTTGACCCGAGGCAAGACTGGCCGGCTCATCGGCAACCTCACGGGCCTGCTGGCAACGCTTAAGGCGCAGCCCTTGGCCTATAACCGTGACCTGCAGGAGGATAAGGAGCCCATCGTCGACTCGGTGGCGCAGTTGAACCTCTTGCTACCGGCGATGACCGGATTGGTCGAAACCCTGACCTTCCACGAAGATCGCATGCGCGAGCTCGCACCGCGCGGTTTCACTCTGGCCACTGATCTGGCTGAGTGGATGGTGCGCCAAGGCGTTCCTTTCCGCGAGGCTCATGAGGCCTCCGGTGCGTGCGTGCAGATCGCAGAGTCCCGCGGCGTTGACCTGGTGGATCTCACTGATGAGGAATTGGCGGGCGTCGACAAGCGCCTGCTCCCAGAGGTTCGCGAGGTGCTGACCATTGATGGGGCAGTGGCGTCGCGCTCCACTAAGGGAGGCACCGCCGGTATCCGCGTGGTGGAGCAGCGCGAAAAGGTTCGCGAGCGTGCTCGTGGCGCGCGCGAATGGACGCAGACTCCGTTGCGCTAAACGCGCCAGCTTCTTTAACCGCATGGTCCTTATGGCCATGCGGTTCTTTTCTTATGCGGGGGTGACGCAGAGAGCTCTTTTCCACTGCACGTAGTTGTCGTGGGCCACAGAGCGGGGGTAGACGTGAGGTAAGTCTCATAAGGTTCCTATAACGTTTCCTTAGGGAATGCGAAGCTCCATCGCGTTCCGGATTCGGAAAGGACTATCTCCCTTATGACTGAAACACTTCGGCCGCCCAACACGGAGTCTCATGAGAAAGAGAAAGCGGTCTATGCTTCGGAAGACCAGGGCCTCCAGAAGGGGATGAGCAACCGTCAGCTGCAGATGATTGCCATCGGCTCTGCCATCGGCACCGGGTTGCTGCTCGGCACCGGCGGGCGCTTGCAAACGGCGGGCCCCTTCCTCGCCGTGTTGTACTTGGTGTGTGGATTCTTCGGCTACATCATTTTGCGCTCGCTCGGCGAGCTCATCGTGTACCGTCCGAGCTCAGGTTCCTTCGTCTCCTACGCGCGTGAGTTTTATGGCGAAAAGACCGCCTTCGTGACCGGTTGGCTCTACTGGGGAAATTGGGCGGCGACGTTGGTGGCAGATGGCACCGCAGTGGCCATCTACATCAAGTGGTTTGGGCAATATACCTCGTGGCTTGACGCCGTCCCGCAATGGTTGCTCGCTCTCGGTGTGGTGTGCAGCATCCTGCTGTTCAACATGCTTTCGGTGAAGATCTTTGGCGAGCTGGAGTATTGGTTCTCCATGATCAAGATCGTTGCTCTGATCATCTTCATGATCGTGGCGATTGGTGTGGTTATTCTAGGCCATCCGAATGGTGATCCGACTGGGTTTAGCCTCATCGCTGATGCGGGCGGTTGGCTACCGAATGGTCTGCTTCCTGCGGTTATCGTCATTCAAGGCGTGGTCTTCGCCTACGCCGGCATCGAGCTGGTGGGCACAACCTCCGGTGAGACCAAGGACGTCGAGAAGCATATTCCGCGTGCGGTCAACAGCGTGCTGTTCCGCATCGTAGTCTTTTACTTCGGCAGCGTCCTGCTGCTGACTCTGGTGTTGCCGTATACGACCTACGTGGCGGAGGTTTCGCCCTTTGTGACCTTCTTTGAGACCCTCGGGGCAGGCTATGCGGCGCCCATCTTCCAGCTGGTGGTTATCACTGCGGCTATTTCCTCTCTGAACGCCGGTCTATATTCCACGGGCCGCATCATGTACAACATGTCTACCGCTGGATCCGGCCCTAAATTCGGTGCCCGCATGTCTAAATCCGGCGTTCCCTATGGCGGCATCGTGATGGCTGCTTTCGTCGGCCTCGCCGGTGTGTTTCTCAACTATGTCGTGCCGGAGATGGCTTTTGAAATCGTGTTGAACCTCGCGGCGCTCGGCACATTGGCGTCGTGGGCGGCAGTAGCCTTGTCACACATCAAATTTGTGCAGCTGGCCAAGAAGGGGCGCTATACCCGCCCGACGTACCGCTCCCCATTCGGCCAAGCCGGTGATTGGTCGGTGCTGGCTTTCATCGCCGTGGTCATCCTCCTCATGGCCTTCGATTACCCAATCGGAACCTTTGCCTTGGCTTCGACGCTGCTGCTCATTCCGGTATTCGCAGCCATGTGGTTTGCCTGGCGTGAGCGCATTTATGCCATCGCGGCGGAGAGGAAGGCCAAGCACCTGCCCACCTCGCGCTTCCCGGCTGCACCGCAGACGGACCTTCACCCCAAGAACTAAGACAAGTATCAAGAATGGAGACAGAGATGAATCACGCAGTCAAGTTTGTCGACGTAGAAAACATGGCACGCTGGATCCAGCGCGAAGGAGTAGAAAACATCATCTCCGGCATGGTGGACTACCTCGAAGCGGACTATCGCGAATGGGAGCGCTTCGACAAAATCGCCCGAGTTGCCTCCCACACCCCGTTTGGCGTCATCGAACTCATGCCCACCTCCAACGGTAAGGAGTATTCCTTTAAGTACGTCAACGGTCACCCCTCCAATCCCGCGCGCGGATTCCAAACGGTTACAGCCTTCGGCGTGCTTGCCGACGTCGACAATGGATATCCCACCTTCGAAGCAGAGATGACTCTGCTCACGGCGCTGCGCACGGCCGCTACCTCGGCGATGGTTGCCAAACACCTGGCCCGTCAGGATTCGAAGCGGATGGCCATGGTGGGTGCTGGCTCCCAGTCCGAGTTCCAGGCCCTTGCCTTCCGCGGAGTCATGGGAATCGACGAGATTGCCATCTACGACATTGACCCACAGGCGGTAGAAAAATTCCAGCGCAATCTGGAGCCGCTGGGCTTCAACATAACGGCCGCCTCGAGCGTTGACCAGGTCGTTGTGGGCGCGGATATCATCACCACCTGCACGGCGGATAAAGCGCAGAACCAGATTCTGGCTGAGCGCCACGTTCTCCCAGGCGTGCATCTCAACGCTGTGGGCGGTGATTGCCCCGGCAAGACGGAGCTGGAAAGCTCGATTTTGGACAAGTCAAAAGTCTTCGTTGAGTTTCCCGAGCAAACTCGCATTGAGGGCGAGATTCAGCAGAAGCCGGAGGATTTCCCGGTCGTTGAGTTCTATCAGGTGCTGACAGGCCAGGCCACGGGCCGCGATAGCGAGGAGCAGATCACGCTTTTTGATGACGTCGGATTCGCCATTAATGATTTCTCTGCTCTGCGTTATCTACGTGATTCTGTTCGGGGCACCGACCTAGAGTCCGAGATTGATATCATCGCTAACCCTGAGGACCCGAAGGACCTCTACTCTTTGGTGGCGAACGTTCCTTCACTTCTCTAAAGAACTGGGTGAGGCAGGATAGCGAGCTCCCGCTTTACCCCCTTCACCCCTTCCTTTACCCAGCAATGAGAAGAAGATCACTTTATGATTTAGATCATGAGCAGCACATCGTCGACGAAGCGTACTAAATCCTTCGTAATCGCCGCAGTGTTCATCGTCCTCGCCGTGGCCTCCCTCGCGGTAGGGCGTGGCGGAGATTCCCTGCCGAAATTCAACTTTTTCAAGGACACGACCCTTGTCACGGGCGCAATTAGTCCAGAACTGGAAGCCACCTTTAAAGACCCTGCCATGCTCGAGGCTTTAGAGAAACACAACATTGAGGTCGAACTCGATGTGGTGCCGGCTGGGGACTTCGTTGAACACAGCAGCAGCGTGGACAAGGACTACGACTTCATTCTGACGGACCCCAATGGTGCTGCGTGGGTATCTGACCTACGCAATGCCAACCCGGAGCTGGCGGAACTGGATGAAGGTTCTCCGATGGTGTTTGGCAATCAGTTGTTGGTGCTGGTGCATAGCGAGCTTGTTGAGGACATGAAGGACCACGACTTGGTCACGGAATCCGGCAACTTAGCTTCGTTGAATGTAGAGACCTTGGTGGACATGTCCCAGGAAAACACTCGCTGGCGTGACATTAGCCCAGCCTTCGGATCGCCGCGTGTCGTGGACGTGGCAGTGCCCCAGGTAAGTCAGTCTTTTGCCGCATTGCGTTACGCACGCCTTCTTCGCACCGTTGGGGAGGACTACGCGCAGAAGGAGCTAGGACGTGATGACAAGGCGAAGATTGATGCGGAAGCTGATGACATCATGCGGCATCTCGTAGCGGAACAGGGCTACAGTGAGACCACCGAGCAGGGAATCCTCGATGCTTTTCTTCGGGTAGATAAGGGGGAGATGCCCATGGTCTTGGCAACTACCGATCAGTACGTGCGCCTGCTCCATGAGGGCGAAGACCTGTCCCGCTATACACCCCTGGCTCTGGATCCACCGACGACGTTGATCAGCATCGTCATTCCTCGCACTGAGGAGGGAGCGCTGTTTGCTAAAGCAATGAATGAGGACGGCATCCCTGCGGTGATGGAGGGCCTCGGGCTCAGTACGCAGGGCTCCGGCTTCAACCCTAAATTTGATCCATCCAACGATCACAGTATCCCCGTGGACGGCGGCGAATATAGCCAGCTGCGGTGGGCGGATTTCGAGGAAATTCTGCAAGTAGTCGGTTAAGGCTCCGCAGCAACAAGCATCAGGAAGGTTGTGAGGGAATGTTTCGGTCACTGAGAGTGCTGCTCATCCTAGTGGGCACCATGGCGCTGACGGCCTGTTCGATGGGTGATCTGTTTGATGACTCTCAGAAGCCCAGCGCTGGGAATTCATTCAGCGGGGGTCTCAGAATCGTGGCGGCAACGGAGCTCGAACCTCTGGAGCCCGTGCTTGCCGACGCCTCCCAAGACCTCGGCTTCGACATCACCATGACCACCGAGGCCGGAACGCTGGCGAATTCCCGCACCCTTAAGCAAGGCGGTTTCGAAGGGGCCTATGATGCGACGTGGTTTGCCACCAATCGCTATGCGCGCATTATTGGTGCAGATGACCAGCTGGGAAGAGAACACAGCGTGGCGCGTTCCCCAATAGCTCTCGGCGTGCAGTCCTCTGTGGCACAAAAACAAGGCTGGACCAGCAAGCAGCCGACGTGGCAAGAAATCGCTGACTCCGGAATAACTTTTGGCATGACGGATCCTTCTACCTCAAATTCGGGTTTCTCCGCACTATCGGCAGCAACGACCGCTTTTGCGGACACAGGACGCGCCCTCACGGAAGAGGACATCAGGCAGTCCACTGGAAAAGTGCAAAAGCTCTTTGGCAACCAAACACTGACATCGGGTTCCTCTGGCTGGTTGGCCGACCGCTTCCGCGAGCACCCGGAGCAAGCCGATGCAATCTTTAACTATGAATCTGTGCTCTACCAGCTCAAAGATGAGGGAGCAGACTTGGAGGTGGTCATCCCCTCCGATGGAGTGATTTCGGCTGACTATCCGCTGTCTTCCTTGACGAGCTCTTCGGACAAAGACGCAGAAGCGAAAGTGCAGGCGCTTGCTGAATGGTTTGCGGAGCATCCAGACAAGCTCACAAGCTTCCATTTGCGAGTAGATAATTCTGACCTGCCCGGCACTGTTTTTGAGCTGCCTTACCCAGCAAATGAGCAAACCGTTGATGCGCTGGAGGCTGCCTTTGCCCATGAACTTCGCAATCCTGGCAACACGGCTTTGGTCCTCGATACCTCCGGCTCCATGGAAGGCGAGCGCATGGATCTACTCAAGGGTAGTTTGCTCCCGCTTATCGACGGCTCAGCTGACGGCGCCCCAGATGGCGAAGGCCAAGTTGCCTTCCGAAATCGCGAGAAGATCAAGCTGATTCCGTATTCTTCAGAGCCCCAGCAGCCAACTCGTGCACGCGTGGATAAGGATAAGCCGGCAACCACCAAGGAGCTTGCAGACCGCGTGGAACGCCTCGTTGCGGATGGCGATACCGCGACCTTCGAGGCCGTCCTGAACGCTTTCGATGAAGTGGATACCAGCGGCGGCGATATTGGCACCGTGGTGCTCATGACCGACGGCGAAGTTACCCGCGGGCGTACATTTGCTCAGTTCAAGGACGCTTATGCGCAGCTGCCCGAGGATAAAAAGGAGATTCCGGTCTTTGTCATCTTGTATGGTGAAGCCAATATCCAAGAGATGGAAGAACTTGCTCAGCTCACTGGTGGCAAGACTTTTGATGCGCTTAACGGTGACCTTGCTGCCGCATTCGAAGAAATTCGTGCCTACCAGTAAAACAACTCCACCCTTCCCAGGAGGATCTGCACTACATGAACGCCCTGAACTCTCGAAAAGTTGTTGTCGGCGTTGCGGTTACCGCGCTCGTCGTTGTCCTCCATGTGTTAAGTGGCGGAGGTTTGGGTTTCCTATGGCCGGTCGTCGCAATCTGCACAGGTATGGCTGCTGGATTCGTGACGCCGCCGCGGCAGGAGAAGGTTTTGGAGCCTCCCAAAGCCGGAGAAAGCGAGCTTATCCATACCTTGGAGGAAGTCCGGTACACCTTTACAGCGCACAAGCTTCCTAGTCCTGTCCAACGAGCGTGGGATTCTTTCGATGAGTCAGCGGTGTGGGTGTTGGACAATTGGCACCGGCTCGATGAGGCTCCGCACCAGCAAGCCCTCGTGCGCGACATGATTGAAGAACACTCCAAGGAGCTGGTGAAGTCTTACCTCGATGTGACAGACCTGAAGGATCCGGTTGCTGTTGAGGAGATGAGTGAATCGCTCAGCATCCTGGGCCGCGAAATGGAGCAAATCAAGGAGGCGATTTCTCAAAACTCGGTCCGCAAGCTGCGCAATCATTCTATGGCGCTCAAACTCGAATATGGTGGGACCCTTCCTTCCGTGGAATCTAGGGAAGTGTAGGCTTAGCGCTTATGAGTCTCGATTCGCAACTGCTTGACATCTTGGTGTGTCCGCAGGATAAAGGTCCGTTGAAGTATCTGGCTGAGGAACAGGTCTTGGTCAATGAACGTCTTGGCGTGGCCTATCCCATTGAGAACGACATCCCCGTCATGCTGGTGGACCACGCTACGCCGTGGCCGCGCCAGAACTAGATCTCAAAAGAACGAATCGATTTTCAAAGGAGCCTTCATGAATATCATTGATGAACTGCAGTGGCGCGGCCTCATTAACCAGTCCACCGACCTCGACGCACTCCGTGAGGCCTGCGAAGAACCTATCACCTTGTACTGCGGTTTTGATCCGACAGGTGATTCGCTGCACGCCGGCCACCTCGTACCGATGATTATGCTTCGTCGCTTCCAGAAGGCTGGCCACCATCCGATTGCCCTGGCGGGTGGTGCGACGGGCCAGATCGGTGACCCGCGCGATGTAGGGGAGCGCACCATGCTCTCGCAGGAGACTATCAACGACAATATGGTCGCCATTAAGAAGCAACTGCGTCAGTTCATTGATTTTGAGGGCGAGAACGCTGCCACCATGGTCAACAATGCTGACTGGACTTCGAAGATGACCGTCATCGACTTCTTGCGTGATGTGGGTAAGAACTTTTCTCTCAACACCATGCTGGACCGTGACACCGTCAAGCGCCGTTTGGAGTCTGATGGCATCTCGTACACCGAGTTTTCCTACATGCTCCTGCAGTCCAATGACTATGTTCATCTGCACGATGAGTTTGACTGTGTTCTGCAGATCGGTGGTGGCGATCAGTGGGGCAATATCGTCTCTGGAGTTGATCTCAACCGACGTGTCAAGGGAGCCAAGGTGCATGGCCTGACGGTTCCGCTCGTGACGGATGCCCAGGGGCAGAAATTTGGTAAGTCCACTGGCGGCGGAAAGCTCTGGCTCGATCCGGAGAAAACATCGCCGTACTCCTGGTACCAGTACTTCCTCAACGCGGGTGACTCCGTGGTCATTGACTACTTGCGGTGGTTTACCTTCTTGAGCCAGGAAGAAATCGCTGAATACGAGCAGAAGGTAGCCGAGGAGCCCTTCCGTCGTGAGGCACAGCGCCGCCTTGCGCAGGAGATGACCACCTTGGTGCATGGCGAGGAAGCCACGAAGTCCGTCGAGCTCGCTGCGCAGGCGCTGTTCGGCAAGGCAGAGCTTTCTGACTTGGATGAGCAAACTCTGGTTGGCGCGCTGTCGGAGACTACCGCGGCTGACATAGCCGCTGGTGAACCGCGCACCATTGTCGACTTGTTGGTTGCCTCCGGCCTTGCTGATTCCAAGGGTGCGGCCCGTCGCACTATCAAGGAAGGCGGCGCATACGTTAATAACCAGCGCATTGAATCTGATGACTGGGAGCCGGCTGCCGACGACCTGCTCCACGGGGCATGGCTAGTGCTGCGTCGTGGTAAGAAGAATTTTGCTGGTGCCAAGCTCAACTAGCTAGTGGGTGTCCACGGGCCTGGCCCCCGGAAAGTAGACACGTCGG